>JACKNY010000002.1:0-373374 GCA_024234615.1 Pseudomonadales bacterium
TGTTGACCCCGACACGACCGTCATAACCGGAAGCGATTTTTCCAGCAGCATCAAACTGTTAAAGAGCAATTGCGCTAAGGCAAAACCACTCTACTAAAAATTTTCACTAGACGCACTTTTTAAATTAACAAGGGTGAGGTTATGACGCACCGTGCTGGATTGGTCTTTTTCCTTTAGCTGCTGCTTTGGCTTTTAGGGTGGCGGGTGGGCAGTGTGGGCCTTGACCGCAGGTGAAGACCCACACAGGATAAAGAGATAGGCGGCTTGCCGCCGCCTATGCGTAGCAGGCTGGTGCGAGGGCACCTGGCGCCGGCCTGCGGAGCTATTCCCCCTGGGGGGATTAAAGGGGGGAAGGTAAAAAAAACCGGCAGCGCCTATTTTCGGTAAGGCGCATTACCGGACATGCGCGACCTTGCCGCTATTTGGCTTGCGAGCCATTTTCTGTAATGCCCCTTACCGGACATAGGGGTTGCGGCCGCCTTATTCCATACCACCGGATTCGAACGAACGGTTTGTTTTCTCAGAATGGCATGGCGTAGCCTGGCGCGGCGGTTGCCGGCTGCGGGCCGCTGTGAACACCCGCAGGCATTGCAAGCGCCGGGACAGGCGGGTAAGTGCTCCTCTTCTCTGGATACTCAGCACGACGTGAGGGTTTTCTCTTGCCTCGGGCAATCCGATCCATTTCCTTCACACTCGCCAGTAATTCATCAAATAACTTTTTATCCATAGGATCACCTTCTTAACTCTCTAGAGCAACTTCCGGTAATCGCAACCCAGAATGTCGGCCAACTTCTTGGCGTTGGCTTTACCCAGCGGCCGTTTGTTGTGTTCCATCTCAGACAGGTGATGCTGACGAATGCCGGTCTTGTCGGCCAGCTCGGCCTGGGTCAACTCTGCTCGTTGGCGATACAGGCGCAGATAGTAACCGGACGTTCGGTAATCGTCGCCGTGGCGCTGTTTCGCTTCGTTGTGGATGGTCCTGGCCGGCACACGGTCTTCGGCCAGATATTGGTCTAGCGTGGAACGGATCATTTTCTTCAGGCGTGCGCTATTCACGCTCTCGTTAGGCGTTAAGACGACATCTCCCAGGTCGTGATGGATTTTTAAGGCTTGGCTCATCGGTAGGCCTCCCGTCGGTGTCCGACATAAAATACTTCAATTTCCATGGCCTGATTTTCGGTGACCCGATAACGCATCCGGTACCGATAGTTCAGGCGCAGACGGTATTCATCCTCATCCGTCTTCAGGGTATTCCATCCCTGCGGGTTAATGCCCTGTTCTTCCAGATCGCTGACGGCCAGATCAGCCAAGTCCTGTATGGACTGCGGCAATTTGGCCAGTTGCTTGTGGGCTTTACGGGTGAGGTAGACCGTCCATTTCATAGGCATTAAGGATATACCATTAATTGGTATATTGCACCCTCTCCTTGTTTTATATTTCATCGGTAGCTTTGGTGGCACCCGGTTTATTCCGCGCCGGGTGCGTTGCCGTGTGGATCTCCTTGAGTTTGAGAATCGACACCTGGGTATAGATCTGGGTGGTATCGAGTTTGCTGTGGCCGAGGATCTCCTGGATGTATCTAATATCGGCCCCGTTCTCCAGCATATGGGTCGCCATCGCATGGCGGAACAGATGACAGCTCCCGGTTTTATTGATATCCGCCTGTTCGATATAGGCTTTGGCACGCCGTGATAAGGCATCCAGCGAGAGTTTTTGTCCGTACTGGTTGAGGAACAATGTCCAGTCGTCTTCGCCGGCAATCAGATCCGGGCGCACATCGTCGGTATATTTACGGGTCCAGTCCAGCGCTCTGTCGCCGATCGGAACAACGCGGTCGCGTTGGCCTTTGCCCTGGCTAATAAAGACAATGCCCCGACTCTGGTCAATGCTCTGTAGGGTCAGGTTAATTAACTCCATTCTTCGCATCCCGGTACTGTAGAGGATTTCCAGAATGGCCCGATCTCTCAGGCCATAGGGTTCGGAAGTATCCGGCTGGCTAAGCACTTGCTCTACTTCATGGGGCGTGAGTATCTCCTTGGGCAAGCGTCGCTGTTTTTTGGGGAGTTGTAGCTCACTGGCCGGGTTGTAGAGGATATGGCGCTCTCGGGTCAGCCATTTAAAAAAGCTTTTGATCGCGGTGAGCCGGACGCTTTGGGTATAGGTGGATAAGGGGTCGCCGGTGGTCTGCCGATAATAGACCAGGTAGCGCTGGTATCGGGTGAGGATGGGATAGGTAATTTGCTTGGGTTGGGATAATCCCCGGTCCAGGCACCATTGGGTAAACAGACGCAGGTTAGCGGTCCAGGTTTTAATCGTGGGTTCGGTATAGCCCTGGGCGCGGCAGTGGGCATAGAAGCGGCGCAGGTGGCTGGCGAAGCTCTCCGGATCGCTCAGATCGCCGATCACCTCCGGCAGTTTCTCGCCTTTTCTGGCCATGATTTATAGGCCGGTGGGTTGGGCGGCTAAAGGGAGGGCATTACGACTACGGTACGGCCCGGAAGCATTTTTTCCATTGGAAGTACTTTCCGAGATATCCGTCCTACTTTCCTTCAATGCCTTACCGTTATTGCCTTTCAGCGGTTTTACCTGCCCTGACTTGGGGCTAACCTGGGCCTGACTTAGCCCTACCTTTTGCATTTTTTGCCCTGACTTTTTCACGTCATAGGCGAGTTTTTCCGTATCAATGAGTCCCATTAACTGCGATGCATTGCTGCCATCGCCATCAAACAGCAATTCATACACCAGATGCTGACCACGTCCACCCCGATGTACCAACAGGTATTCCAGGTCAGTTAATCGAGTACAGTGGATTTTGAGCTGACCATCACTCCAGCCCGTAAACTCTCGCACATCACGGCGGCTAAAACGGTAATCGGTTTGTGAGAGACCTTGCACCTGGCATTGCTCCGTCACCATCGCCTGGATCAGCTTTAACAGCTTGCGGGTCTGCGGCGGTAATTCATCCAGCGTTCTTCCCAGTACTTCATGGGCCAGTCGATTGGCGGTATCGATATCGCTTAACTGCACTTCGATATACTCGATCACCTGCCCGTTGTGCTCGACATTTTTTACTTCCCGCTGGTACTGGTGCAGCAGGGCAATGCTGTCGATCAGGGTGAGATACTTTTCATGGTCGCGCCGGGTGCGGGTTTTATCGTCCAGGAAGGTCAGTTGATCCGCATAGGGGTTAATTACGGCTAAGGGTTTCAGGAGTTGCTGGGCGTTGCGATGCAGTTGGGCGAGCTGCGTCTTTTCCAGTTGGCCTTGTAATCCTTCCAGTGTTCTTCGTCTGCGCTGGGCCTCGTGGATCGCCCTCGTCTGCTCTCTCGATTCATTCACCGTTAACACCAGACAGCGGTTTAATAGCTCTTCATCGATATCAATTGCGGTGGTGGTCAGGAACAGCATCACCGGGCCTTCCACTTTGTATTCCTTGGTCACCAGATCACCGCTGTCCTCATCCTTGCCGGTACTGGCAATGGTAATCACCCCTTCCGATTGCAGCAGTTTTAGAGCATAGCTGGCCTGTTCCGCGCCCTCTTCTTCCGCTATCGCCAGTATCTTATGCTTGAGATTGGTCTCGCCCATATAGAACAGAGATTGGCCGGTCATGGCAGAGTACTGCACCCGCTCCGCTTCGGGCATCAGATTCAGGATAGCGTCCATCAAGGAGGATTTACCGGCAGCGCTGGTACTCTGGATAATGACGGCTAAAGGGCGATCCAGTTTACGGCTGCTCGCGGCGAGATACCCGACCAGCTTATTGGTTTCTTCCCCCACCACACCACAGCGGCTAAAGTCGGTCAGGATGCGATTCAGTAACTTCGGATCGCGCAACAGGGAGAGGGCTGCCTGTTGTTCGGCCTCACTCATCACCGGTATTTTTTCCGCCGGGGTTTTATCGCCTTCGATCTGTTGTTCTTGTAACTCCTCCAGTTTCAGCAACACCTGGCCCAGGTCGGTTTTAATCACCCGCTCCTCTACACCCAGCTCCATCGCCGCCACCTTGATAAACCCCTGCCGATGCTTGGCACTGTACAGATCGAAGGTATCGACGTGGATCGCTCCTACGCATCCCTGCGTCCGCGACACTTGGGCGTCCTGCCCATCGCAGCCCGATTCATTGCTGACCAGCACATTGACCTTGAGGACTTCATAACTGCGGTTTTTCTCCAGACCGCGGATACGATAGCGGCGGTTTCCGAACTCGATAATGACTTCCTGATCGCTGATTACCGCCTCAAGATCAGATGCCGGGGCGTCCGGTAGGGCTTGCGCGGGTGGTTCCGGTATTGCTTCAGTGGGTATGCGCTCAGGTGCAACACCTTTCCCCATCCATTCAGCAGAGCGTATAACAACCCCCAGGCTTTTCGAAGCCGGTTGCACTTCACAAGCGTAGGCGTTGGCATCCATCCCTTTCGGGAAGTTCAGCCGGTAACAGTCAAAGCCTGCCTGCTGTAGCTGTTTGGCCAGCTTTTCAGCGGCCTGATTGCCGGACTCATCCCGATCATAGGCTATCAGCACCCGCTCGATACCGTACTGCTTAAAGGCGGCTAAATGGTGATCGGTAAAACCGCCAGTGCCGTAACTGGCCGTGACATTCTTGTACCCAGCACACCAGAAGGTCATGGCGTCGATCAGTGCTTCGCATAAGATAACCTCTTTCTGGTTCTCCAACCCTTGCGTATTCCACACCCCGGCATGAGGCCCCGGCAGATACAGATGTTTCGGGGTGCCCTTGCGCAGATCGTCGCGGGTTTTGCGGCCATAGGCTTCGACGACATTGCCCTGCTCATCCAGAATGGGAACGACGACCGAGCCGTTAAAGTGCTCATGCCCGCTTTCCCGGTACAACCCGATTTTGGTGAGCTGACCCCGCAAGGCATCCCCCGCCTTGGTGCGTTTCGGGGGTAACCGATAGCCCAGGGTACGGTTGGCATAGCCCAGCTTAAACCGCTTGATCAGTTCCGGATCGTGCAGACCCCGTTTTTCCAGATAGGCCAGCGCTTCCGGACTTTGCAATAAAGTCTCATGGTAATAGTCCGCCACCTGGTGCAGTAACGCCTGGTCGTCCTGATTTAGAGGTAAAGCGTCCAGTTTTGGTTTAACAGTGTGTTTTGCCGGAACTGGCTGAGCAGCTAAGGAGGGGTTGCTCTGTTGTAAAATTTCCACCGCATGGCGGAAGCTGATATTTTGGGTTTGCATCACCCAATCGATCACGCTACCCGCCGCTTCGCAGCCGAAGCAGTGGAACAGGTTACTTTTAGGACTGATGATCAGGCTCGGGGTGTCCTCTTCATGGAAGGGGCAGCGAATCACATAATCCTTGCCCTGACGGGTAACCTCGTAACCCTCGCCCTCCACCAACCGCAACAGGGAGACCTCCGATTTAATGCGTGCGAGCTGCTCTGCCGGGAGTCGCGCCATGTTTATCTCCTCAATCGGGGTTTGGCTAAAAACCTGTCAATACCCTCACCACACTTTTTTCAGGGTAATTTCCAGTTGCCAGACCGGAACAATAAATATAAGATTATCTTATATTGACTCACAGGACTAACCCATGTCAACACAAGGACACCTAAAAACCGGGGATATACTTCAAGCTGTTAATCACTGGCTTGGAGAACAACCTGTGGCACAGCACGATAAATTAGCTGCTGAGATTGGTGCGCGGCTGGCGCAACTGCGCAAAGAGAAAGGCATTACCCAGGCAGAGCTGGCCGAGGCGCTGGGAATTTCCCAACCGATGGCGTCAGACTATGAGCGAGGCAAATTACGTTTGCATGGCGAGCTGATTGTACAAATCAGTGAGGTACTCGGCGTCTCTGCCGATGAGATACTGGGCATTAAAGCCACCGCTAAAGGGGATGGCCCTAAGAACCGGCGATTAAGCAGACGGCTACAAGCGATTGATTCATTACCCAAGCGCGACCAGGATGCTCTGTTCCGTACTATTGATGCGTTTATTTCCAGAGCATAAGGGGAACAGTAAAGAGGATATTGATTCCATAAGCGCTGACCCAGGGTGCAGTCACACCCCAGGCCAGCTAATCACACTAACCTACATGGAGGTTACTATGACTAACGGCAATACTAAACCAACTCACCCCTCACCGACTATCCCCGAGCCCTTTTTAGTGCATCCGGACAAGCCCCGCGATACCCTGGCCAATACGCTGCAGGTCGTCTGTCTGGTGGATTTTATTGCCCACGGCCGACTGGATAACATGAGCCAGGACGCCCAGTGGGGATTGCAGCGCATGCTGCAGCAGATCAACCAGGCGCTATGGTATGAGATTGAGCGGAATCTGGCCACGGTAGAGGAGTATAATACGCGGCCGGCTTTAACGGGCACGGGGCAAGACCTGACCCCGTGCTTGTTCGGTTCCCGCGTGCAGTGACATGATAAAGCGCACCGCAAAACTCCAGCCTAAGCGGTCTAGCCATCGACAACTCTCCTTGTCATCATATGCTTGAATACTTGTTCAGATTAGCCCGCTATTGGAAGTCGTGCAAGGCACGGGGCAAGACCTGACCCTGACCCCTCAAAGGAACTGTGTCCTATCCTGAGGTGTTTCGTAAATATCTTCCCTTCGGTTCCCGCGTGCAGTGACATGATAAAGCGCACCGCAAAACTCCAGCCTAAGCGGTCTAGCCATCGACAACTCTCCTTGTCATCATATGCTTGAATACTTGTTCAGATTAGCCCGCTATTGGAAGTCGTGCAAGGCACGGGGCAAGACCTGACCCCGCCTCGCCGCCTTAGGGCGATCATCGACATCCATATATGACCCCAAACAACGCTAAAATTCCTGGTCAATCATCTACTTGTGAAACCATTGTTAAACCAACAGCGATAGACGCTACCAATATTAATCCTACAACCATAGGCACACGTTCCTGTACTCCGTCTCCCCTTAGCCATACAGGTATACAGACAAGCACTGCGCCAACAGAGGTAAAAAAAAATCCCGTTAGAAACACCTTAAACCGAGATATTTTTTTAGACTTAACATGCTCAGATATACTTCCCGCTAAAAAAGCCATTAATATTTCAAAAAAATCAATCATGACTCGTTAATACCCAAAGGCCGCACCTGCAGCTTGATTTACTGATATAGACTGCCCAATTCCACCAGCTCTAATGCTGCCACTTACGATTAACCTCTGGTATGTAGGCGCTCCCACAAGCCCTGTAGACGCAAAGCTAGTTGCCCGAGCACCTGCAAGGCTATTTAAAGCACCGACCGTCCCGGATATTGCTAATCCAGTTGCAGTAATCCCCTCTCCCGAATATAGTCTCGGCGCAGAATGGAGAGTCATACCGATAAGGCTACCACCCAAAGCTGTTCCTCCAGCAGCAGCTGCCCCTCCAATGACAATAGGTAACGTGATTACGGCAGCTATAGCATTTTCTAATTGCTGGTGAGCAATATTTGCAGCACCCCACAAAGCATCCTGCTTGGAAGGTCCATAGCCCGTATCCACATTCAAATACGGCACGTCAAATACATTGGTTGGCCCCACAGCTGACCAGTCTATATTAAGCTCTCCCGCCGCTAATGTTGACACCGGTGCCACCTTATTAAAAGTCTCTCCTTCATATGGAGCAGATAAATCTAATGCTACCAGCTCCACTTCCCCGGTTGTTAAATCTGCACCCATTTTAGGTGATCCGGGTGTTACCGAAAACTCAGGTAAGTTTAACTGAGGAGCTTTATGGGCATTGGCATATGATATAGCCCCCTCATTTGCAAGCGACGCAAATGCCCCAGTCGCAGCCCCATTGGCAAACTTGCCACCCGTCAGTTCCGAAACCGTTCCCCCAACAACCGCACTAGCAATGACACGACCAGCCACTTTAGAGCCAATTGCACCACCAATTTTACCTCCTATCGGCCCTCCAACGGCGGCACCAAGCCCTGCTGAAATAAACCCATGACCAAACTTGCCGCCCTGCAACACACTGGTGATACCTCCGATAACCCCCATTTTCGCACCATAGAGCGCGAATTGACCGAGGGTCGCCTCTACTCCAGGGAAGAAATGACCACCAGCAAAGGTTAAAGCAGCCGCTGATATACCGGCAATAAATGCTTGTCCAAAATCCGCTCCCTGTACCAATGCTTGAGTAAACGTTGCTAGGCCTACCACAATCGCTGTAATAACAAGATCTGTGGTTATGGCGTATGCAGCGATCCCAGCGATAAGCGGAATAATAAACCCACTCGGATCCGTCGCATTAAGGGGGTTGTTGCGCACATAGCTATACCGATTCAACATCTGCAAATCAGATGGCGCCTGCACAAACGGATCCGCCTGCACAAACCTGGCAATATGCGGATCATAAATCCGTCCATTCATATGAATGCGAAGAATCTATGGTTGCAGAATTACTTTCTGCTTAATTCCTCCTTTCAGGTGATTATTTGGCAGCTAAACTTTGGTTGATTTGTTCTTGAGCCACAAGAATTCGATCAATGATAACATCGAATTTATCCGGAGGACTGTAAAACATCCCGCCTTTAACTGCAGCTTGATGGTCTTTTGTAATGCTAGATAAGCGCTCAGCGTCAGGTACTAGTCGAATATCTCCCCTCAGCACGGACTCATAATCAACACCAACCTCTGACCAACGCTGCTTTTTCATTTCGACAACATCGGCCATGGCTTCTAGACTACTCAGAGGATCCACAATTGCATGCCGCAACAAGCAATCAACATCGTACCAGTGTCTAGCCAGCCGATATGCCACGGGTTCTCGGGTCATCGTTGAAAACTGGTGCAGGGCTGTCAGTTTTTCCCATAAGATATATGCTGGATCAAAAGCTTGAACAGTGGCCCGTGGACAAATCAGCTCGCCAAACTCCGACACATCCGCAATATAGCAGCCAATCGAGTGCTGGACCGTTGGTTTACCTCGGTTGCGCCCACCAAACTCCAAAAGCACATGATCCAACTGATAATCATTGATGCCCGACGTTACTCTTGGAAAGTGAACATCAACCTTTTCACCATTGGAATCAGGATCAAGCTCGGCAAACAAGCCTTCAATACTGTAGTCGACCAAGCGCTGGTTGAGGCGATCAACAAAATCTACTGACCATTGCCCCAGCAGCACTTCTTGCCTCTTACGAAATTTTTTTCTCTGCTGCCGACTCTGAATTGATTTATCCCAAGCAACTTGCTCGTCACCTTCTCTTGCTAGGTCTGCCCAATGAATTGACAGGTCTAGGTGAGTCGGCCAGCGGAACTTCCCCGCCAGCCGCTCTCCGAACCGTACGTGACAGTCTCCCGTCATACGGCTCTCCTTGCTCCATCAGCCGGTAAGTAACCGAGAATATTCCAATGTGCGAACAGCTTGGTCTTCCGGCGGGCCATCTTGCCCAAGGCATGTATTGCCCGCCGCGGTTTGCGTCTGAACGTCTTGTACTTATTCGCCACCCATTTTCCCAGATGCCGGTTAATATGCTCAGCCAGGGAAAATAAGGCAGATTTGTAGTACTTGCTGTAATACTGAATCCACCCCTGTGCGATTGGATTAAACATCCTCGATAGGTCTTCTATGCTTTTCTCGCAACACCATTTCAATCTCCACGCCCTGACCGTTCTTTTCATCGCAGTCAGCGCATCCCGGCTGACTGCCGGGAGGAAATTGCAGAACAGCTTTCCGTATCGGTTCCTTGCCCCCCTCGGTCTGAACTCAAACCCGAGGAATTTGAAACTGATATTTGGATAGCGCCCCTTGCGATCCGCATCCTTGCAATAGACGATCTTCGTCTTGATCGGATGAAGTTCTAAGCGGCATTCTGCCATTCTTGCTTCGAGATGTTGCCTCAACGCCTTGGCCTGAGCCT
Organism: Pseudomonadales bacterium; assembly: GCA_024234615.1. Classification (NCBI taxonomy): domain Bacteria; kingdom Pseudomonadati; phylum Pseudomonadota; class Gammaproteobacteria; order Pseudomonadales; species Pseudomonadales bacterium. Next base: position 9,858 of record JACKNY010000002.1, read on the forward strand.
CACTCTTGAGATGAATAACAATATCATCAGCGTACCGCTCGAACAGTACGCGCGGATAAGTCCTTGTCATCCATTGATCAAATGCATAGTGCAGGTAAAGATTTGCCAACAGGGGACTGACAACCCCCCCTTGCGGCGTACCCTTGCTCCGCTCCTCCAAACGTCCATCTTCATGCTGAACTGGAGCGGTTAACCATCTTTGTATGTATAACCGTACCCAAGGGTTTTGGGTGTGCTTATGCACTGCCTTCATCAGCAGGTCGTGATCGATGTTATCGAAGAACCCCTTGATATCGACGTCCAGAACGAAGTCATTGCGCCAGCATCGCTGCCGTGCCCTGCCTACTGCCTGGTGTGCCGATTTGTTAGGGCGATAGCCATACGAGTCTTCGTGGAAATAAGGTTCTATTTCCGGCTCGAAGGCCATTTTCACAACCGTTTGCGCGATTCGATCCGATACCGTCGGCACTCCTAATGGCCGTACACCTCCATCCGCCTTGGGTATTTCCACCCGTTTTGTCAACAACAGTCTAAAAGTGATCCACAGCAACAATCTAAAAGTGATCCACTACTCCTTGGGTTTATCCATTAATCCGGCTTGTTTCTTTTCTTTGATCCGATAACTTTCTCCTTTGATTTGTATGATATGCGAGTGGTGTAAAACCCGGTCTAACATGGCAGAAGTGAGTGCAGTATCGTTAGCAAACACCTGTCCCCACTGACCGAATGGCAAGTTGCTGGTTAGAATAACTGAGCCCTTTTCATATCGTTTAGCAATCACGTCAAACAGTAATTTGGCCTCATGTGCGCTGAAGGGCAGATACCCTATTTCATCAATGATAAGAAGTCTGGGGGCGACGACTGAGCGCTGCATCACTTGTTTATAGTTGTCCTGCCGCTGCGCTGTGGCCAGTTGCAGGATTAAATCGGACGCACTGATAAAGCGGGTCTTGATACCAGCCTGAACGGCTTTGTAGCCCAGTGCTACAGCAATATGGGTTTTTCCTACCCCGGATGGCCCAAGCATCACGACGTTTTCTTGCCGCTCAATGAAGGACAGCGAGGCTAATTCCGTTACCTGCTTTTTCGGTACGCCAGTGGCGAAGGCGTAATCAAACGCCTCCAGCGTTTTTAACGCCGGGAAGCCGGCCATTCGGGTAAACATATGCTGCTTTCGCTGATGGCGTGCGCGCTTTTCACACTGGAGAACCTGCTCGAGGAAGGTCAGATAATCCCACTCTTCTTTCGCCGCTTGCTGAGCTAAATCACAGGCATTGGCGTCAATGCCTGGCAGTTGTAGTGCTGATGTGAGCTCGCCAATGCGCGATAATTGCAGATTCATAGGGCCTCCATCAGTTGGTCATAGATGCTCAAATCATGATGCAGTGGCTGCTGGCTTAACACGCCTAACGAAGGCAATGAACTCTTGCCAAGCAATGAAGGTGCCACGGGCAATATTTGAGGCGGCAATGCCTGCAAGACCTTCCGTTCCTCCACCAGTCGCTCAGCAGGCTTTTGTTTGGTGGTGTCATGGATGCGTTGATGGGCCACTGTTTCAAGCCAAAGTGCTACGTACTCATTGGCAGTGTCTATGTCCAATGTCTGGCCAAACGCCATCAGTTTGGTATTCAGGGGTCGGAAGAAGTTATCCCGCACATAGCGCACCATTCGCTCAACCTTGCCCTTGGTCTGAGGTCGATAGGTGTGACACAGTTTTGGGATAAAACCCATGCTTTTGGCAAACTGGTAAAACGCCTGATTGAGCTTATGCTCGCCTTCACCATAAGCGTCACGTTCAACCACCACGGTTTTCATATTGTCGTACCAGACTTCACGTGGAATGCCCTGGAAGTAATCAAAGGTCAGGCGATGGCATTGCTCCAGCGTGCCGTAGCGCATGTTATCGGTGAATACCACCATCATTGCCCGGCTATAGCCAAGGACAGCGATGAAAGCATGGATGGGGTGTTTGCCACCACGCATTTGCCCCCAGTCCACCTGCATTTGTTTGCCGACTTCGGTTTCAAACCGCACAACCGGCTCCGGGGTGGGTTTGCCGCGGTATTGATACAAGTACTGGCGCATTAACGACAAGCTACCTGTATAACCAAGTTCTTTCAGTTCGCGGAATAATACCTCACCAGAGAGATGTACCGGCTTGGCCTGTGCAATACGTGAGTGTAAAAATGACTTAAAAGGATCAAGTAACGAACCGCGTTTTGCACGAGTTGAATAGACAGGGGTATCTATTTTGGCACGAAGATAACGCTTAACCGTGTTACGCGATATGCCCAACTGCTTGGCAATAGCGCGTTGTGAAAGGCCTTGTTGATGCAAAATCTGAATTTTCATAAGTTCTTCTTTTGTGATCAAAGTGCCTCCGAAAAGGCACCATAGTGAAAACAAGTGGATCAGATTTCAATTGTTGGAGTGGGTCAGTTTTGCATTGTTGGTAACACGTTTGACGGCTGGCGGGAAATACGTCCCCGATGCCATGCGATTCCAGAGTTTATACAGATTGCGTGGCGCATTCCGATTGAACTCCTCGATCGTCTGGTCATCGATGCCAGCGGCTCCTCCCTTAGCGCAAACTCGTTTATACGCATCCCAGACCATTCGCTTGGTTATCTCAAACGGCCTTGTTGTTATAACTGAGCTCATCCTATTCCTAGTTGGCAAAATTTAACAACGAAACAATTGAACCCCTTCGCTCCAGGCTCATTACAAGCCATTCACCACTACTACGGGTTCTTCCGCCCCTGAACTTCCCATCGATATTTCGCCTCGTGGGGGCTCCACTTGTGCTTTTCTCTTTGCATGGAAGTCCAGGTTCCCACGTTCCATGGATGAGCCTGTATTCGGGTCACGCCACCTTTACACCGGACACCGCTTGAGCCGTCATTTATAGGTCACGCTCAAACTTTTCCAGGGCGAAGACAGTTCCCTGTTCTGATGTCATCTCTTTCTTTCGATGCTTCAACGGTGATTCGCTTACGCTCGTCTCCTCGAACACGTACTTAACATGGTCATGCCATGCCTTTTCCATAACGCTCACGACCATGACTCTTTATCACAGCCGCTTATGGTAGTTTGCAACCCAGCCTATCCCTTGGTTGCGAGGGGCCTTCCCTCATCTCATCCACAGTTACACACTTCGGTTGTGATTCTTTAGCTCATCACTTCCTCCATGCTTCGTGGCACACTATCTTCAGAAAATCGATCAATGGCTTTCCAACATTTACTAAGTGCCGTTCCACCCTTAAAGGCAATCGCAAATTCCCCCATCAGTTTCTCATCGTACAACAGGCGCAGGATTTCAGTGACCCATAGGTCTTTTTCGAGAAAATTAGCGGGAAGGCCTTGTGGATGCTTTTGCGCACCAAGCGTCAAAAGCTGCCTCAGTTCTTCGTGCTTACCGGGATCTTGATAGAAACCCAGGATATGCATTAAGCAACTTGCTCCACCTGGTGAAGCTTATTTTGCCAAGCGCTCATCTGTGGCAATGCGCATAACTTTCTGACAGCTTCCTTCGTTTCAGGCGGGGAAAGCGACAATCTCTGGAAAGCTTTTCTGAGCCCGGAGACCTCAACTGATTCCGGTGGCGTTACCAGCAACCCCCTCAACAGTTCTCCCTCAGGGGATTTTTCCCACCGAAGCTTCTGTTTCGTAATATGGCGGATTTCGACGACGTCATTACCCACCTTAAACTGTCGAGAAGGGCCATTACTCCATAAAATGGTTTTCATGGGCGCCTGCGTCTGCAAGCCTAGCCGATACGCTGACTCCTGCCCCTGAATAACTAACTTATATCCATTCTCTTTAGCCCAAGCTCTGGCGACTTGCTCAGCGCTGGCAGTTGTCTTGATTGACGGCATGCTAGGTAGGGGTTTCGGGCGCACGTAAAACCCTTTGGATACGCGCTCAACAACGCCTTCCTGAGCTAGGCGACTGAGTGACTTTTGCACAGATGCACGACTACCCAAAGAATAAAACCCTGTAATCGAAAAGGGAATGCCGCGTTGCATGCGATTTACCCTGTTGGAGATTTTCTTTGAAGCAGACATTTAGGACGTATTCCTGACTTATTACCATTTATGTGATTACATTATATCCCAACTATATCAATACTTACAAAGCATTTTATGTCAGTAAATAATACTTTCACATACCATCATAGGTTAAAGCCAAAGCAATGCGACACATCCATTTGTGGTCGTTGACCATCCATGGTCAACTTATCTGGATCAATACCACAAAACCAGCGAAGCCCGCTTATTAACAGTTCATCGGTAACACCAACGACTCATGCTTTATTGCGCTCCTCATCTTTACCATTCAACCATCGCGTATACCTTAGCATCCATTACCGTTCGTTGTCCGGCACCACAGAGAATATATGCGGTATTGCGCGTCTGAAAAATACAGCTTCTGTGCAGCGCTACGAACGGTGAGGTCCTTAGGTTGGGAAAGCCTCGTTCAATTTCATCATCAACCACTGTCCGGGCATAAATCACTGAAGGTTGCACCCCTTGCTCCATGAATAGCTCTTGAACCTTGCGAGGCACGCTAATATCGATCCAAATCCAATCCTCAACCACGCAATAAGGCAAGGGCGCTAATTCAGTCTTTACATATTGGATCATGTCATTGACCGCATTCTCCCCGCAGCCATAATCGCAAGGGGTTCCGTCATCATCAAAAATGGAGGCCAATTGCTCAAATACCTCTTGAATATTCATTGTTCAAACCCCGTCGTCGGATTTTGCGCTGCCGGGTGTGTTTTGTTATACACTTCTCGCAGCTTATTGATGGTGACATGGGTATACACCTGAGTTGTTGAGATATCCGCATGGCCGAGCATTTCCTGAACATGGCGAATATCGGCACCGTTTTCATGCATTAGCGTCGCGGTGGAATGCCGGAATAAATTACAGGCTCCCGGTTTACTAATACCTGCACGGCGGACGTATTTGGAAACAATACGGGTTAACTGATGCTCACGAAACTGCCGTCCATGATCATCGATAAACAAGGCAGTACCAGAGTACAGCTGTTGTAGCCGAGGCCGAACATGCAGGAGATATAGCCTAATCCACACACAGGCGGATTGCGCGACTGGCACCCGTCGATCTTTCTCTCCTTTGCCTGCGTTGACTGTCAAAATACCAGCTTTTAAATTAACATCATTAATCGCTAAGTTAGCCAATTCCATACGTCGAATGCCCGTAGCATAGTACACAGCCAGAATTGCCCGATCCCTTAGCCCCTTATAATTGTGCAACAACGATTGGTTCAGCGCCGATTCAATCTCTGACAAATCAAGGTAACCCCTGGGCAATTGCCGTGGCACCTTTGGCAGCTCCATCAGGGCTAACCCATTTTCCTTAATGACGCCCCGCCGATGCAGCCGATGAAACATGACTTTTACTGCCGTCAGGCGATTGCGTATCGTAGCCTTAAACAACGGTTTATGGTTGTAGGGTTGGCGATAACGAAACAAATACGCTTGATAGGCTTCAATCTCTTCGAGACCAATATCCTGGAGGCGTCTTAAGTCCTCAGACAATGCCCATCGGGCAAACGCCTTCAACGCACTACATTTACCTTCAACGGTTCTGGGTGACAACCCTTTTACCAGACAGTCCTCCAGATAAAAGTCCACACAGGCGGAAAGTGCTCTTGGTTTATATTGATTTAATCGCATCGAAAATTCTCCTGCATACGTTCATAGGTCTGCACCAGCGTTTTGGCGCCCAAAATAACGGATGACAACATCGCGGCTCCATAGGCGACAAGGCACTCGTTGACGCTCATACCAGGCGGTAGTGTTGCGCGACAACAGGCAATATCGCTGGCCGATAGTACCTGGGCAACTAAGCAGGCCGCGATGTTGGCTTCAGGCGTATTATCAAACGCAATACAAACTTCACTGACATCCGTCGTTTCCATTGCCAATAGATGCTCGACACCAAAGTTACGAGTACCCAACGTCGAGACGACATTGTTAAAACCAGCACAACGTAGCGTTAGCAAATCCAGAGGAGTCTGACAGAGAATGATCTTTCGATTATCCGTCAACGCCGACGAATTAAAGAAACCAGCGGGCGTAACCGACCAATACAGCTGATAAGGCGTTCCTGATCTTAACCGCGGCGTAATCCGTTGACCGAAAGCCTCCGTGATATCGCCGTTGGCCTTTTTATTGGGGAATACCAACGCCCCACGAAAAAACTCACCGCCGCTGCCAACCAGCAAACCCAAGCGCTGCAGGTTACCGCGTATCGATGCCCCCTCCGTAGATTGCCCCGAGGGCAATTGCTTACCCAAGGTTCGATCAACAAAGCCCACACCCATTTCTTTAAGTAAACAGAGATCGTTAATTCCATGTTGCTCAAGATATTCAAACGCTCTAGAACGAGCACCCAATGCATCTTGGTAATAGTCAAACATCTGGTTTACCAGCGTTTGACTGGTAGGACTATCAATCGCTGGATCAGGAAAGTTCATACGGCCCAACCAGCGAGGATCATAGGTGGCCGCGGCATGATGGTAATTGGCTGTTGGAAATACAGGTATCATTTAACCTTCCTCCCTGGCAGGGGATTGTAGTTTACGCATGGAGTCTCCATGTAACTCGATTCGATGCGCTCTGTGCACCAGGCGATCCAGGATAGCGTCCGCCAGCGTAGGATCCCCAAGGTAATCGTGCCATTGGCTGACTGGTAATTGGGAAGTAATCAGTAGCGACCCAGCGCCGTTGCGATCTTCCACCAGTTCCATCAAATCTTGCCGGTTACGCGCTGTTAGCGGAGTAATTGCCCAATCATCAAGAACGATTAACCTGAATCGGGCCAACTGAGCCCTAAGCTTGGGCAACGTGCCATCCCCTCTGGCCGCTTCAAGTTCCTCCAACAGCCGAACTAGGCGCCGATACACAACTGAAAGCCCCTTGCGCAGAGCTTGCTGGGCCAGCGCACAGGCAATCCAGGTTTTACCCACACCCGTTGGCCCTGTCAGTAAGACATGCTGGGATTTTTCAACCCAATGGCTCGTAGAGAGCGATGCGACGATCGGCCGTTCCAATCCGCGGTTGGCCGTATAGTTTACGTCCTCAATACAAGCGGAAGCTTGCTTGAGTTTTGCCGCACGTAGCAACCGATCCAGACGGCGCTGATCGCGGTCGTGAAGCTCTGCATCAACCAATAATCCAAGACGCTCCTCAAAGCCCAACCCCTGATGCGTGCTAGAATCCAGCTGCATCTCCAGCGCCGATGCCATTGCCTTCAGTTTTAACTGATGTAACTGCTCTATAGTCTGCTCAATCAACATGTTAGTGCGCTCCTGTTTGGTAGTAGTCAGGGCCGCGTACATTCGCATGCAACGGCAGTTGAGTTTGAATAGGCAGTTCATGTTCATTCCGCTTTTCATCCAACCGTCGCTGTAGAATGGAACGAATACTTTTGACCGTCAGTGAATTAATAGCTTCCGCCCTAATACAAGCCGCTTCGAGACGTTCTTCACCATAAATGCGCGCCAGCTTTTTAAGCTGAGAACAGGCTTTTTGCGCCACTAAGGAATACTCCGGCTTACTGGCAAATTGGGCCGTAACTGCTTTAATCACTGTAGGTCCAAGCATTTCGGCCCACCGCAAAAAATTCTCCTTGGTCTGCTCTGCGTAAGCCTGATGTTTTGCAGGACGGTGACTGGGGTCAGTGGTACACCCGCCTTGCTCAAAATTGCGAACATGACTGGCGACACGCTGGTTTTGATAGATAATTTCGACGGTTTTCCCGGTCACGCGTGCTTCAACCTTCTCCGTAACCAAGCGAAAAGGCACTGAATAGGCATGGCCTTTTAAATACACATGGTAGTCCGGCCCCACTTTTTGCGGCGCAATCCACTCAGCGTGTTCGAACGGCTTTGCGGGCAGCGGTTTCAGCATGGACTGATCAAGGGCCTCAAACCGCGATTGCCGATTGCCCGGCAACCGCTTGAAAGGCCGCTGATTCAATTTCGGCAAAAGCTCGGTGATGGCATCATTGATTTCGTTAATACTAAAAAATTTACGCCGCCTTAAAGGCACAGTTATCCATCTGGAAACTAAAAGGACGCCCAGTTCTGCCTTCGATTTATCTTGTGGTTTCCTCACTCGTGCTGGCGAAATCACGCAGTCATAATGCCGGGATAATTCCAGGTAAGTTCGATTGATGACAGGTATTGCACCTGGCGAAATTACCGCAGATTTAAGATTATCCGGCACCACCACCTGCGGCACGCCACCAAAAAAGGCGTACATTTGATTATGCGCCTCGATCCAGCACCCAATCTTTTGGCTGCGGCACGCCCAAGCAAAGGTGTAGTTCGAACATCCCAGGACACCAACAAATATTTGAGCCCAATACACCTTCCCGGTTTCTATATCCGTCCATGGAATCAATGTGCCGGCGTAATCAACAAAGACACACTCGCCTGCCAAGTGAGTCTGTCGCATGGTCAGATCCAACCTAGAAACGTAACGTTGATAATGAAAGCAGAACTGGGAATAAGCGTAGGCATCCTTTGAGTTCTCACTACGATATTTCTCCCAGAGTTCTATTAAAGTTTGATGCTTCTTTTTCATCTCGTTGTGGATAAGAACCCAATCTGGAAGGCGTTTAATAGCTCGCGGCAGCCTTTTAACACCAAAGGTTTCTACTAACTCTTTATCCGATAGTTTCGTAATATCCGACCAACTGAGCCCTCCCTCATTCATAATGTGTTGATATTTGCTGACGGTGTTGTGTGATAGGAGGACCAGCCGTCCTATCGCTCGCCGGGATAAATTCGTAGAGCCCAACAACCTTACGGCTTCCCGTAGTTTTAAAATATCCATAAACCAAGTACCTTTGTTTGTGGCAACAACGGCCTCTACCCATCTGGGATGGGCCGTTTTTGGCTTTAAAATAAGAGGCAAGAGATACCCTGGCGCAACTATTCTTGTTGCACAACGCTTGACAGGGCGAGTTAAAGTAAAGATACTTGGAAGTGTCGTGCAGTAATCGACCATTCCAAAAGGGTCTTGAAGTGTCAGCTTCAGGGCCTTTTTACTTTTCCGGCCTCAGTAAATGTTTCTTCTAACACTGAGCTTTCTAGGTCATAAGCCACCCCCCTTATCGTTATTAAAGATTACAATTCGCCATCCATACCTTGATGGTCTTTCTGATTGGCGATATTAACAATACCTATTAACAGCATCACTGATGATACCGCAACAGCTCATCCCCGATCAGAAAAAGAGGTAAAGACAAAACGTTTTGTCTTTTTCCTCTAAATAATTATCCGAATTTTAATGGCATAGATTTGCACGCAACTCAACGCAGCGCACGAAACTAAAAAACTACCAAAACCAGGCATAACTCACAAAGTAACGTTAAGACGATAAAAAATGCGTTAACATTACCCCCCATGCAAAAACGATCAATGCCTAAAGAACTCGCTAAGAACTTATTCGGAATTGGAAACGGAAGAATTTCGCGTGCAAATCCAGCCTATTTGCTGAGAACACAACTGTGGATCAAAACGCTTTTACGAGAAACCGGGTTAACAGAGGAAGAATTTTGGCGCACCTACGTTCAACCAGCTAACTATCCGAGAAAAACTAACCGCCAAACCAGGAGCTCAGAAGCAGCGGAATACACGGACAATACGGGGATCGTGAGACGGTGGATGACCAATATTCAAGTCAGTAAAGTCACCGCGCTAGCCGTTTCAGACGAACTCTCTGAAACAGTACCTGATGCAGATGCCTTGTTTATACTACCCATTTTTGAGCTATTAAATGAGGTGCCGCTCAGCATTAAAGAAGTAGAGGCGCTATCTGCGCCATTCCTCTCTTCTGAGCACAAACAAAAGCGATGCTGGAAATTTCCTTCCTTAACGGTCAACCAGGAATGGGACGTGATACCAGATCACGATACACATGCGTTATTAAGAAGAGGCGACCTTTACGGTTTGATGGGACTACTTGCCAATGCCAGGTGGTGTGAAGCCGCTAAAGCATCAAAAGAACATGTGCAGGCAATCGCTGATCTTTACAGAATTTTGCCATTAATCGCTCGCACAAAGTGGTTCAAGGAGGGTTGGTCAGAGTTACTGCCTTTTGTAGCTGCCTGTCACGCCAACAAACATACCTTGTCACATAGAATCATTGCCTGTGACGTTTCAAAACTTACGAAGGCCGTAGGCGACCCTGGGTATTTAGAGAAGCTCAATGAAGAATCTGATCCTATCGTTTATGCAACATTTCCGGAAGATAGGAACCTGCTCAGAGCTGAAAAGATGATGTTTGATTTTAATCGCCATAAATGATGATCAGCCTGTAGATCTTTGGTCACTGAGAATCAGCGGACTGGTCAGCAAATACCGGAATGAATGGTCATGCCATACCGGATACAACGGTCACTTTAAGCAGTGCCCGCATTTGGAGGCGCAACGCAATAATTTGTATTTGATCGCGTCCGTTGATGGCCTGGTTGTTGCCCGTGATGCTGACCCAGGCACCACCGTGGTGGCAGGTCAATCGGTGGTAGAGCTGATCGACCCTAACACTTTGTGGATCAATGTACGTTTTGATCAGATTCATGCGCAAGGTCTCGCCACTAATCTTTCTGCCCGCATTGTATTGCGATCTCGCACTGGTGCGTCGCAAGCAGGGCATATTCTGCGGGTAGAGCCATTAGCGGATGCGGTGACCGAGGAAATATTGGCCAAAGTAACATTCGACCAACTGCCAGATCCGCTGCCTCCGGTGGGAGAACTGGCAGAGGTGACGATTGAATTACCAGCGCTGTCATCCGGGCCGGTTGTCCCCAATGCCGCTATCCAGCGCAGAAATGGCAAGTTAGGCGTGTGGCTGGTTACAGAGAGCAAGTTACGCTTTACACCAGTCATCATCGGCACATCTGATTTGATTGGGCAGGTGCAGATACGCGAAGGTCTTAACGCTGACAATCAGGTCGTGGCATATAGCGAAAAAGCGTTAAATACTCGCAGTCGTATTCATGTGGTTGAGCGGTTTGCGGGGAGCGCAGCGCCATGATTAGTCTGGCCGGACGCGACATTCTGCATGCCTGGGGAAAATTTGTTTTCACCGGGATTGGTTTAGGGCTTTTGATCGGCGTGACACTGACGATGGCGGGAGTCTATCGCGGCATGGTGGATGACGCCAAGGTACTGCTTGACAACAGTGGCGCTGACCTCTGGGTAGTGCAGAGGGATACCCTGGGGCCCTATGCTGAATCGTCGAGTATTTACGATGATGTGTGGCGAAGTATTCGTGGTATGCCCGGGGTGGCAAGCGCCGCTAACGTTACCTACCTGACCATGCAGGTGCGCCAGGGCGAGCGTGATGTTCGGGCCATGGTGACAGGCATCACTGCGGGGGAGCCCGGAACGCCTGGCTGGCCTCCACACCTGGTCGCCGGTCGACAGATAACGCGAGGTCACTATGAAGCAGTAGCTGATATTGCTACCGGCTTTAAGCTCGGAGACCGTCTCCAGATACGCCGCAACCAGTATAAGGTGGTTGGCCTCACTCGACGGATGGTCTCTTCCAATGGTGACCCCATGGTGTTTATTCCCCTGAAGGATGCACAGGAAGCGCAGTTCCTCAAAGATAATGACGCCATCAGACAACAACGTCGTCGTACTGCTGAAAACCCTGCCTTTAACCGTCCCGGAGTGCCTGGAATACTGGACGCTGTCATCACCTCGCAAAGCAGCAATCCTTATGTCAATGCGGTTTTGGTGCAGGTCAAAACGGGATATGAGCCTGAACAAGTAGCTCAAGCCATCGACCAATGGAAGCGCTTGACGGTATACACCCGTCGCCAGATGGAAAATATTCTGGTCGGCAAATTAATTGCCACCTCGTCAAAGCAGATAGGCATGTTCCTGGTGATTCTCGCCATCGTCAGCGCCGCCATCGTCGCATTCATCATCTACTCTCTGACGCTCGGCAAAATTCGTGAGATTGCGGTGTTGAAATTGATTGGCACCAGAAACCGAACTATCGCCGTCATGATTCTACAGCAGGCGATTGCATTAGGGCTGATCGGATTTGTCGTAGGAAAAATTACCGCTACTTTTGGTGCGCCGCTTTTCCCCAAATATATACTGCTCGAGCCACTCGATTCGGTAAGCGGGTTTATTGCGGTTGTTATGATCTGTGTGCTGTCCAGCTTCGTTGCTATACGTGCTGCCCTGAAAGTCGATCCAGCTGAAGCGATAGGAGGCTGACATGACTGGAAAAGGTATTGATATTCAAGGGGTAAGCAAACGTTACGGTAGCGGGGACACTGCCGTTGATGCTTTGAAGAAGGTTGATATGCAGGTTGCGCCAGGAGAAGTCGTTGGACTGATCGGTCCTTCGGGTTCTGGCAAGAGCACGCTGCTAAAATGTTTGGGTGCAGTGATCGAGCCAAGCGCCGGACGAATGACACTCGGAGAGGATATCATTTATAACGACGGCTGGAAGGTCAAGGACCTACGTGCTTTACGGCGAGACCGGATCGGTTTTGTTTTCCAGGCGCCCTATCTCATCCCTTTTCTTGACGTCACCGACAATGTGGCACTGCCGTCGATGTTAGCCGGGATAGCAAACACCGACGCCCGCAAACGCGCCAACGATTTGTTGCAGGCGCTTGATGTAGCGCACCGCGCCAATGCCATGCCCTCACAGCTCTCCGGCGGAGAACAGCAACGAGTGGCTATCGCCCGTGGTTTGGTCAATCACCCTCCCGTCATCCTGGCCGATGAGCCGACCGCCCCGCTTGATAGCGAACGTGCGCTGGCCGTGATCAAGATATTGAATGATATGGCTGAAAAATTCCAGACCGCCATTATTGTGGTTACCCACGATGAAAAGATTATTCCTACGTTCAAACGGATTTATAACATCCGCGACGGCGTGACCTATGAAGAGGCCGGCGAAGGACGTAGTTTTGAATGAAATTTTATCTAATGAGACCGACGAGATGACACACCAACACATGTTTAACAGGAATGTCGCGCTTGGTTTGATCGCAGCAACAATGGTAAGCATCAGCGCCGCGACATGGGCCGATGAAAATACGGGAATCAAACCGCTCGCGCTACGTACAATCATGCAGGCATTGGGCAAAAACATGCAAACGGTGACCGATGCCATTTCCCGGGAGGACTGGGCGCTAGTGACAAAAACAGCACCGCTGATTGCCGACCATCCACAGCCACCACTGAAAGAGAAAATGCGTATTTTAAGTTTTGCCGGTGCTGATATGCGCAAATTCAAACTTTTTGACACAAACACACATCAAGCCGCAAAGGAAATGGAAGCGTTCGCGAGGGAACAGGATGGTAAGGCCGTCATCTTAACTTTCGCAACCTTACAAAACAGTTGCCTCGCCTGCCATCAGCGTTTCAGAAAGCCCTTCAAGGAGTATTTTTATGAACAACAATAAAAAGAATAGCTATACGCTGTTAACAGGTTTCATTGGCATTTCGCTAATGGGTTGCGCGGTTGGGCCGAATTTCCAACCTCCAGCTGCCCCTGCAGTGGCTGATTACACGACAACACCCATACCGATGAACACAGCCTCGACTCCGACAGCGCTGGGTGAATCACAACATATTGTCGAGGGCAAGCAAAGTGATCTGTATTGGTGGCGTGAGCTGGGCTCCACCAAACTGAATGCGCTCATCAATGAAGCTTTTGAAAGTAGTCCCACCCTGAATGCAGCCGAGGCAACATTACGTCAGGCACAAGAGCTTTACGCAGCAAGATCCGGCGCTACGCGTTACCCGCAGGTTGAAGGCAGCCTGGGCAGTCAGCGTCAACGTTTTAACCCCGGCGTATTAGGACAACCCAGTGAGGCACGCGAATTCAGTATCTTCGACGCCGGTGTGGGTGTTCGATACACACTTGATCTGGCCGGAGGCAACCGGCGTGCGTTAGAAGCCTTGGCCGCCCGAAGTGACTATCAACAATACCAATTACAAGGCGCGCGTTTGACATTGGCGGCAAATATCGTCATCACTGCCATTACTCAGACCAAGCTTTCAATGCAGATTAAAACGATTAAAAATACGCTGCGATCTCAGCAGGAACAATTAGACCTGACCCAGGAACGGGTTCGTCTTGGCCAGGCCGCACCAGACGATGTACTGGCTTTGCAAACTCAGTTGGAACAGACTCGCGCCAGCATACCGCTGCTACGCAATCAGCTCCAGCAAAACGAGCATCTTCTGGCCGTTTTGGTGGGACGGGCGCCGGCAGCAACCGGATTGCCGTCCTTCACCCTGGAGGATTTCATCCTACCATCTGATTTGCCACTGGTTGTCCCGTCCGAGTTGGTACGCACAAGGCCGGATATCTTGGGTGCTGAAGCATTGTTGCATGTCGCCAATGCAGAATACGCCGTGGCGATCTCAACGTTATATCCTCAACTCAATCTCAGTGCCGAACTAGGATCGCAGGCTCTAACCACCGGTGCGTTATTCGGCAGCGACTCTGCAATCTGGAACCTGGTGAGTCAATTGATACAGCCCTTGTTCAATCCAGGTTTGCCGGCTGAAAAGCGAGCCGCTTTGGCCGCTTTTGATGCAGCGGCGGCAAACTATCGGGTCGTTGTGCTGGATTCGCTGCGTAATGTGGCCGATGTATTACGTGCGCTTGAAAATGATTCCGAAAGACTCGTGGCACTCGCTGCTGCAGACGCCAGTGCACAAAAATCTCTACACTCAACTCAACGTCGATATGCACTCGGCGCGGCCAGTTATTCTGATGTGCTTATTGCACAACAGCAATCGCAACAGACACAATTTGACGCCATAGAGGCTCAAGCTAAGCGCCTGACGAATAGCGTTGCCTTTTATCAGGCAATGGGGAGTGGTCAGATCAATTAGAAAAGCGTAACGCATATCCGAAACTATGGTTGAACAATCTTTACTTGGAGTGCGTTCCGGAGGAAACTTCAAACACCAACACTTTATGGGTTTACATGATGCCGGTAAGTTGCAGATTGCCAGTATGTTTAGTTATATCAGGATTGTCATTTCAATCACTAAAATTGATCGTATCACCGAATGAATTATTGAGGAGTCATCAAATGCACAAGTTTGCCAACCTAATTAAACTCTACTCGCCAAGGCTATTCACTTGTCTGTTAATTGGATTATTTCTTAGTGGCTGCGCGACCATCAAGTCCGGTTCCCATCAGGATGAATCTGTATCCTTTACGGACTATCGAACCTTCAGCTGGATTGCTGATAATCCCTTGATTCTTGGGGTTGGTGAGTCATCTTCTGTCAGTCCTCTTACCCTCCGAAAAATATCCGAAGCGATTAAGAACGAATTGATCGTTAAGGGCTTTGTCTTTACCGAGAATCAGCACGCAGCTGATTTTGTCCTGTCTTTCACGGTTGGAACGCGAGAAAAGATCAATGCTTCC
The DNA here is from genome assembly GCA_024234615.1 of Pseudomonadales bacterium. NCBI lineage: Bacteria > Pseudomonadati > Pseudomonadota > Gammaproteobacteria > Pseudomonadales > Pseudomonadales bacterium. The sequence goes on from JACKNY010000002.1 coordinate 25,325, forward strand.
TCCTATCCAAGTCCTTACAGCGGTGCATGGGGTTGGCATTACTACGAAACGGATGTTGTGCATCGCACGTACACAGAAGGCACATTGAGTGTGGACATTTTCGATGGTAAAACCAAGCAACCGGTATGGCACGGTTGGGCTACTAAAATAATTCTCACACCCGACCGAGAAGACCCATCAGCATTAATTAAGGAAGCAGTTACCGCTATATTCAACAAATTTGATGAAGCAAAATAATTATGATGGTTCGTTATATTAATACCGTGGGAAGGTGTACTGCTTCACAATATTGCACCATGGCGATGATACTGATAGGTTGATTGGCCAGATACGCCAACATGTTTTTGGCCTTGATAGCCTTATTAACCAGCGGCTTTTGGTGACGACCGTTGATAATACACACCTGTACAATACGTTTTGCTAGATCGATACCTATTGTGTTTAGATTACGCATGACTCCTCCTGCTTCTAAATTGGATATAGACCAATCACAATTTTGGCACAATGATGGGCCCCAAGATATTGAATTAAAGAGTTAAATGGCGGACCGGACGGGGCTCGAACCCGCGACCTCCGGCGTGACAGGCCGGCATTCTAACCAGCTGAACTACCGGTCCGCACTTAACTTTAAAATGGTGGGTGGTGACGGGATCGAACCGCCGACCCTCTGCTTGTAAGGCAGATGCTCTCCCAGCTGAGCTAACCACCCAATCGGCTGAGAGTGCGCATTTTATAGAAATCGGTAGCTAAGTCAAACATTTATAATAAAAAAGTAAGGCTGCTCAGAAATAAAGTTTTAGTGTTATAAATTTGCAAAAAATTTACTTTTTTAACTACCGTGATTAGCTTTTAAGAATCACTATCAAAAGCGTTCGGTGCTAAAATGTAAAGCCCTTAATCCGCCTATTAAAAGTAATCATGCCAATGGAAATATATAAAGAGTTTACCTTTGAGGCTGCTCATCACTTACCAAATGTACCAGAGCAACACAAATGCCGTAGATTACATGGGCATTCGTTTAAAGCCATCATCTTTGTGAGTGGTAAAGTTGGAGAAAGCTCTGGTTGGGTAATGGATTTTACAGATATCAAACGAGCTTTCGATCCTCTCTATGTGATGCTAGATCACCACTACTTGAACGAGATCGAGGGTCTTGAAAACCCCACCAGTGAGAATTTGGCAATGTGGATTTGGCACCGATTGAAGCCTCATTTACCAGAACTAAGCAAAGTTACCATTCAAGAGACCTGCACCAGTGGTTGTAGCTTTTCCGGAAATTAGAAATCCCGCTATAAACAAATAAGGCCGGTAGTTACCGGCCTTATTTGTTTCCATCTTTGTCTCGTCCTGAAATGTGTTTACACATTGAGGACTTTAATATGACTAATACTCCCCCTTCCGGTCGAAAACGCACTCAGCGTGATTATAATCTGGGCTTTAAATTGGCGGTGGTTGAGCAGATAGAAAAAGGCGAAATGACCTATAAACAGGCTCAGAAGGCCTACGGTATCCAGGGGCGGAGCACGGTACTGGTTTGGCTTAGAAAACATGGTAAATTAGATTGGTCAATCCCCACTGAGTTACCCATGAGCCAATCCAAAGAAACTCCCGCACAACAAATCAAACGCCTGGAAAAAGAACTGGAAGATGAGCGCCTTCGTATCCTTGTTCTTGAGGGTATGGTGGATATTAAGCATCATATTCAGCCTTCGATGACGGATGGTTATGATTGTTATCAGAATGCATTGGCTGAACGCGTCAACGGCATTTTAAAACAGGAGTTTTTACTTTATCGCTGTAAAACGTTTGAAGATCTAAGGGTGTTAGTGGCAGAATCCATCGACACCTATAATCGATTGAGGCCGCACTTGAGCCTTGGCATGAAAACACCAGAAGAAGTGCATAAAAAAGCCGGTTGCGAATGGCAACCGGCTTAATCAAAACCGTCAACGTATTTTAGGACGGGACACTAATTCTAACTGAGCCCTCTTTCCAACGATTTTGCCCGATCCCTTTCTCCTTTCACATAGCGGAGCCATTGCCGGGCGATTTTTTCGCTTCTTTTATCTTTTTTCGCCACTTCGAAAGCTTTTATGGCATCGTCATACTTATTTAAATTAAAGAGCGCCATACCCAACACAACATTAGCCGTGTCAGGACGTTTTAATTTGCCCTTATCGAAAGCTTTATTTACCGCGTCCGCCGCTTTATTCCAATCTTCTATATTGAGATAAGACTGCGCTAAAGACGCATAGATATCACCAGTATCAGATAATTTTGCCGCCGACTCGAATGCCGGAATCGCTTTTTTATCTTCCTTCGCTAAAGTCCAAGCATTACCCAGTAATTTATAGTTGCGATCAGTTTTTTCAACGATCTTCTCTTTCATGCCACTATCCAGTATGACCGCGGCACGATAGGGTCGATCATTCTGCATCAAAAATTGTGCATAGGTTACCAGTTCAGCATTTTTGGTAAGCAATTTGGCATCATTCATTGCCGCGACAGTTGAGTACTGATTAAACTCCTGCTTCAACTCTCCATACATGGCCGCCAATTGCGAGAAATATTCCTTCTTGGGATACTCATGCGTGAGTGTTCTTAGAATTTCGAAGGTTTTTTTATAATCTTCTTTTTCGTAGTACATTGCACGCAGCAATAGATACCAGTTTTCCTTAACTTCTTTTTCCCGTTCTCGCGCAATCTCTACCGCTTTCTCTACCGCAGGAATTGCCTTATTAAAGTCCTTAAGCTGGTAATAACCTTGCCCCAGCAATATATACGCATTAGCGCCGGGATTTTCCGCAACTTTAAACCACTTCTCTAGAGTTTGAACCGCTTTACGGTAATCCTCCTGGACGAAATAAATCTGAGAGAGACTGTATAATGTTCCTACGCCCAAAGCCTCGGGTAAATCCGGTTGCTTAAGCACATTTTCGTAAGCTTCAATCGTTTTAAGATAGTTTTCCTGAGAATAATAGATAAACGCGTAAAAATTCCATAGCATGGCGCGCTCGTAACTATTGTACTTGTCGTATTTTTTAGGTTCGCGCAGTTCATTAAGGATATTTATAGCACCGGCATTATCGCCAGCTTCATTCGCCGCCTGCGCTTCTTGCAACTTCTCATGAAGTTTAAGGTTTAACGTAGGTGTTTTTCGTGTTTTTCGATCCGCATATTGTGACTTTTCGTCATCTGCAAAAACTTTCCCGAAACCCATTTGACCAGCAATTGGTGCAATCAGCACCATCGCCGCCACACCCCCTGCCGTCGCAGTCAGCATTTTTCTTAAAAAAGTTGTCGCTAAAGCCATAATTCTATTTCCGCTTTAAGAATCGCTATACATAGCTCATCTGAGTAATTAGCTGATCATTCATAGAAGATTTGCTACTTATCAATTTTGAACGTAATTTTGTTTTGTACACCAGCCACATCAACTGGTTCGCCATCAATAATTTTCGGTTTATATTTAAATTTTAGTGCGGCTTTTATTGCAGCAGAATTGAATATCGTGGTAGGGCTGCCACTATCGCTGAAAGCCTCTACTACAAAAGGATCTGCCACAGTACCTAACTTAGTTACGGTAAACTCAACAATAACGTACCCTTCTATACCGCGTGATAAAGCACGGCTAGGATAAATAGGCGCCACTTTAACGATTGGTAAATATTCGCCATCGCTTGCTCCGAGACCAATACCACCTAGATTAATATTGGCATTAACCTTGACCGGGGCCATCGATATACCGCCAGCATCCGGTGCCGACATATCTACTGGTGGCGGTGCAAGATCTGGTGGTGGCTGCTCAGGCTCTTCTGGCTTTTCAGGCTTTTTCTCTTCCTGAATTACTTCAAGTTCCCGTTCAGGCATGTGTATATCTGCGATTTTTCTTGTTTCACCCTTTTCCACTGGGCCTGTGCCCATGGCAATTAAGGCTTGCATAAGAAAAAATAGCGCCAGCGTTGTAACCGCTGCAAGCAGAATCGCTACGGGGTATTTAATTGCTGAACCCATAAAGCTCTCCTGAAATTACTCTTCTGTCGCTAGCGATACGTCATAAACACCAGCTTCTCGGGCCGCATCCATTACCTTAATAACGGTTTCGGCAGTTGCTTTTTCATCGGCCTGAATCACGACTGCTCCTTCAGGATTTTCCGCACGCAACCTTTCAATGTTTGAACGTACCGCTCGCACATCAATTCGGCGCTTATCAATCCAGATCTCGCTATTAGCATTAACCGCAACGAGAATACTCGCATTTTTTTTAGACTCTGCGGTTAAGGCGTCTGGCCTATTCACTTCTATCCCAGTCTCCTTAATAAAGGAGGCTGTGACGATAAAAAAGATCAGCATGATAAACACAACGTCCAACATGGGCGTTAGATCAATTGACTGTTCTTCTTCAGCTCTTGCACTATGTCTACGCATTCGTCTGCTCTCAATGCTCTATGGTGAGTTGATCTTGAATCAGTTCTTTTTCACGTTCTGCTTTTCGCGCCAGCCAGGTAGATGCAAAAACTCCTGACAGCGCGGCGACCATGCCCGCCATTGTTGGAATTGTTGCTTTCGAAACCCCACTTGCCATTGAACGCGCATCTCCGCCCCCGGTAATTGCCAGGATATTAAATACCTCGATCATACCTGTCACAGTACCTAACAGTCCCAGCAAAGGACACAGAGTCACCATTGTTTTAATCAGCCGAAGATTCTGATCGACCTGTAAATTAACTCGGGAAATGATTGCTTCACGAATTCGGTGAGCACGCCATGATTTGATATCCTCTCGGGTATTCCAATCATTAACAACGTGCTGTACGAGCTTTCGATGGCTGGCACCGAAGTACCAGACCCGCTCGAACACCAAGCTCCACATGGCTAAAAGCAACAAAGCAATAAACCAGAGTACAGGGCCCCCTGTATCCATAAAGGAAGTGAGGGCATCGTATATGTCATAAAACCAAAACATAGTTTGATTCCTAAGTTTATTGGTTAACTAGCTAGCTATTTTGCTCAGATTGTTCCGCAATAATACCCGCTGATTGCTCTTCCATAATGTGGATAATTTTCTTGCTGCGACCGCTTACCAGTGCATGCAAAAAGACAGTAGGAATCGCAACACACAGACCTAACACAGTGGTTACCAAGGCGCTTGAAATTCCTCCAGCCATCGCTTTCGGATCACCAGTACCAAAAATTGTCAGCGCCTGGAAGGTCAGAATCATACCGGTCACCGTTCCCAGCAGACCCAAAAGCGGGGCGACCATCGAGGTGATTTTGATGAAACCAATCCATTTTTCGAGAGCAGGTGTTTCTTTCAGTACTGCCTCGTGCAGCTTTAATTCAAGCGTTTCAGTATCTGCGCCAGCATTTTGTTGGTTTACTGCCAACACACGACCCAGCGGGTTGTTGGTATTAGGCTGAGATATATTCTTCAGCTGTGAGTTCACTTTCGCACCGACAGCGCTCAAGGCCAGCAGACGCCAGAAAGAAATTAACAACGCAATAATACCAATGACGATAATGATATAACCCACTTCGCGACCCTGATGAATTCGCTCAATCAGGTCAGGGCTATCAATCAACGCCGCTAAGTAGGAACCACCAGAGGGGCCAGTTGGGTCAACCCCAAATTGCGTAAAACCAGTCGTTGCATTCTGTAATTTTTCGGCATTTGAAGTGTAACGCCCCGCAGGTTGACGCGCTAACACGAGAAGTGTCTCAGTATCTTTATCGTACTGTAGGTAGTTACCATCAGATACAATATTGTAGGCTCCTACGCGTATGACCTCTTTCTCTTGTCGGTCGCCCTGAGGAGAAACGACAGTGGTTGTATATCTTGCTACGCGGCCCGTTTCCGTCATTTCTTGCTGGAGCAAATACCATACGCGTTCTAACTCTTCGATGGTAGCAAGCTGGGTATTACTACCCATCTTTTTGATCAGCGCATCTAAAAACTCAGTACGGCCTGGATATTGGGCACTGACTAAAGAAGAATTCAGCGTTGAGCTTAAATCACCCGCAACACCCTGCACTGTACCAAATAATTCTTTAAGTACGCCCAAGCGCTCTGTTAGCTGCTGCTTTTTATTCTCTAATTTGATTTCATTGGCGGCATAGTCCGCTTCTAATTTTGCACTTCTTGCTTCTTCTTGTGCACGAATTTTCTTTGCTTGCGCCAACAGGTTCGCCTGCTCTTGTTTCTCACGTGCAAATTTCGCTTCCCGCGCATTCTGCTCTTTATTATCCTGAGCTGTACCCTGCTTTACTCGATTTAATAGTTCATCCAGGGTAACTGCATCATTTGCATAACTGCTAGAAGACAAGGTCAGTCCAAAAGTTAACCCACATACTAGGCTAAGCAGGGTGCCTTTTCGCATAAACTTAATCATTGGGCATTCTCCGGAGCGGCAATTGGTAACATCATAATATCGATAGTGGCCTGCTTATTCGCAATTCGAATTCCTTCACGAACAGGGTTACGGTAAGAAGCATCCAGTTCGACCCATTTACGCTCATTATTATTCCAAGCCAGCGAAGTTTTTCCATCTTTTGACTGAGCCACCAACGCGATTCTTCCTACTCGCAACACATTCACAATGACTTCGTTGCCATCAATCGACACGGTATCTGAATAAGAATCAATTTTGCGCCCGTACTCATTCTCGATCTGATAACCTTCCAATACTTGACGGAACTTCTCGGAATCAGGGATATCGGGATTGTCCAGAGCATCCTTAATAAACTGTATACGATCTTCACGCTCACTTTGGTGGAAAGGGACATCAAGACTGACAAACTGATCCAGGCCATCAACCATTCTGTGCATCAGCGGCGTAATTTGACGCTTAATCACAGTGGCTTGCTGGATTGACCCCTCAAGCTCTTGCAGCCGATTTTCCTGCGCGGCTATTTGCTTTTCCAATTGACTGTTATAAACACGCAGGCCATCAATTATCTTATTAACAGCTTTATACTCGTCTAACAACGTCAATCGTTGATCATTGAGCTTATCAACCCTTGCCTGCGATTCCTGCGCTTTTTTTGTCCTGTCTTTATTAATTTTGTGGATTTCATCAAGCTGGTCAGCATAGCTGCTGCCAACAACGCCCAACGAAAAAACAACGGCAGCAAGCACCGAGGTCAATACGGTTTTCAAAGGATGACTATTCATACACCTTTCCTATTTGCGTTCACTTAAGCTTATATAAATTGAAGATAAAACAATGGGTCATTGCACACAGTGATTTATTGTCATTACAACAACTGAACATAATGCAAAGAATCAATCATCAGGATTAACTCATTCCACTTCGTTTCTTTTTATAATATATTTTTTATTTAAACAGCCAATGATATAAACACTAACCACTAGCAGAGGCAGGCCATATTCATTTAGTTGTATATATTGGAGGCGTACTCCGTGCCCCTCTATGCGACGTAATTAAACACTATCGCTTACCCGCTTTGCAACTAATAATTCATCAAACCTTCCTCAATTAATGGCCTGGTGTGATATAAATCACCCAATTTAGGCCGTACAATTCGAGCCAGTGGAAATCTCATTGACTCGATGAATATTCGATATTCATCTGAACCATGATATTGATATTTAATCACCCATGCCCAGTTGCTATTATTCATTCTGCCAATCGCGCTACTCCTTAGTGCAACGCAAGATTGAGGACTTAAATAATGAATACCGTCACCGACACACATACATTGAAGGTGCTAGGGGAAACCACCCCAGAATATGCAGAAATTCTCTCGTCTGAAGCTTTAGCCTTCCTGTCAGACCTAGTGGAAGAATTTGGCGCTCGCCGCGACCAGCTGCTTGCTACCCGCACGGCTAAACAGGCAGACTACGATGCAGGAGGGTTGCCTGATTTTCTTTCTCAAACCAAGCATATTCGTGACGGCGACTGGAAAATCAAGGGAATTCCGGCTGACCTGCAAGATCGACGCGTGGAGATCACCGGCCCGACCGACCGCAAAATGATCATCAATGCCTTGAACGCCAACGTCAAAGTCTACATGTCCGACTTCGAAGACTCGCTTTCCCCAACCTGGGAGAATGTCGTAGAAGGCCAGATAAACCTGCGTGATGCTAACTTGGGTACGATCGCCTACACCAACCCCGACAATGGTAAACAATACTCATTAGATAAACAGGACGTTGTCCTGATTGCCAGAACCCGAGGCTTACATCTGCCGGAAAAACATATCACCTTCCAGGATCAGCCTATTCCAGGATGTTTGATGGATTTTGGTCTTTATTTTTTCCACAACTTTAAAACGAGATTGGAAAAGGGTACTGGTATTTATTATTACATTCCCAAGTTACAAAGCCACTTAGAAGCACGTTGGTGGAATGATGTGTTCGAATATGCTGAAAAGCGTTTCAACCTGGAAGTCGGTGCGATTAAAGCCACTTTTTTGATCGAAACGATACCTGCTGTCTTCGAGATGGAAGAAATACTTTATGAGCTTCGCGACCACATCGTGGCATTAAACTGTGGCCGTTGGGATTACATCTTCTCTTATATTAAAACACTCCGAAAACACCGAGATCGCGTATTACCTGACCGCCAGGTTGTCACCATGGACAAACCCTTCCTCAGTGCTTATTCACGGCTGTTGATTAAAACCTGCCACAAGCGCGGAGCCATGGCAATGGGCGGGATGGCTGCCTTTATTCCGTCCAAGTCCCCGGAAGAAAATCAAAAGGTCATCGCCAAGGTAATTAATGACAAACAACTGGAAGCCAATAATGGTCATGACGGTACTTGGGTTGCGCACCCAGGTTTAGCCGACACGGCGATGCAGGTGTTTGATCAAATCATTCCAGCTGGCAAACCTAACCAACTCGACATTTTGCGAGAACAGGACGAAGAAATTACCGCCGCTGATCTACTCGAGCCTTCGGAAGGCGGGCGCACGGAAGAGGGGATGAGAATCAATATCCGTATCGCTTTGCAATATATTGAGGCGTGGATTAACGGTAACGGCTGCGTGCCTATTTACGGACTCATGGAAGACGCCGCTACGGCGGAAATCTCACGCGCCTCTATCTGGCAGTGGATTCAGAACGAGAAAACCTTAGCCAACGGCAAGCTGGTCACCAAGGCGTTGTTTCGGGAGTTGCTCGATGAAGAAATGGATCAGGTCAGAAAAGAAGTGGGCGAAGATCGCTGGTCGCAAGGTAAATTTAAACGTGCCGCGGAAATTTTCGACTCAATCACGACATCCGATCAGCTGGTGGACTTCCTAACACTACCCGGATACGAAGAACTAAGCTAAGCCCACGTATTTAGGCCTATCGAAACGGACGATAGGCCTAAATACTGCGGCTCTTATTCTCTATCGATATACTCAACCACCTCAAGATCAAAACCTGATAGGCCGGTATATTTGACTGGTGGGCTAAGCAACCTCATTTTACCAACACCCAAGTCTCTCAATATCTGAGACCCCGTTCCGACCGTACTGTAATCACCTAATACTTTGGGCCGTACGGCCTGCTCTCGTCTAACCTCTTTGCGCAACATACTGGCATGGGCAAGAATATCGGCGGAGGGGTCATCGGTCGCCAGAATAACTAAAACGCCTTTTCCTTCCTGCTCGATATGAGATAGCGAATCTAAAATAGACCAACTCTTGCGGCCCGTCAGCTCTGCCCCTAACACATCGCGGAAAGCCTCTATTTGAGTGACCCGCACCAGGGTTGGTTCGTTACGTTCAATCTCACCCTTGATCAAGGCAATATGGACTTCCTGATGAATTTCATCCTCATAAATCACCATCTGGAACTCACCACACTGCGTCGTCAGCATTTGTTCGCCAACCCTCAAAACCGTGGTTTCATTCAACATTCGGTAATGAATTAGATCGGCTATCGTACCAATTTTCATACCGTGCTCTTGAGCAAAGTTCTCCAAATCCGCGCGCCTTGCCATTGATCCATCTTTATTCATGATTTCAACAATCACGGCAGCAGGCTCCTTGCCAGCTAAACGCGCTAAATCACAGCCAGCCTCGGTATGCCCTGCACGACTTAATACCCCGCCCGGGTTCGCCATCAAAGGAAAAATATGGCCCGGCTGGACGATATCTTCCGGGCGCGCATCCTTAGCTACGGCGGTAATAATGGTATGGGCACGATCTGCAGCTGAAATACCAGTAGTGACACCCTCCGCTGCTTCTATTGAAAGCGTAAAATTGGTGGAATGCTGAGCGTGATTTTCATACACCATGAGCGGCAACCTTAACTGTGCACAGCGCTCATCGGTGAGGGTGAGACAAATAAGGCCGCAGGCATGGCGCGCCATGAAGTTAATAATCTCTGGGGTCACCATTTCAGCAGCAATAATGAGATCACCTTCATTTTCGCGATCTTCGTCATCCATAAGAATGACCATTTTGCCCTGCCTAATATCTTCAATTAGTTCGTGTGTTGTATTAAGTTCCATCGAATCGACATCTTCTGTGGGAATACGGGTGACCATTCTACACAAGTAAGACGTTAATCGTTAAGCCAATTTTACTAAATACTGAGTAAAGATTTTCTGATCAGGCTCGCTTATCACGACTGACTTTGAACCATAAAATTTAATCGGTCTCTCTAAGCTATTTGCTGACAATCAATGCAGAACCAATCTTAAATTGCTCCACAACAGCAAAAATCTCAGGTTAAGATTAGTTAGGCCAGTTATTAATCTATTCATGAATTTTCTCTATAATCGATGGTCACATGGCCATATAAAAATCGTTCCATTTCTATACTTTGGAGTTTTCATTTGTCGTCTCAATCAATCTTAGCCGATAATATTCAAGCACTAACAAGTGGTGCGGAAATTTTAAAGCGTTTGTCTCGCGAACAATACAATCAGGTATCATCGCCCTATTTTACCGCTTCAGTCGGCAAGCATTTTCGGCATATTCTTGATCACTACCTGAGTTTTATCAGTGGCCTTAGCGACCGTCACGTTAACTATGATCAACGTGACAGGGAAGCTCGAATAGAAACAGACGCCCACTGCGCCCTTGATACGCTTCAGCAAATTATCGCTACCCTATCCACATTGAAGACCACTGCAAATCCGCGCGCGATAACGGAGCAGCATTTATACGTCACTCTCTGCACTTCATGTAGCACCGAATTGACTGAACCTGTCGCAAGTTCTTTGCAGCGCGAACTGGTGTTTCTGCAAGGACACACTATCCACCATTACGCTATTATCGCTGCCATCCTAAAATTTGAAGGGGTATCAGTTGATCAAAGTTTTGGGGTTGCCGCATCGACTCAAAAATATCTAAAGCAAATGCAATGTGCACGTTAACTTGGCTCACTACGGAATTCGGCTATCAAGTTTTCTTCAATCGCGATGAATTGAAGTCTCGACAGCGCGCATTGCCACCGCAAGTGCACAGAGAAGGCGCAGTTACCTACATTGCCCCCACTGACCCAGATGCCGGTGGTAGCTGGATAAGCACTAATCAGTTAGGCGTTACGCTGTGCCTGCTCAATAATTATCATGCCGTCATACCATCACGACACAATTGGATCAGTCGCGGATTATTAGTAAAAGGTCTGGCACAACAATTAACCGCTCAAGCGGCCTTGTTAGATTTAGCGCAAAAGAATTTAGACTATTTTAAACCTTTCGATTTGCTCATTTTTTCGCAGCAAGACCTTCCTCTGCAAGTATCTTGGGATGGCGTCAACCTAAGCGAAAAAGCTAACCCTGTGGCACCAATAACCTCTTCCTCCTTCAGCACCGCAACAGTGATTCAAAACCGACTTGCGCACTTGATCAACGCCCCTAACCTATCGACCGATTTATTACGGGACTACCATGCCGGGCATCTCCCTGAAAAGGGCCCATATTCGGTATGCATGCATCGCGATGATGCAAGCACAGTGAGCTTCAGTCACATTCAGGTTGACGACCTTGGCGCTACGTTTCACTATTGGGACGGGCCACCTTGCGAAGCATTAGGCAAAGCGCCAGTTATCATCAAGATCGCGAAAGAAGACACTACCTACGGACCCAAAATGGGACAATCAGCTTAAGGTTAGCCGGAAATTTTGATACGGGCCCGAACATACGAGAGAATAATTTTCATTAAATTACCGTTCAACTAATGGAATCGATGCATGCTGACAGCCCCAACACAACCCCTTGAGTTAGAAAGAATGCCACGATTCCAGGCCGGACACTACAGTGTACAGTTTGCGACCAGCGAGTCTCAAATAACAGAAGCACAGGCATTAAGGTATCGCGTGTTCTATCAAGAACACCAGGGCAAACCCAGCGATGAAATGGTGCGTTTTGAACGCGAGGTTGATGAATGGGACCCCATCGCATTTCACATCGTGGTCACCGACCAGAGCGCCAACAACACCGTGGTAGGCACATTGCGGTTAGTCAGCAATAGTTGCCTTCTCCCCAATCAGTTTTTTTATACGGAGAAAGCCTTCAACCTCACCAAGCTGCGCGGCAAATATACTCGGATTCTGGAGTTAAGCCGATATTGTATCGCCCCCGCTGGTCGCAGTGGCGTCATCCTCATGTTGATCTGGAAATTCGCCATGAAATTTATTATCGATAACGGTTACCAATTGATGCTAGGCTGTGCCAGCTTCCCTGGAACCGATATTTCAAAACATCGCGACATCCTAACCTACCTCTATCACAACAACTTGGCACCAGCTGAACTCATGCCAGAGCCTATCATCAAAAACGCTGTTGCCATCAGTAATTTTGCCAATCAACCCTCAGCCTGGGAGCAAGCCAAAAAAGCCGTTCCAACCTTACTGCGAGGCTATCTAAAGCTAGGTGCAAAAATTAGTGACACCGCAATAATTGACCCACAGTTTAATACCGTTTTTGTCGGTATTTATGTCGACGCAAATGACATGCTGCGCGACAGTCACACCCTCGTTCCGAGATAAGCCAGTTCGATGATCGAGTTTAAGTCGGCCAGAACAAAGCCTTACTCCATTGTCTTAGCTGTTTCGCGCCTGGCAATGTTCACTGGTTGGTGTGTTATTGGCCCACTCTATTTTTATCTTGCCAAACTGCTAGGCTATCGGCAGCTAGAAACAATCCCTATGCAATTTCACCGTGGCTGCTGCCGTATTCTCCCTCTGACAACCAGCATGGAGGGCGAACCAACCAACCATCGAGCCACCCTCTATATCAGCAATCACGTGTCTTATCTGGATATTTTCGTCTTAGGGAGCCTCGTGCCAGGTTGTTTTATCGCTAAATCTGAGGTCGCTGGCTGGCCGGTTTTAGGCAGGATGGCCCGCATTCAAAATACGCTTTTTTTCGAACGTAAGAGCAGGCACGCTCACAGCCAAATTGAAGTTATGGCAAAACAGCTTTCCAGCAAGGGCAACTTGATTCTGTTTCCCGAAGGGACCAGCACTGACGGCACCTATGTCGAGCCTTTTAAGAGCAGCCTATTTCACGCGGCTGAGATCGCTGAAGAGGTGTTAATTCAACCCATCACCATTGCCTATCTAACCCATCGTGGTCAACCCATGGAAAAATCCATTAGAGATTATTTTGCCTGGTATGCTGAGATGCCCTTTGCCTCCCATTTTTTTAAAATGGCGGGCATGCCTGCTGTGCAGACAAAATTAATTTTCCACACTCCAGTTAAGCTATCAGATTTTGAGTCGCGCAAAGCCTGCGCTGACTACTGTCAACGCAAAGTATCCAGTGCCCTCAGCCAAGCTCTATCAAACATGCCCGCTGCCGGAGCAACCACAGGTTCGCTCGCTACCACCCAAACTGAACAAAACCCGACTAACTAAAGAACATGGCCCACCTGCAACCTCATGTTCAGCCGCCAATTTAACCAGCTCCTCAGCAGTAAAAAAGTTCGTATTCTGCTATCTGCATTCGTAGCTTTCGTGGGTTATGGTGCTTGGGCCTTTTATGCAAACCATGCCTACATTTTCTCTGTTAGCATAAAAGCTGCGCTGACTCAGGGTAGCTATAGTTTTGTGTTAACCCTCAGCATGACTTCGGTTATGGAGTTTTTGCATCAGGCGCTGGGCAAAGTAAGAACCAGGCTTCCTCTTACCATTCTCATTACCTGCCTATTCCTTTACATAACCTCGTGGGGAATCAACAAACTATTGAGAACACCTGAAATTTTGATGACGATATTACCCGGCATGATCATCGGTACTATCTATACATTTTCGTATGGTCTGGCACTTGAAAAGCTCTTAAAAAAGACACCCGCAATCAGTAATACCCCTTAACCTCGATAGTCTCCAGACTCGCATCCGAAACGGTATTGATCTCCGAAGACTGTTTTTGCGCAAGTAAATATTGCGTCATAATTTGCTCGTACTGGCGTACCTGCTGCACATAAAGCACAGGTTCGGAGCCCCGCGCATAACCATATTTCATAAATTTGTAATAACTTGGATCACTGAGCAAAGGCAGCGTCTCTTTGACGTCGTGCCAACGATAAGCATTACCACCAAAGTGGCGCGCCAGCTTTTGGGCATCGCGCAAGTGTCCTATTCCCACATTGTAAGCTGCCAATGCAAACCAAGTGAGATCTGGTTCCTCTATATTCTTACTTAAGCGGGATTTTAATTTAGCGAGATACTTGGCTCCTCCCATAATGCTTTGCTCAACATCAATACGACTTTTTACTCCCATGGCTCTGGCCGTTACCTGCGTCAACATCATCATACCGCGCACTCCGGTAGGACTCTTTGCATAAGGATTCCAGTGGGATTCTTGATAGGCTTGAGAGGCGAGCAACGACTCAGATAAACCAAAGGTTTGCGCTGCTACCTGAAAATAAGGCTGGTAGCTGGGATACAGGTTATTCAGCCGCCGCACAAAAGAAGAGGTATCAACGTAGTCGAACAGCTCTACATGGCCATAATATTGCTCTTGGATGCTGGCAATTTTCTTTGACGCCTCATAGCTATCTAGCCAAGCATTCGCCACCTCTTGTAGCTCTTCAGCACCTAGCGGTAACAGCCACGCAAGATTATCTTTATTGCCTAAATCGAATCGTACTTTTAATTCGGGGAAATAACGCTGGTTAATAGCGACAATATTGGAATCCAATACCGTACACTCAACTTGTTTGCGCCAGACGCGCTCCAACAGTTGTTCCGCACTGACTCCTTGCGTGGACTGCCAAGTTAAGTCCGGGTAATGCGTTTTAAGTTGTTCAAGCCTTTCTTCATAACTACTGCCCGCAATTACCGCCAATTCAACCTTTGGCAAATCCGCTGCCCGTCGAGGGCGAGGACCGCCACGGCGGCAAACTACTTGCTGACTCACCATTTGGTAGGGATGACTAAATAGAAAACGGCGTTTTCTTTCGTTCGTAACAGAAAGGCCAGCTGCTGCGATATCCCCCTCGCCCGCCGCAATGGCGGCAAGCAGTTCTGCAATACTGGTTTTTACCTGAAAATATGGCGTCACGCCCAAGGCCTTAGCAAAAGCGCGAACTAATTTATACTCCGGACCTGTTCTAACGCCATCTTTATCAAGGTAATAAGTGGTCGGGTTATTTTGTGTTAAAACCACCAACTTCTTACTACGCCTGATTTCTTCCAAACTACGAGCGTTGTTTTCAGGTAAAGGCAGATTGGTCACTAACAGCAACAACAAGAGGGCCAGCGTCAATAACGCTACACTGTCTATTCGAAAACGAGGCATGCTCCTCCCTCGCTATCCTGCTTTCCCACCATGGTTATCAACCTCTTACACCTACCAAGGAACTGTCAGTGTTCAGCAACAGACCGGTTAATATTATCTCAGTATGATCGAGAAGCCCACTTTTACAAATCCTTAAATTCACTCACTACTTGTTTAGCAAATAATCCTTAGCTGTATTAATTTTCGCTGCCAGATAGTTACTTCCACCCCTATCTGGATGAAATTTCTGAATAAGTTGCCGGTGCGCTTTAATAATATCGGCCTCAGCTACGGGTTCACGCAAGCCAAGAATATCCAAAGCTCTCGCCCGAGACATATCTTCTCCCATTTCATCAGAACGGCCTCCCGTTTGTTTTTCGCGCCACTGTTCACCGTAATAACGCGCCATGTAGGTTGCCAACAGTAAGGCAGATTCCTTGTCAGAACGCTGACATTCCCGGAGCAACGAAACCAACTGTTCTTTGTTTAATTCACTCAGACTTTTGCCCTGATGAGCCCCCTCCAAAATCGTCCCATTCATTTCACCCGTGGCCGAATTAAGCTCCATCCTAAAATATCGACATTCAACTTTGGCAAAAGAACCTGCATCATGCGAATGCTGTTTATTATTTCCACCTAACGCTGATCTGATGGATTTTATAATCGGCAAATAACGCAGTAGCGTCATTATTTTACTAACGAAAGGAATTAATGCTGCAATCAGCGCATATAACCAATGTAAGCGACCAGTGGCGACCAGCAGAGCCAGGCTGATAGCTAGTAATACGGCGCCCCAGTAGAGGAACTTCTTAGTAAAAGCCAGCGGGTTTCTGCGATATTGCCAGCGCAGAATGAAATACAGTAATGCCAATGTAACTAAGACTATCAGTGTGCGCACTTGGTAATACCTGCCCTCTATCACGGTAGGTCGGTTCTAAAAATATCAAAGCGATCTTGAAGAAAAAGGATTCAGATCGATCATCAGTAATGATGATATCGCAAAACTCAACAGTGGCCGTAAATATCAGTCATAAAAAACCCCGCTGGACGGGGTTTTTATTGGGCGCTCATGGTATAGGCGTAAAATCGGTTATGGAAGCTCTGTGCTACCCATAAGAAAGCGGTCGATCTCACGTGCCGCGCCGCGGCCTTCATTGATCCCCCACACCACCAAAGACTGACCACGACGACAGTCTCCTGCGGCGAATATTCCGGGTACGGAAGTACTGAACTGATCATATTCCGCTTTGTAATTGCTACGCGGATCCAGCTCTACTCCAAGCCCGTCAATTACTTCATGCTCAGGCCCAAGAAAACCCATCGCCAGCAATATCAGATCTGCTTCCCAAACCTTTTCACTACCGGGAATTTCCTCAAAGCTCATCTGACCGTTTTTGTTAACCCATTCAATATTAACGGTTTTTATACCTGTTACCTGGCCCTTTTCATTACCAATAAACTCTTTGGTTAAGATCGAATAGGTGCGCGGGTCTTGACCAAATTTTTCGCGAGCCTCAGCGTGCCCATAATCCACACGCATTATTTTGGGCCACTGTGGCCAAGGGTTGTCAGCAGCTCTATCATCCGGCGGTGTTGGCATTAACTCAAAATTAACCAGCGATTTACAGCCATGACGAATAGAAGTACCGATACAGTCTGTACCCGTATCACCGCCACCTACCACGATGACATGCTTATCTTTGGCAGAAATATAATTTCCGTCCTGCAAATTGGAATCCAGCAAACTTTTGGTATTGGCTGAGAGAAATTCCATCGCAAAATGAATGCCTTTCAACTCACGATTGGGCGCGGGCAAATCTCGTGGCTTAGTCGCGCCCGTTGCCAACAGCACAGCATCATTGTTTTGTTGCAATTGTTGCATACTGACCGCGTTATCACTGGTGCCGCCGACATTAGCATTGGTCACAAAGCTAACACCCTCTTCACGCAACAGATTAACACGGCGTTCCACCACATCTTTACCCAGTTTCATGTTAGGAATACCGTACATCAACAAACCACCGATGCGATCAGCCCGCTCATATACGGTTACCTGGTGGCCAGCACGATTCAGCTGCATCGCTGCGGCCAGTCCTGCCGGCCCGGAACCGACGATAGCAACTTTTTTGCCGGTACGTTGAGTCGGCGGCATCGCCTCGACCCAGCCTTCACTGAAAGCCCGATCGATAATCGCATTTTCAATATTTTTTATAGTCACTGCAGGGTTGGTAATTCCTAAAACACAGGCGCCCTCACAGGGCGCCGGACAAACTCGCCCGGTAAATTCCGGAAAATTATTGGTTTTATGCAAACGTTTAATCGCATCTTCCCAACGCCCGTGATAGACCAGGTCATTCCACTCAGGAATGAGATTATCGACGGGGCAACCTGTATCCGATTGGCAAAAAGGTACGCCACAATCCATACAACGAGAGCCCTGTGAGCGTAGGTGTTTTTCATCATGTTCGGTGTATAACTCGCCGTAATCCGCAATCCGAATCATGGGTTCCCTATAGGGTTCGGTCTTGCGTTCGACTTCGATAAATCCAGTAACTTTTCCCATAGCTAACTTTCTCTTGAAACCTGTTTATTGTGCGGAAGCAGAAACCACGCCATCGGCTGTCCCGACCCGTGATTGATTCTGTGTTTGAAGTTGCGCAAGTTTACGTTCTTCCAGCACCCGCTTGTAATCCACCGGCATCACTTTCACAAACTGTGCAAGTATCGTTTCCCAATTGGCCAACACACGCTCTGCCACAGCTGACCCGGTATAGCTTAGATGATTCTTAATGAGCTGTTTCAGCTCAGCGATATCTTCTTCCGCGTCGACAATTTCCAAATTGACCATGCCAGTATTACATTTTTCGTAAAAGTCATTGGCTTCATCCAGCACGTAAGCAATACCGCCACTCATACCTGCGGCAAAGTTCCAGCCCGTGCCACCGAGCACAACCACACGCCCACCTGTCATATACTCGCAGCCGTGATCGCCAACCCCTTCCACAACAGCACTTGCGCCACTGTTGCGAACACAAAAACGTTCTGCTGCAATACCTCTAAAGTAGGCTTCACCGGACGTTGCTCCGTACATTACGACGTTTCCGATCAGAATATTCTCTTCCGCTTTAAACGTGCTCTGCTTTGGCGGATAAACAATCAAACGACCACCGCTCAGGCCTTTGCCGACGTAATCATTGGTATCACCCTCAACTTCGATAGTAACGCCTTTCGCCAAGAAGGCACCCAAACTCTGTCCAGCCGAACCGTTCAATTTGATGTGAATGGTATCGTCCGGCAACATTGCCTCGCCCCATTTTTTAACGATTTGGTGCGACAACATCGTGCCAACCACACGGTTGATGTTGACCACCGGCAATTCCATTTTTACAGGCTGGCCTTTATCGATGGCTGGTTGCGCCAACTTGATAATCTCATTATCCAGCGCTAACTCCAGACCATGATCCTGCTGGATCACCTGATAAACCTGCACGTCTTCACGTGGTTTCTTCGCTGGCGCTAGAATCGAGGTTAAATCAATACCACTTGCCTTCCAATGCTTGACAGCCTTATCCATAACCAACAAATCACTGCGACCGACCATTTCATTAATGGTTTTGAAGCCGAGTTTTGCCATAATTTGGCGCAACTCTTCGGCGACCATAAAGAGGTAGTTCACCACATACTCTGGTTTACCACTGAATTTAGCGCGCAATTCCGGATCCTGGGTGGCAATCCCCACCGGGCAGGTATTTAAATGACACTTACGCATCATGATGCAACCCAAGGTAATCAGCGGCGCCGTCGCAAACCCAAACTCTTCAGCACCCAACAGCGCCGCTATTGCCACGTCACGCCCAGTTTTCAGCTGACCGTCAGTTTGAATAATCACACGCGAACGCAGGTCGTTCATCACCAAAGTCTGATGGGTTTCTGCTAAGCCCAATTCCCAGGGTAAGCCCGCGTGTTTAATTGAGGTGATCGGTGATGCGCCAGTTCCGCCGTCATGACCGGCAATGACAATATGATCCGCTTTCGCTTTAGTAACACCGGCAGCAATTGTTCCAACACCCATTTCAGACACTAATTTAACGCTGATACGCGCATCTGGGTTGGAGTTCTTCAGATCGTGAATTAATTGCGCCATGTCTTCGATAGAATAAATATCATGGTGCGGTGGGGGGCTGATCAACCCTACACCGGGGGTTGAATGACGTAACCGCGCGATATAGTCATCGACTTTACGACCCGGCAATTCTCCACCTTCACCGGGCTTCGCACCCTGTGAAATCTTAATCTGTATTTCATCCGCGTTGGCTAAGTACCAAGTCGTCACCCCAAAGCGGCCGGAAGCGACCTGCTTAATAGCAGAACGCTTGGAATCGCCATTTGCCATAGGGATAAAACGCTCGGCGTCTTCACCGCCTTCACCGGTATTGGACTTACCTCCCATACGGTTCATTGCGATCGCCAATGATTCGTGACTTTCCTGGGAGATCGATCCAAAACTCATCGCCCCGGTCGCAAAACGCTTAACAATTTCCTGTACCGATTCAACCTCTTCTAGCGGTATCTCCCTGTTAACCCCTTCTTTAAAGGTCATCAAGCCTCGTAGTGTACAGTTGCGCGTATTATGCGTATTAATTCGTTCCGCAAAACGCCAGTAGGCATTTTTATCGTTAGTGCGCGAGGCATTCTGTAGCTCTGCAATCGCCTGTGGATCCCACATGTGATGATCGCCACTGGCACGCCAATGCATCTCACCATTATTAGGTAACACGGGAATACGAATCTGCTCACGCGCGGGATAACCCAGCTCATGCCGACGCAATGCCTCTTGCGCCAATACATCAAAACCAACACCAGCAACACGGCTTACGGTGCCAACAAAACAGCGCTGAATGACTTCATCGGCTAAGCCGACAGCTTCAAAGATTTGCGCACCTTTATAGGATTGTAATGTTGAAATGCCCATTTTCGCCATAACCTTGAGCATGCCCTTGGCGACACCTTTACGATAAGCCGCAACAATTTTATCGTCATTGTCATACTTTTCGCCGGGTAGTAAACCATCGCGCTGTGCCTGCCAGAGCGCTTCAAACGCTAAGTAGGGGTTAATCGCATCTGCGCCAAAACCAATTAGCAAACAATGGTGGTGAACTTCGCGCGCTTCCCCAGATTCCAGCACAATACCAATTCGGGTACGTTCATGGCGTTTCACTAAGTGATGGTGAACCGCACCCGTCGCCAACAAGGTACTCACTGGCACACGATCCGGCCCGATATTTCTATCTGACAAGATGACTAGACTGTAATCATCCGCAATCGCTTGCGACGCTTCAGCACAAATTCTTTCCAACGCCTTCACTAAGCCATTATCGCCTTCAGCTTTTGCAAAGGTGATATCGATGGTTTTCGATCGCCACTGACGGTGATCCACATGCTTGTGATCGATGTGCTTAAGCGCGGCCATATCTTCATTGGAAATAATTGGGTGTGGAATCAGCAACCGATGTGCGTGCTCTTTGGTGGTTTCCAGCAAGTTCCCTTCCGGTCCGATGTAGCATTGCAGTGTCATCACCACTTCTTCACGAATAGAATCAATCGCCGGGTTGGTGACCTGGGCAAACAGCTGTTTGAAATAATCGTAGAGCATGCGCGGTTTGTCGGAAAGACAGGCCAGCGCCGAATCGTTACCCATAGAGCCAACGGGATCACGCAATTGCTTAACCAT
Organism: Pseudomonadales bacterium; assembly: GCA_024234615.1. NCBI lineage: Bacteria > Pseudomonadati > Pseudomonadota > Gammaproteobacteria > Pseudomonadales > Pseudomonadales bacterium. The sequence goes on from JACKNY010000002.1 coordinate 46,742, forward strand.
TGGTAACAGCATAAATTGTAACGTTTCGACGCTATAGCCAAAGGCCTGCATGCGCGGCAATAATGTCTCCGGCTCAAAGCCGTGCGGCTCTTCTTCGGTGTGTAGTTTGTCGAGTTCAAGGCGCTGATCATCCAGCCACTCACCGTAAGGACGACGTTTGGCGAATTCATCCTTCAACTCTTCGTCAGAAATCATCCGTCCCTGCTCAATATCGATCAGGAACATTTTACCCGGACGCAACCTACCCTTGTATTTCACATTGGCCGGATCAATCGGTACTACGCCAACTTCAGACGCCATAATCACATGATCGTCATGGGTTACATAATAGCGGCTGGGGCGTAATCCATTTCGATCCAGTACCGCGCCAATAAAATTACCGTCGGTAAAAGCAATAGAAGCCGGGCCATCCCAGGGCTCCATGAGCGCCGAGTGATACTCGTAAAAATCACGTTTGTGCTTAGGCATGGCTTTGTCATTTTGCCAGGCCTCAGGAATCATCATCATAATGGCCTCCTGCAAGGTACGGCCATTCATCAGTAAAAATTCAAGCACATTATCAAAACTGCCCGAGTCTGAGCAGTCAGGCTCAACCACTGGGAATAGATTTTTGAGCTGGTCGCCAAATAGCGCGCTTTTGGCCACCCCTTGGCGCGCCATCATGGCATTAATATTACCCTGCCGCGTATTAATTTCGCCGTTATGGCTCATAAAGCGGTTGGGTTGTGCACGATCCCAAGACGGGAAAGTGTTAGTGCTAAAACGGGAGTGCACCATCGCTAGGTGCGACTCATAATCTGAGTCCGTCAAATCCTTATAAAACAAAGACACCTGTGCGGTCGTTAGCATCCCTTTATAAACCAGCACTTTCGTGGACAGGCTACAAAAATAAAACATTTTGCCTTGTGCCAAGCTATCGCTACCACGCAGCTGATGGGTAGTTTTTTTGCGCAGCAGATAAAGCTTGCGCTCTAACTCATCACCGCTGAGACCGTTACCATCAGCGACAAACAGTTGTTCAATATGTGGGCGCGCAGCTAAAGCAGTCGGGCCAATGTCAGCACCCGGTGCATCCACTGGCAGTAACCGCCAGCCAAGTAATTTAAGATCCTGATCTTGGATAGCCTGCTCAACCGCAGCCTTACAAAAGTCCCTCTCTTTCGCATCAGTGGGCAAAAATAAATTGCCCGCCGCATAGCTGCCCGGAGTTGGTAATACAACTGATAAATCTTGCTGTGCCACTTTTGCAAGGAACCGATGCGGCAAAGTAGTCAGAACGCCAGCTCCGTCGCCAGTGTTTGCTTCACAACCACAGCCACCACGATGTTCCATCTGCTCTAAGGCATGGATGGCATCTACGAGAATCTGATGACTTGCTTTACCTTTAATGTGGGCGACAAAACCGACACCACAGCTGTCTTTTTCAAATTGAGGATCATAAAGACCCTGTTTTTGAGGTAGACCGAAAGCCTTTGTAGAGGTCATTTCGCTGGCCATACCGAATCTCCTTCTTGCGTCAATTGCTCGAAATACTACGTACGCTTTTATTGTTTTCTCAGCAGATTCTTTCGAATTTACCGTATTCAACCCCATAAAATTTCGTCAGCATTCCTTAGTTGGCTAAAATTCCTATAGCCAATTGTGCAGACAATTCGGGAGTCGACCACTTAGCGGAGCTAACAAATAACGTTTTTTTCGTTATTGTTCAACAAGTTAAATGCAACCAAGAATAAACTTGAAAGCCACAGGTTGTTGCGCGGTTTCACGCGGAGCGTAAGTTTACCATTACAATCCAAAAAGGTTAAGAATATTGCTCAAACATTCTTTTTCTGTATTAGAAGAAAAACAAACTCTTAATTAATGAAGAACGGCTCAATGCCCCAGATATAAAACAATATTGTCGCTTTAGCAAACGTCGCCAGCCGTTGCCGATAGATTGATAGTATCAGGTCCAGCCAACCTCGCCTCCCACGTAATACCAACGTCCCGCGACACGTCGGAAGATCGACTTTTCATGCATCAGTTTCACATCACCACTGGCATCATGGTAATAAGCATTAAACTCAACTTCGCCATCATCACCCTTTTGGAAACGATTGAGCACTTCCAGCTTAAGCCACTCACAACTTGGCTCGGATAACGCTTTTGCTGTTAAACCTTTGGCTGTTGCGGGAAACCAAGTTTTTAATAAATAGCCGCCATAACCACCTAATGCGTAAGCACTGTAGCGTGAGCGCATTAATTGTTCGGGTGTTTTCGCCTGCAGGCCCGCTTTGAGAAAACGTTCGCAGCACTTTTCTAGCGGTTTACCGCTACCACAAATGCAGAAATTATTCCTCTTTACCATATAACGACCTTAGCCTCTCTAACGAATAGCACTAAAATTATTCAGCTAAAATGCTATTCAACTGAAAATATAAGCCAATACTACGAAACATCATGCGTTTCGCCAAACTATGATTTCAAGAATGGTTTCGGGAACCTCCACCATGAATTGAGCTCTATATCCTGTCGGTATTTTACAGCCTCCAACATTGATAAAAGTCTCATGTTTCTTGACCAAATTCGAGGTGATTAATAATGAATTCTTTAAAATTAGCTATGGGTACACTTATTCTACCGCTCAGCTTGTTTATCGGCACACTCTATGCGGACGAAGAAAATCTTGGCGAACGCTGTATCAATCTGACACAAATCAAAAGTGTAGAGGTTCTCGATAACCAGCGTATTCTCTTTCGTATGCAGGCTGGTAAGCAGTTCATTAATATTTTACCTCATCGCTGCCCTGGACTGAGAAAGAACCAGCCCTTTATGTACCGCACATCTCTGTCACAACTCTGTGATTTGGATATTATTACCGTACTGGATACCGGCGGCTTCGGTTTGCGCCCATTAGGTTCATGTGGGCTGGGACGATTTAAAAATGCATTGGCAGCCGACTTGCTTCCTATCAAGGATGATTTAAAGGTCAGCAAGTAGCTTTTACTTTTTACTCAAGCAAGTATTTTTTACTTTATTGAAAGCTTTGCACTATCGAGCATATCGACTCTATCCATTACCTGAGAGAATATCCTTCGCTTGGTCATATACCTGCGTCTCAACCTCCATAATCCCGAGCAAGGTATGGAATATATTGTCGTGGGTAAAACGTTGCATGGCCTTCTTTCGAATCGCTGCTACATCTATGTGAAAACTATCACCAAACCACATCAGCGCTGCCACATGTTTTTGTTCATCCGGTGCCAAAGGGTACGGCAAGCCATGCAAATACAGCCCGTTATCCCCCAATGACTCACCGTGGTCACTGACATACAGCAGGGCGGGCTCGAACGCCGCAGCATTTGCCTTCAGCAGCCGGATCACTTCCGATAAAAAATAGTCGGTATAAAGGATAACATTATCATAGCTGTTGTTAATTTCTTCGGCGCTACAGCTTTCCAGTTGGTTGGTATTGCAAGTAGGTTTGAATATTTCGAAACTCTTTGGATATCGTTTGTAATAAGCTGGGCCATGATTTCCCATCTGGTGCAATACAATTAAGATATCGCCACTTTTGGTGCTATCGATATAGTCCTGTAACCCTGACAACATCCCCGCATCCCGGCATTCAGCATCACAATCAGGATTGGTTTTGGAACTCTTGAAGTCTTCATAGGTGACTCTGTCCGCCACCCCCTTCGAACTCGAATTATTATCTCGCCAGAGTATATTGACACCAGCGTGCTTTAATACATCAAGGGCATTTTCGGTCCCACTGGCTTTTGATTTCGTATAGTCGTCGCGCCCCAAATTTGAAAACATACAGGGTACGGAGATGGATGTTGATGTGCCGCAGCTGTAAAAATCTCCAAAGCTAACCACGTTCTCCTTTTCAAGCAGCGGGTTAGTTATTCTAGAGTACCCGTTCAGCGAAAATCTATCGGCCCGAGCGGTTTCTCCAACCACCATAACAACCAGCTCTCGATCAATATCGGTCAAAGGAATAGCGGCATCCTCACCAATAGTTTGAAGACTCAGCGGCTCATCATTCGCGGCAAAGCCTTTAGCGTATTTAATGGTCGCATAAATGAATGCCAGTGGATTGGTATAATACCTGATTTGTTTATGCTCTCTAATAAATGAGGCATAGCTGTCCCCAAAGGCCAGCATAACAGCACCAATGATAACCAATGACATGGCAATAGTTATCGATTTACCAATAACGCCGCGTCGTAAGGATGGATAAGCCATCGGCGCTTTCAGCACCAAAATCGCGGGTATCAGTCCGAGCAAAATGAAATAGAGCAAAAACCTTAGACTGAATAAATCCATGACTTCAGCGGTATCCGTTTCAATAGCATTTTGGAGCATGCTCTCGTCAATAATCGCGCCATAACTATCCATAAAATAACTTGCTAATGCAGCCAGCACGAGTATTACCGCTAAAATGGGCTTAGTTGTATATTTCGAACTAACCAAAGTTAACAAGGCTACAATGGCGGCAAACAGGAATACCGCCAGCGAACAAACAAAGTATATATTCGGCTCTGCTAGACCGTATACGTCAAAAACCTTCCTAAAAAATGTTTGGTTATAGAAGACCACCAAAAATGCCGCTGCCAGCGCAATCAACCTTTGTTGAGTTAGTACCAATTTAAACTTCATCTTTACTTAATCACTTTTTGACAACCAGGGATTCGTTCTGGAAAAACGGGGGTTCAATCCAACCTGACAAAGCATATAGTGAATATCTTAAGGGAAACTGATGAGCATCCTTGCTGGCTCTGAAACCATCACCTTAGGCAAAGATAATCAAAACTCACGACACGACAATGCTCGCAAAATTTACACATCCCAAAACCTTTTTATCCCGGACACTTGAGGCAGTGGAGCAATCCACTAATAGCTAATGACATAGAGTTCCTGTAAGCTGCACGCGCCGCCAGCATGGCGCTAAACAACACTATTTGCCGTATTAAGAGAATATTCTATGAGTTTTGCCTCCCTGGGGTTATCCGCCCCCGTTCTTAAAGCCATCGCCGAAGAAGGTTACAACACCCCTACACCGATTCAATTAGAAGCAATACCGGCCGTTATAGCGGGTAAAGATGTGATGGCGGCCGCGCAAACCGGCACCGGCAAAACGGCTGGCTTTACCCTGCCTATTTTGGATCGACTCTCGAAAGGCGAACGTGCGCAGCCCAACCAGGTACGTGCGCTTATCCTCACCCCTACCCGCGAGCTAGCGGCCCAGGTAGCAGAAAGTGTGGCAACCTATGGTAAACATTTACCACTGCGTTCGACGGTTGTGTTTGGTGGCGTCAAGATCAATCCGCAAATGATGAAACTGCGCAAAGGAGTAGATATTCTGGTCGCAACGCCGGGCCGCTTGCTCGACCTGTACAACCAAAATGCCGTTCGTTTTAAACAGCTGGAAGTACTGGTGCTGGATGAGGCGGATCGGATGCTGGATATGGGCTTTATCCACGATATTCGCAAAATTCTGGCACTCCTACCCAAGCAACGACAAAACCTGATGTTCTCAGCCACCTTTTCTAATGATATCCGTAATCTTGCCAAGGGCTTGGTAAACAATCCGGTTGAGATATCCGTGAGTCCTCGTAACACGACAGTGCAATCGGTGGGCCAGTGGGTTATTCCGGTGGACAAGGCTAAAAAGTCGGCATTGCTCACTCACTTGATCAAAGAAAACCAATGGGAACAGGTATTGGTTTTCAGTAAAACCAAACACGGCGCGAATCGCCTGACACGACAGTTGGAAACGCACGGAATCAATGCCGCTGCAATTCACGGTAATAAAAGTCAGGGAGCACGAACCAAAGCACTAGCGGATTTTAAAAATGGCGTTAGCCAAGTTTTGGTGGCGACTGATATTGCTGCTCGAGGACTGGATATCGATCAATTACCGCACGTGGTTAATTTTGATCTGCCCAATGTACCGGAAGACTATGTACATCGTATCGGTCGCACTGGCCGCGCAGGCGCCACTGGCGAAGCCCTGTCTTTGGTTAGCGCAGATGAATTTAAACAGTTATCGGATATCGAGCGGTTAATTCAAAATTTAATCCCGCGTAAGTTTATTGACGGTTTTGAACCCACTCACGATGTACCCGAGTCACGGCTGGGTCGCCCCGTCCGAGCCAATCGACCAAAGCGTACAAAATCGGGGCACCAGGATGGCCAGCGTTCCGGTGAAAATGCTCGCGGCCACAAACCAACGGGTAAAAACAAAAGACAGACAACTGGCAATAAAGCAACGGCTGACGCAGGCAAAAACCATTATCGGGGCAAACGAAATCAGCACGCTGCAACCAAATCTGGCTAACTCTCTCGCTCACCAGTCTGTTATCTTTTGTTAAACATGAGGGTATAAGCGTGAAGAAAATCGCCCTGTTTGCCGATGTACAGAATATTTACTACACCACGCGCCAAGCCTATGAGCGGCAATTTAATTACCGTAAACTCTGGCAATATCTTTGCGCAAAGGGCGAGATTATTTCAGCCACCGCCTACGCCATTGACCGTGGCGACGAGAAACAACGTCAATTCCAAAGCACCCTGCAGAAAATTGGTTTTGACGTTAAGCTCAAACCCTATATCCAACGTAGCGATGGCTCAGCCAAAGGTGATTGGGATGTGGGAATCACGATTGACGTAATGGACTGTGCCAGCAAGGTTGACTGCGTTGTTTTGTTATCTGGCGATGGCGACTTCGACTTACTGCTAGATAAGGTAAGCAAGGCCTACGGGGTGACAACCGAAGTCTATGGCGTACCGGCACTGACCGCCAATTCACTCATCGAATCAGCGACCATCTTTCACCCCATCACAAAAAGTTTACTGCTGTAACAGGTTATTAGCACCCCACGAAAAACCCTAAACTCGTAACTGTCTGACTCGAAACGAGCGCCCTTTTAACTTGCCACTTTCCAGTTTCTGCAATGCGACTCTAACCACATCACTCCTGACCGCCACAAACGCCCAGTTATCGTAGATTTGAATTTTACCGACCTGATGACCCTCGATGCCATATTCGCCGGTGAGCGCACCCAATATATCGCCGGGCCTCACTTTCTGCTTTTTGCCGCCGTCAATTTGCAGCGTCATCATCGGTGGTTTGTAGGTCGGGCCTTCCAGCAAACTAATTGGTGGTAAGTTCTCGGTAGTGATAGTTTGCTTGAGATAATCTGCAAGCTTGGCAAATTTATAGCTTTCTTTATCGCTATAGAGTGTGAGAGCGATGCCGCTACTGCCAGCCCTTCCGGTTCGACCAATGCGATGAACGTGCACTTCCAGTTCGCGAGCAATCTGATAATTAATCACCGCATCCAGCGTATCAATATCTAACCCACGAGCGGCGACATCGGTTGCCACCAGTACAGACGCACTCTTATTAACAAAACGCACCAAGGTTTGATCACGATCCTTTTGTTCCAGGTCGCCATGCAAAGCCAGCGCGCTAAACCCACAATGGCGCAATTGGTTAGCAACTTCCTGCGTTTCCTGTTTGGTATTGCAGAACACCAAAGTGGAACCGGGTCGATAGTGAAGCAATAAAAGTCGCAACGCATCAATCCGCGAGGTATCGTCTTCGACCTTATAAAAATGTTGTTGAATACTACTATTATCATGGGTGGAGGCGACTTGCACCATCACCGGTTGACGCATAATGCGCTCAGCAATAGCTTTAATCTGATTAGGAAAAGTGGCGCTAAATAACAGCGTTTGCCGTTGTTCGGGGATTTCACCTATGATCATATCCAGCGATTCATGAAAGCCCATGTCGAGCATACGGTCAGCTTCGTCAAGCACCAGAGTATCGATGTGCGCCAAATCAAGCGTATTTTTACGCAGGTGTTCTTCAATCCGCCCCGGTGTACCCACAATAATATGTGCACCATGCTCCAAAGAACCGACCTGCGGTCCGAACGGCATACCGCCGCAAAGCGTTAACACTTTGATATTATGAACGGTACGCGCCAACCGCCGAATTTCTTTTGCTACCTGATCTGCCAATTCACGGGTTGGGCAGAGCACCAACGACTGAATACGAAAGCGTTTTACATCCAGCTTTTGCAGCAGCCCAAGACCAAAGGCAGCCGTTTTACCCGAACCGGTTTTACCCTGCCCGATAACGTCTTTGCCCTCCAAAATAGGTGGCAGACTCTGTGCCTGAATGGCCGTCATGGCCTTATAATCTAGTGTGGCAAGGTTCTCAAGCAGGACACTATCCAGATTAAGATTTGAAAAGGCAGTTTGGTTCAATGCAGGTGTCCTTTAGTGACTCGGTTGAGTGCTGGAATGGGAGTTCGATGGCGGTATGTCTGTAGAGTCACGTTTTATTCAGCCGACAAAAAAGGGCAAGACCCAAAGGTCTAGCCCTTTTAACCCTCAACTCCCAAGGAGAATGAGGCGAGCCTGCGCTAAATTAACGCAGACTTTAATCGAAATCGGATAATTAAATCGGTTCGATGTTCTCTGCTTGAGGACCTTTTTGGCCTTGCGTAACAGTGAATTTCACTTTCTGACCTTCGGTCAAGGTTTTAAAACCTGAGCCGGAGATAGCGCTGAAGTGGGCAAAAACATCGGGACCAGATTCTTGCTCGATAAAGCCAAAACCTTTGGATTCATTGAACCACTTAACAGTGCCGGTAGTTGTAGACATAATCATAACCTATTTAAATCAAGAGTAATTGAAGCCTTTCTAGAAGGCCATTTTGCTGGAAGTTTTGCTATTACTTATGAAAACAGGACGATAACTAAAGACAGGACATCGAAATGGTGTGCATAAATATAAGACGTACTTTCAAGCGCAATGAATTATACACCGCTTTATACCTTTGTCAATTCACCTCTGCGGCACTATTTTCAAGAAAGGATTCACCGTGAGCGCAATAAAACTGCGGAATAATACACACATTAATTGCGCCCTATTCTGGCATTTCACCTGCGCACTAGTCTGTTTTTGATTGCCGTAAACGCTCCAAATTCACCTCAATTCTCGCCGTAAAGATTGCCACTCCTTCACGATTATCTTCAATCTCCTCGCGTTTCCATGCATAGGCAGGTTCTAGCTCATAAAATAGCCAAGGACGAAAAAAAGTGCGGCGGTAACGCATTCCTAAACCATAGGAGGTTGTTAGGTAATCAGGACGAGTCTCTCCGCCTGTCCAGACAAAATAAGAAATTGCTGACTTTTCATTGAGACGTTCGCCCATCAGCAGTCGGGTTGACCATTGAACACCATTGGTATCTTCCGAAAACTTCAGATTGTTGGCCCAACGCAGCAAACGGTTCTCATCAATAGTTCGATCCAGGTCATAGCTACTGCGAACACCAAAACCTTCGCCATCAACAAAATACAATGTCTCGGTAAAACGGTTGGTTAAGAGCTCACCCCAGGGTAGCTCGTACCGATAGCGCATATTCGCTTTACCCTTAAATGAAGACCGCATACCAACACTAAAATCCAATCGCGACCGCTTCTCATCTTGAATATTGTATTGCAGGCCAACCTTCGTATTTTCCTTTTTACCGGTAACCGCGCTAATGCCGGTATCGACTTTATCACCATCACTACCCTCATCATCAGTAAAGATCAAACTGAGTCGCTCGTTAATTCTTGGCAAATGCACTTTGCCTCGCAGTCGAACATTGGTGTCATTACCGACAGACTCTTCCCACTCATTATCAAAGGAAAGACGTAAGGAAGTGTAGGCCGACTCAATATCGGCCCTTGGTACGCCAAAAAAGTTATCTATCCAGTTTGCCAGAGAATCTGTAGAGCGGGACGCATAGGCATGACTTTTATCGAGCCAACTTGAGCTTTCGGAACGATTGAAACTCCCCTGATTCGCAGCAGAGGTAGATACCGTCTCTTTATCAGGGAAAGGGGTAGTTGTAGCACTTTCGGCAACGGCCAGCACCGGTATTGTCCCACCGCTAGCCGCAAGCAAACAAAGACAAAGCCAACGGTTCATACGGCCAAATGTAAGACATCTTGTATTAAAAAAGCAATAGCTCCTTCACACATTATATCCAGGACGACACAGTGGTTCTTGACAATTAGCTTAAAAAAACCTTTTCCAGTTTTAACAGCCTACTTTCCCCTTATCTTGCCCCTAACTTTATTATCCTTCTGTTAGTTTTTTCAAAACACGACTGATCACCTTTTCTAAACTCACGATGGGTATCGTGAGCCTGATTAGCTGAAGATTTCCACTAGTGCTTTGAACTATATTAGAATGTCTTATCCCCGTCTCCGCTGAGAGCATGCCGAAAAACCGAGCCTTATTTTCATGTCTATTACTACGCACCTACAGCAAGCACGCCGCTCAAAAAAAGGCAGTTACGAAGTTCGTACACACCATATGGCCGGCAAAGAACCTCGTTATACTAACCGGCTAATTCTCGAAGACTCACCTTACTTGCTACAACATGCCCACAATCCTGTTAACTGGTTCGCCTGGGGCGACGAAGCATTCGCCGCAGCGAAAGCAGAAGATAAACCAGTATTTCTTTCCATTGGCTACTCCACCTGCCACTGGTGTCACGTTATGGAAGAGGAAAGTTTTGATAATGAAGCAACGGCAGCAATCCTTAACCGTCACTTTATTAGCATTAAGGTCGACCGCGAGCAAAGACCAGACTTAGATGAAATATATATGACGGGGGTACAGCTTATCAGTGGTCATGGAGGCTGGCCAATGAGCAGCTTTTTAACCCCAGAAGCTAAACCTTTTTACGGTGCAACTTACTTCCCGCCACAGCAATTTAAACAGTTGCTAGCGCGCATCAACCAGCTATGGCAGTCCAACCAAGAAGAATTATTGGGCAACGCCACATCCGTAGCCACAGCGATTAACCGACAATTAGCTCACCGCGCGCAAGCACTAGAAGTCGGGCAAAAACAGATTGAACAAGCACTCGCACAGCTTTTAGCCAATCAGGATTCCGTGCATGGTGGATTTGGCTCGGCGCCAAAATTTCCTAATGAATGTAATTTGTGGTTATTTCTCGATCAGCTTGAACGGGAGCCAGACGCACTCAACAACAACCCCAAGTGGGCCACCCTGAAGCAGGCACTGACAGCGATGCTTCACGGTGGCATCTATGACCAACTGGCAGGTGGATTCCACCGTTACTCAACCGACGACTGCTGGCTGGTGCCGCATTTTGAAAAGATGCTTTATAACCAAGCACAACTGGCTCGTCTTTATGCGCGTAGCTGGGCATTAAGTGGCGGCGCAATATCGGGCATATCCGAGTTTCGACGTATCAGTGAGGAAACACTTGATTATGTGTTACGCGAAATGTGCTCGGATAAAGGCGCATTTTTCTCTGCCACCGATGCTGACAGTGAAGGCGTAGAGGGTAAGTTTTTTGTTTGGAGCTACGCAGAGCTTAAGCAGTTACTTCAGCCTGAACAATTACAACTGGCGGAACAGGTTTATGGCGTCACGAAACAAGGTAATTTTGAGGGTGACAATATCCTTTACCTGCCACAATCTCTCCAACACTGCGCCGACCAATTACAGGTAACTCTGTCAGCACTATTAAACGACCTGAGCAGGCTAAAAAAGACTCTTCGCCAGGTGCGTTCAAAACGCGTAGCGCCTTTGTTAGATGACAAAGTTATCACCGAGTGGAACGGTATGATGATCACGACATTAGCGGAAGCCGGCTACTTGCTAGACAAGCCAACTTATATCGAAGCTGCGGCAAAAGCCGCTCTCTTCCTCTGGAGCCAGAGCCGTGACGATGAAGCTAATCTATATAGAATCAACCGTAAGGGTAAAGCTACCACCGCTGCAAACCTCGAGGATTATAGCCAATACCTGCAAGCGTTAATAACACTCTACGATGTAACCAGCAATACGGATTGGCTCACTAAAGCCAAGCTAATTTATCAGCAAATGACTGCGTTATTTTGGAATGAAGAAAACGGAGGTTTTTACTGTAGCCAGTTGGATGCCAGTGGCCCAATGATCGTTCGCGCTCAACCCTATTTTGACGGCGCAACCTCCTCAGGAAACTCTGTCGCTCTGACGGCATTAGTGGCACTTAACCAGCGTCAAAAAAACATTGGAATTGAGAGTCATATTGCCCAACTTATCCAGCGCTTTTCTGGGGTGCTGAGCCAAGCCCCTACCGCTAGCTGCCATATGTTAACGGGTATTGCGCAACACCTTACAGTAAGCCCCACCAGGCTTCAGTACGCGGCAGAAGGGAGCGTAAAAGTTGAAGACAAATTGCACACAACCACCGAACAGCGCCATCAGCTTTCGCTACTGCTACGAATACGCAAAGGTTGGCATATTAATAGTGCTGAACCTGAAAACCCTCAACTGTATCCAACCAGCGTTGCCCTGGGCACACAAACACAAGGCTGGGAGATTATAAATGTCCGTTACCAAGAACCACAGCATGATGAACAGATAGATGATTGCACCAAGGTTGGCATATTTCTAGAACTGAATGCGCCAGCAAAAAGGTTACCGCTCATCATCGAGCTAAATTTTCAAGCCTGTAATGACTCAGCCTGTTTGGCACCTGAACAAATTAGGATGATTTTCCATTAAGATTTTCACTGCGTAGCCTTCTACTTCATTCACATACTCTACACTGAAGGAAAACTTTAATGACCCGAAATTTTCTCTTCTACTGGATACTGAGCATCCTCGCAGTCCTCACTTGGGCACCAATCGCCAGCACCGCAAATACACTTCCCAAAATAACAATTATTGCCACAGGCGGCACTATCGCCGGAGTAGCCCAATCGGGAACAGCGGCTGAATATCAAGCCTCACAACTACCTGTCGCAAAGTTGCTTGAAGCGGTACCGGAAATTCAAAACATAGCACAGGTAAGCGGAAAGCAGGCGTTTCAAATATCCAGCCAAGACATGAGCAACCAGCATTGGCTAGCACTAGCAAAACAAGTGAACCAATTGCTTGCTTCCGAAGAGGTGGACGGTATTGTTATCACTCATGGAACCGACACGATGGAGGAAACCGCCTACTTTCTCAACCTTGTTACCCAAAGTAAAAAACCCGTAGTGTTAACTGGCGCGATGCGTGCCTCAACCTCGCTCAGCGCTGACGGCCCGCTGAACCTCTATAACGCCGTATCCGTCGCCGCCAACCTAAATGCCGTGGGTAAGGGTGTTTTGGTAGTCCTCAATGACAGGATACATAGCGCACGTGATGTGACGAAAACCAATACTAGCAGTGTTGGAACATTTGAAGCCGCAAATTTTGGTGCACTTGGGTATGTCTACTACGGCTCAGTTCGGTTCTACCGAGAATCAACACGTAAACACACCTATCAAAGCGAATTCAATATTGATGCGCTAGAGAAATTTCCCCAGGTGGATATTATTTATGGGCATCAGCACAATAGTACTCGTTACATAGACGCAGCAATAGCCGGTAAAGTGGACGGCATTGTCAGCGCTGGCGTTGGTAACGGTAATCAACACAAAAATACGCTCAGCGCGATGATCAAAGCACGTCAGCAAGGCATTCAAGTGGTGCGCTCCAGCAGAGTGGGTAGCGGCAGCGTGACTCTTGGTGCGGAAGTAGATGACGAAAAATACGACTTTGTTGTCGCAGATAATCTTAATCCGCAGAAAAGTCGTATTCTACTGATGCTAGCGTTGACGAAATATAGTGATAGCGCCGAAATTCAGCGCCTGTTTTTTGAGTACTGAATAACTGAAGGGAAACCTCTGGTTAATTCAGAATAATCTAACATCAAAGAGGACAGTTGGAAAATGAAAATAAAATTGATCAATATCGTCACCGTTCTAGGGGTATGGCTGACATTACCCGGCCCCGCTCTTGCGCAGAGCGCAAGTCTGGACCCCACAATCAAAGCCGGAAGTGATCGAATCGAGCAGGATGTCATTCAATGGCGACACTACTTCCATCAAAATCCGGAGCTTTCAAACCGCGAGTTTAATACCTCAAAAAGGGTAGCGACGCAGCTTCAAGAGATGGGACTCGACGTCCAAACTGGAATCGCCCACACCGGGGTTGTAGGTATTTTAAAAGGCGGAAAACCAGGCCCTGTGGTTGCGCTGCGCGCTGATATGGATGCGCTGCCGGTGGAGGAGAAAACCGGACTGACGTTCGCCTCAACGGTGCGGGCAAACTATCTGGGCCAGGATGTGGGTGTGATGCACGCCTGTGGACATGATGCCCATATTGCAATTTTATTAGGCACGGCAAAAGTCCTCTCTGACATGAAAGCCCAAATTCCCGGAACGATTAAATTTATTTTCCAGCCTGCGGAGGAAGGAGCACCACCTGGTGAGAAAGGTGGCGCCAAACTGATGATTGAAGAAGGCGTTTTAGGGGGTACGTATAAACCGGCAGCCATCTTCGGTTTACATGTTTGGCCCGATGAAGCAGGTGTTATTAAATATCGAGCAAAAGGGGCGATGGCCGCCGCCGATAACCTGAAAATTATTGTTCATGGCAAGCAAGCACATGGTTCCTCTCCATGGGTTGGCGTTGACCCCATCATAGTTTCCGCACAAATCATGACCGCCTTGCAGCTGATTCCAAGCCGCCAGCTGAACATTACCACAGCACCGTCCGTCATCACCATCGGTAGCATTCATGGCGGCGTGCGCGGCAATATTATTCCGGCTGAGGTTATTATGAACGGCACTATTCGCACCTTCGACGTCGGTGTGCGAGAGGAGTTACTCCATCGCCTACAGAGAACGGTGACGGCCATCGCCGAAAGTGCTGGTGCCAGTGCTGAAATCATTATCGACCCCTATGCACCCGTCACCTATAACGACCCCACATTGACAGCAAAAATGCTGCCCTCGCTTGAGAAGGCGGTTGGTAAAGAAAATGTTACTGGTAGCACGCTGATTATGGGCGCAGAAGATTTTTCTTTCTTTCAAGAGAAAATCCCCGGACTTTATGTGTTTCTCGGTGTTAAACAAGATGGCGTTGCAGCTGAAGAAGCTGCAAGCAACCACAGTCCTTACTTTTATGTAAACGACCGCGCTTTGAAAAATGGCGTGCGTACGCTTTCAACTTTGGCGTTCGACTACCTAGCAGCAAGCCAATAAGGCACCGCCAGGGTTTAGAAGAAATAGTCGGAAAGTGTGAGGAACCGCTGGTCGTTAGGTTATTACCAGCAAGAAAGCTAGCGTACTGAAATAGAGCGTGCGGCGCCTGGGTCGTTGACCAGAGCATTAAGATAGCGATGACAAGCCTTTAAATAGGCCGTTTCTTCTTCGCACATACCCTGATAGCGAGTTGCTGGATCAACTTCAAGTAATGCGACTATAGCGACAGCAGTTCTCTCAAGATTATTTTTTGCTAACGCCATCAATTCCATGGTAGAACGATGTTCGCGAAACTTTTTTACGGCCCACTTTTCAAGGCTGGCTTTTGGAATAATCTCTGACATACAGCACCCAGAATTCATCTTATCGCAACATTTTGTTAATAACTAAAAGAGGTCTGTCTTTGTATTATTTATCAAGCAAGTTAAGTGCCACAATAAATATTATCTTATTTTCCAAAAGGTTATTATCAAAAACCTATTTCAGAGAATCGGTAATGTAAATTTTATTGACCATATTTCTCAATAATCGACATTTTTTGCGCTACTGGTGAAAAAAATCTGCGTCACCCACATAAAGCGGTAGGCTGATGGTAAATGTCGCACCTTGTCCCGGTTCACTTGTCACTGCGATTGAGCCTTTGTGTCGACGCATCACCACATCAACAAAACGCAGCCCTAACCCCGCCCCTAACCGCTCTTTCGCTGCACCTGATGAAGCCCGTTTGAAGCGTTCAAAAATATTCTTTATATCCTCAGCCGTAATGCCCACACCCTGGTCTCTCACCTGACAAATAGCCCGGCCATTCTCGACTTTCAGCTCAATAAAAATGGTGCTTTCCGGTTGGCTGAATTTTATTGCATTGGAAAGCAGGTTAGTCACCGCCCGCTCCAGCAAATCGCCTTGCCCCATGATCCAAATATCTTCATCACAAATTGCCTGGTGAAAAGTAATCCCCCGGAACTCAGCCTGCCGAAACACTTCATCTATAGCTCCGCTCACCACTCTATGTAAGTCGGTCAGTTCAAAATTGACCTCATTGCTCGCTTCAGCGCGTGCATAATGTAAAAAATTGTCAGCGACTTTAAGGTTTTTATCGGCATATTTTTCTATTTCATCAAGCATTGCATCCGGGTTTTCTTTCCACTTTCGATTACGTGCCAGTTCAATAATCGCCAAAATGGAAACCAGCGGTGAACGTAAATCGTGGGAAAGAAAATTAAGGGTTTCATCTCTGGCACGCTCATACTCCTTCAAAATACTGATATCGGTTAAGACAAAAATAACGAATTGCTCATCGCTATCGCCACTTAGAGTATGGGCCTGACAAAGCAGGTGCCGCTGTTCAAAGTTTACCGCTTCAGATTGAACCGGCTTCCCTGTTTTATAGAGAGCGACCAGTTCCTGCTGCCAACTTTCATCCATCACCAGAGTTAAACGCTCCAATAACTCTAGAATCTGACCTGAAAAATGTTGATCAGATGTCCCCACTAGTTTTTTAAAGACTTCATTTTCAAATAGCAGACGACCACTTTTATCTGTAATAGCGACGCCATCCACCATGCTCGCCAAACTATGCTGTGCGAAATGACTAACCTCTCGAAACGAGGAGTTCGCTTGGTTAAGCTGGAGAATCGCGGCGGTAATAGCTTCCGGCGCCGTTGGCAAATCTGTTGGTGCTCGACCCATAAAGGGTGCAATCAAAGCAGCAAGCATCCCCAGTTCAGCTTCACTTAGCATCTGACCTGAACCCTTTTCCCAAAACAAGTAGAGGTTGTAGGGCTTATCCTCGCATTCGATCTGTATGGAAGATATGCTGCCAGAGTGCTTCCAAATATGTAGCCTGGGCTCTTCGACGACAGCCGTTGAACTGACCTCACCTTGACTTTTCACTTCGCCAGCAGCGCTTTTCACCAGCCAACCTTTGAGCGGGATTATTGAGCTGAGAAATTCTAAACCGCTATAAAGACCTACGCTATTTTGGGGTTGCTCGATGATGGATTTTTCCTGCGCGAGCTGCTTCAGTTCGCGTCGAAAATAAGCTAATGCCTGCTGCAAACGCAGCAAACTCCAGAGTAAATAGCTCAGGAGAAAAGCGATGCTAACTCCCGTTGGTGGAATCCAAAAACCGAGAGTATTTAACGCCGCCAGGGCACTGGCGTTGGTTACGCCTATTCCGAGCAACAAAAATAACATGAGCGCCCGCGGGGCTAAGAAAGCGCTGATCAAGGTGATCGACAAGGATGCCAGAAGAGTGAATAGCCAATAACCTTTGGTGGAGATGACGTGAATAAACTGGTGCTGCACCAGAGCTTGATAAATAGTCGCATTCAGTTCAACCCCATTCAGCGTAACTTCCTCGGAACTGGTTGGAGTTACAACTCTATCCCCAAGACCCGCTGCGGTTGCGCCAACAAAAATGACCTTATTCTTGATCAGTTCATCCGAGATTTTTCCGTTCAGCACATCGACATAGGAAACGCTGACAAAGCGCTGATTCGCTCCTGAAAAGGGAATCTGATTCCGGTAGTCTCGCTGTACCTTTAAAGTATTCAACGTTATCTGTTCGAGCCTGCGCTCGCCCGGAAGCTGATCTAAATTTATCTGGCCAAGAAATGCCGCAACCTCAACGGCAATGTGTGGCCAGGAAGGCTCGCCGAGACCTTCCTTCAGGTACACCGAACGACAGACGCCGTCCTCATCATTTTCATAATGAACGTGCCCCAGACCTGCTGCGCGGCTCGCGAACTGAGATATAGGTGAAACCTCCAGTAGTTGCTTGCCGTTCAAACTTTGACTGATGTAAACCGGTAGAAAAATGTTACCGGTATTGCCGATGGTGTCGGCTAATTGCTGATCTGATTGTGGATTCTGTAAATCCGGTTCTGCAAAAATGATATCCAGTACGATGGCTTTTGGCGATGCTCGATGTAATTTTTCCAGCAGTCGCGCATGATAGTCTCTTGACCAGGGCCAGCGTCCAATCTCAGCAAGACTGGCATCATCGATACCAATGATCAGAACGTTTTCAGATGCCGGTCGATTCGCTAATTTCTGTCCCCAATCATAGAGCAACAAATCAAATGGTTTCAGCCATCCGCTGCTGGACAACCCGGCTATGCACAAGACGATAATCGCCGCTACTCCTAGGCGGGGAAAATTCACTCGAAAAATTTGGATGGTTTTAGGCTGCCAATTCATTTTGCCAATAAGCGTCTTTAACGTTACTTGCCGCTTAGAAGGGAGCCTAACAGGCCTCTCACGATACGCCGTCCTAATCCGCTACCGATACTTCTAACCACGCTCTTTAAAAATGCTTCCCCCGCAGTTTGACGCGAACCACTTCGACTTCTGGGAGTGCTTTTAGCTCGACTGCTTTGCAGTTGTTTTAACTTTTTGGCGGCTCGTAATTCAAGTATTTCATGAGCAGATTCACGGTCGACTCTAGTTTGATATTTATTCAAGAGACTATCCTGCTTCACCTGGAGAGCACAGTCTGACTCAGCAATCGGTCCAATACGAGATCCAGGTGGG
Organism: Pseudomonadales bacterium; assembly: GCA_024234615.1. NCBI lineage: Bacteria > Pseudomonadati > Pseudomonadota > Gammaproteobacteria > Pseudomonadales > Pseudomonadales bacterium. Next base: position 65,367 of record JACKNY010000002.1, read on the forward strand.
CAAATCAGAGTACGCTGTACTATCGATGGTGCACCTTTATACTCCAACACTGATACAAGGGCTTCACCAACGTCCAACTCGCCAATAATCTGTTCGATATCAAGTGCAGGATTCGATCTAAATGACTGCGCTGCAACCCTGACTGCTTTACGTTCCTTAGGCGTATAGGCTCGCAACGCATGCTGTATTCGATTCCCCAATTGCGATAACACTGTATCAGGGATATCTCCCGGACTTTGCGAGATGAAGTAGACACCAACCCCTTTGGAGCGTATTAACCTAACCACCTGCTCGACTTTCTCTAGGAAAACTTTCGGCACCCCCCGAAACAACAGATGCGCCTCATCGAAAAAGAAAACCATTTTGGGTTTATCCTGATCCCCCACTTCAGGTAGGTTCTCAAATAACTCAGACAACAGCCATAACAGAAAGGAAGTATATGTCCGCGGATGCTGAATCAGCTTTTGTGCTTGCAATATGTTAACCACGCCCCTGCCCTGCTCGTCCCGCTGCAACAGATCATTTAAATCCAGCGCAGGCTCACCGAAGTAGATTTCACCACCATCTCGCTCAAGCATCATTAACCGCCGCAAAATAGCGCTAATAGAGGCCTTGGATATCGAACCATATTCCGCCTGAAGACCTGCGTCACCGCTGGACAAAAACCCCAGTGTTGTCTGAAGATCCTTCATATCCAGCATCAATAAGCCTTCATCATCGGCAAATTCAAAGGCCAGGGTTAGTATGCTTTCTTGGGTTTCATTCAAATCCATTAGCCGGGACATTAACTGCGGCCCCATTTCAGATATTGTCGAACGAATCGGAATTCCTTGGCTTCCTAATAGATCCCAAAACCTAACCGGGAAGGCTTCGAAAGTAAAATCCTGTATGCCAATGGCCTTGACGCGTTCATCCACTTTAGGGTGAGCTTTACCCGCCACTGACATGCCGGACAAATCACCCTTCACATCCGCCATAAAAACCGGCACACCCAATTTCGAGAAGCCCTCGGCCAGCACTTGCATGGTGACGGTTTTTCCCGTACCTGTTGCGCCGGCAATCAAGCCATGTCGATTGGCATATTTTAACGTTAGAGACACCGGGTGCGGTGCGCCACCAATTAATAACTCATTTTTCACTTTCTTCCCCCTGCCCCGTGAGGATAATAAAAAACATCATATACGATTAAACCTTCTTAGGTATAAAAAGGAAAGAAGAGCCGTTCGCCCTTTTCGTTCTATCTGCGCTTAACCAGAAATCATGCCAACCTCATAAAACCCAAGGTTGGCGCACTATGATCATTCCAAAATTGATCCATAATATCACCTCCTTCGGCGCCAAGACTGATGGAAGCTGGCACCAAAGTTCGGAGGCTCGGCTGCTGTTGAAGCGGCGTTTTAACATTTTACAAGGCTTTACAATTGCCCGCGTTTGCCTGTGCTAGGATGCGTTGTAATTACCGAAATCGATTGGTAATCCGATTCATTAGAAATGGAGAACAAAGATGGCCAAGCTAACAAAAATTTTTATATCGACATTGATCATTTTAGGCATAACCGCTTGCGGAGATGAATCTTCAAGCGTGAAATCAACCATGGAAACAGCAACTGAAAAAGCGGGTAATACTGTTCACGATATACAAAACACGGCAACTGACAGCCTGGATATGGCGAAGCAACAAGCCAGTGATACCTATGAAGCCGCCAAGGATAAGGCTCAGGAGATGGTTGAAAATGCAAAAGATACTGCCACAGAAAGTATTAACACCAAACTGGAAGAAACGATTGATGATACCAAAAATAAGCTCATGGGTGATGCTGACAAGAAAATAACAGAACAGTCCAAAGATAAATCCATGGACGAAGCAAAAGATAAACTATCGTCTCTGCTGAAATAGAATAAGCAGGAAATGATCGCTTGAAGAATCTACTCGGCGGCTTGTCGCCGAGTAGATTTAGTTGATAAAACGACGAGCGGAGACCATCTCCACTGCTAGTAGTAGCAATGACTTGGCTACAGTATAGCGATGACTAGTAACACTGAAAAAACACCGATGATAACTTTGCTGTAGTCCGGTTCCGGCTGCCAGAGCAGTACTGAACTTGGGTCGCTCTCACCTTTGCCTTCATACGCAGCACTCACTCGAATGTAGACAGCCTGGTGCGATGAGTAGCTGAAAGAGGGTTCAGCCAATATTTGATTTACCAGCAAGGCGCTGAATTCCGCGTCACGCGCAATCTCGATATGATAACCACTTGCATCATCAATACCCTTCCAGCTTATCTCTGCCTCTGTTCCCGACGCTGCAACCTTTAACCCCGCCGACGTGAGTGTCGGCGCAATCAGCGGCGTATAAAGCGCAAAATCCCGTTCCGCATCAATACCTTTAAGGTCAACTTTATCGACTGCACGCCCAATGATACGATACTTTCCGTCAGCCAGTGTGGTAAAGGTATGACGATTGCTCTCCACAGCGATTGTTTCTATAAGTCCCCGTTCATCATATAAATCCAGTTGGTAATATTTCGCGTCGGGAATTTCTTGCCAGGTAACCGTCAATGGCAGTTTTTCACGAGCACTACCCATATCACTCCAGACTGGAGCAGGTAGCAGCCTACGCGGAGGTGGCGCCGGTTTACCCTGCTCCATTTTGATACCAAACCCGGCATCAATATTTTGAGCTTTATTATCCGAACCGCCAATAACAGCTACTTTTCCTTGCAGCACTTCGCTACGCATAATAGCTACGTTTTGCGTTGCTGCGCCCGGCTTATTTTCATCATTTTCACCAGCAACAACGCTAACCCGAAACTCAGTGCCACGCACCGCCGCTACTCCTGCCGGCGTATCTATGCTAAAACGCGATTTCTTCTGTTTCTTCGGATTGACGCTATTGACTGCCTCACCCTGTTTCAAAATTAGCAAGGTATCGATAAAGCTGGCCCCTTCTTTAGAAGAGAGCCTATTAAAAATGATATCGCTATGTGGCCGAATCATCATTTTCGTTCCATCCGTAAACTCGATGAGGGCATTACCATTACCCGAAATCAGCCGGTCTCCCATATATATTCTATTATCCGAGGGCAGCGGCTGAGGTTCAATTCCGCTTTTTTTTAGGTTTTCGAGAGAGGGTATTTGAGTGATTTCTCGCCAGGGTAGTTTGGCTAATTTAACCGCCGGTATATAGCTAAGTTCACCTTTGCTGTAGACAACCTGCGCCGGTTCTGGCATAGCTTTCAACCATGAATAGGGAATTCGAAGGACATGACCTGGCGTTAACTGATTCGGCTTAGGCAGTTGATTGTATTGACCTAATTTAATCCAGCATAGGGGCTCCTTCACATAGCTGGCACAAATATTCCATAGGCTGTCGTTTTTCGTAACGGTATAAATCCACTCCTGCGCCAGAACCTGCTTGCTCGATAACCCCATCAAAAATAATATAAGGAAAATCGCTCTCTTAAGCTTTGTCCCCATGCAGTGCTCCCTTTTATTTTTTTAGCTGATCAATCCAGTCCAGCGCTAAGGCCGGAAAGAGCTGAGAATCTAAATTTTTTCCAACCGATAGCCATGCTGATAAACCGTCTTTAGGCTATATCCAATCGATTGGTTAATGTTCAATTTACGCCGAATACGGCTAATATGCATATCAACCGTTCGCGTGTTGATATCCTGGCCAATGCCCCAAACCATTTTTAGCAAATACTCTCGCGATAAGATTTTACCTAAATTGTTAAACATAAAAGCCGCCAAATCAAAGTCCTTATTGGTCAGTTTTACCTCCTCACCATTTACCTTGGCGGTATGGGTACCCAAATCTAATTCAATCGGCCCCAACACTAAGGATAAATCAGGCGGCTCTGTATTTGATCTTCTTAACACAGCCTTGAGGCGCGCTAGAAGCTCAGCTTTGCGTAGCGGTTTAATAAGGTAGTCATCAGCACCCGCCTCTAGTGCTGAAACGATATCATGCTCTTCATCACGCTGGGTTGTGAAGAGTATTGGCGTCGCCACTGTCATCACTCCTCTTAACTGTTTTAGAACCTCGTAACCGCTAGTGTCAGGTAACTCCCAATCAAGAATCAGCAAATCAAATAGCTGACTCTTTACCAATTGAATAAACTGAGCGCCAGTGGCAGCGACGGATACTGTGAACCCCTCCTCTCGTAACCAATCGCAGAGCATCTCAGACTGCGGCTGGTCATCTTCCAATAATCCAATATTCAAGTCCAATTCCTCCGTAAGCCAATTCGCGACACTAGTTAACCTTGAGTACAGCATCATTCTATACGCTAGCGTCATCCACATGAATTAAGCGCAGAGCCTGTTTACATTTGTTTACAGCAGCGATCTTCTCTGATTTAAAGTCCCAGGCTACCATAAGTACCTACTAAGGTTTTTAAATTATAAAACATCATAAAAGCAAACAATAATCGGACAGTTATGAACGAATGCACCTTGTATAGCGGCGCGCAGGATAGGAGAAAATATCGCCGTGTGCGCTGCAGCCTACCAGTGGTTTTAACTGCCGGGCCCAATAAATTTTGGTACGGTACCAGTATCAATATTTCTGAATACGGGCTATTGATAAAGCCTATTGAGGCAACTCATCAATTCCGTGTCCACGATAAATTACACATCCTCATTGAGGGGATACTCTGCGATCAGGCGCTTTCTGAAGATCAGCCAGGGCACCACCTTAGTGTTCGCGTTGTATTTAGCAAAGCATGGGGCATCGGGCTTAAGTTTATCTAAATAGTTAAATCACTTCTCTAAAATCCAACACCATAAATAGAAAGGGGGACAAAGTCCCCCAGTAAACGGCTAGGTCATATTTAGTGCGTCACTAACTTGGGTAGCTTTTTTGCTTGCTCGACCCAACTCGATACACTATTGATTCCAGGTACAAGTCGTACCAGCTTTTTCTTAGCATTCACTTCCGCCATCTTCTGCTGTAAATTCTCGACATTACGCTGGGCTAATTCAGGCACGGAGTCAACACCAGTACTTTCGAGTAAGTCAGCGTACTGTGTACTAACCCCTCGAATGCGTGTCAGATCCGCCCTGTTTACCCACTCCAGTATCAACTTGTCGCTAACGCCACTTTTTTCCGCAAGCGCTGTTCTTCCTTTTTTGGAAGCCCCTTGCCGCAATAATTCTTCCACTGTTTTTACACCGATTTTTTCCATTTTCGCTGCATATGTTTTTCCAACGCCTTCAATATCCACAAGTTTAGTCATCGTCATGCTCCACTTTATAAGTTAATCAATACCATCCTTTTCACTGACCATGATCAGGACGTTTTCAGGAATAACCACATCCGTGCAGTGACTCAATCTCTAGAACCGCCAAAAGCCAGTGAGTGCAATGTCTTTCTTTGGTGCAGCTCTGTTGAATGCACTCACATAGTGACTGCTGCCAATCACCGGTCAATTTTCTTACAAGCGAGTGCAATTTATAAGTAGACAGATGTAAACAGTTGTAAAATCTGGAATACCAGCAGCGGAAGGCAAGCTGGGGAGTTGAAAAATCGTGGCAAAACCAAATTCGCAAAATATCAATTAAACCAGCTAAGAAAACCAACCTAGCTGTAGCGCCATCATATAATAAATCGTGCCGGCAAAAATGCTGAGCAACGGGTTCCCGCGCCAAAGATGTAGAGCTGTCGTGATCAGCAACGCACTGAGCTCATTGAAACCATAAGGTGACGTGCTTAGATCGACGGATTTTAGGCAATAAAGCACCAGCAATGTCATGATAGAGGGCGGCATATAACGGCCTAAATGCAGCAACAACGGGTGATCTTTTTTATTTTCAAAGGCCACAAAAGGAATAACTCTCGTGATAAAGGTTACCGTCGCCATCACCAAAATTACGGCTATCAGATAAACACTATCGTTCATTGAAGTCGCCCACTCAAGAGAAATTGCAGCAACAAAATAACAATGGATAAAGCTATTGAAACCAACAACATCTGATCCTTAAAAAACAACAGCGCAAAGATGCCGCATATAAGCGCAATCAGAAAGGGCAAAGTCTCCCGCAACTTTTTAACCTGCTCAATCAGGAGCACTGTAAAAAGTGCCGTTAGGGTAAAATCCATGCCAGTAGCGTCGAATTCTACCGCCATGCCGATTCCCGCCCCTACCGTGCAGCCCAACACCCAGTAAAAGTGATTAAAGGCCGTCAACGCCAAATAATAGCCCTGTTGATCTGAAGCTGATGACGCATGCGTAGCAGTAATCAAAGAATAGGTTTCATCGGTCAGTCCAAATATCAAATAGAACTTTTTCAACCCTCTTACCCGATAATGCCCTAACAGCGAAACCCCAAAAAACATATGACGCAAATTGAGAATAAAAATAGCAACAGTAACTTCCAATAACGACGCTTGAGCGGCTAACAACCCTACCGCCATAAATTGCGCAGCCCCGGCATAGACCAATAAACCCATGAGTGGCGCAAAATACCATTCATAGCCAAGATTTTGGAACAAAACACCAAAGGCTATTCCCATGGGGATATAACCGAACATGACAGGGGTTGACGCTTTGAATGCAGAGGAGTACGTGGACAAATTGTTGGTCTTATTGTTGGCTAAATTTGGAATAAACAAAGGATCGATAATGCTTGTTATCAATTCTCGAATCAAACAGAATTAACAAATAGATTCCGCTCGGCACACCTCTACGCTGCGATTTCAGCATTGAATACCTTTGTGATGAACTTTAAACTGGTATAGAGTTGCGTCCAATTTAGGCCTATCTTTTCCTCTCTTAAAATAACAAAAGAGTAATATAACGGCATGACAAATGACTGCCCCGTATTAACGCTGACTAAGGCATTGATTTCAAAACCCTCGATAACTCCGCAAGACCAGGGTTGTCAGGATTTAATGATTGCACGACTTGAGCGCATCGGGTTTGCTATCGAACGTTTAGCATTCGGTGAGGTTAAGAATTTTTGGGCGGTACATGGCACATCAGGCCCCATTCTAGCTTTTGCTGGCCATACTGATGTCGTCCCTACGGGCCCAATTGAAAATTGGGCTTCATCGCCATTTGAGCCCAGCATCAGGGATGGTTATCTTTATGGCCGTGGCGCGGCGGATATGAAAGGAAGCCTGGCGGCCATGATTGTCGCGGCGGAGCGTTTTATCAAACAACTGCCCCAGCATAGCGGCAGGTTAGCTTTTCTGATTACTAGTGATGAAGAGGGTCCGGCGGTCGATGGCACACTGAAAGTAGTAGAGTATTTAAGCGCCAAAAATATACAGATCAACTGGTGTGTGGTGGGCGAACCCTCAAGCAGTGAAACCCTAGGTGACACCATTAAAAACGGACGTCGCGGTTCATTAGGCGGTCGTCTGCTGGTCAAAGGAATACAAGGCCATATTGCCTATCCCCAGAACGCCCGCAACCCCATTCATCAGGCGCTCGCTGCGCTCGACGAACTGGTTAAAACCCCATGGGATCAGGGCAACACTTTCTTTCCAGCCACTTCTTTTCAAATATCCAATATCAACGCCGGCACTGGCGCAACCAATGTTATCCCTGGTCAGTTGGAATTACTCTTTAATTTTCGCTACTCTACTGAGGTTACTGCGGTAGAACTCATGCACGTTACCAAAGCTACGCTCGACAAACACCAACTTGACTACCAATTAGATTGGACGCATTTCGGCCAACCCTTTTTAACCGCTGAGGGTAAACTGATTGAAGCCGCACAAGATGCGGTAATGGCGGTAACTGGTATTAATACCGCATTGTCAACTAGCGGCGGCACCTCAGACGGACGTTTCATTGCCCCGACAGGGGCCGAGGTAATAGAACTTGGGCCGGTCAACAAAACTATTCATAAACTTGATGAAACGGTGGATATCAAGTCTTTGGACCAGCTAGCGCGCATTTATCAACATATCATGGCGATACTTTTGGCTGAGCAATAGTAAACCTCCTAGCCTTAACTTATCCGAAGACCAGTGATGCCAAGCCCCCCCAAAAAACCGACCAATCGCCTGTTGACATGGCTTAACCGCCGCGGAGAAAATCAAAAACACAATCTACAGTTGCTTATTATTGGTGCTGGCGTATTTTTCTTCGGTACAGGCCTTATCATCTGGGTGGACAGAACAATGCCATCATCGATAGAGCAAGAAATGATCGCTCTTGTGGGCTCAATATTGTGTGTGATCGGCATTCTAACGGCGCTACTCGGCTATTTGGGGCTGAGTCTGTTTCGCCTAATTAAATTTTTCCATAACGATGATTAGCGTTTAGCAGTAACGTCCTCCGCTTGCAGCCCCTTATCTCCTTGTGCCACACTAAATTGAACTTTCTGACCTTCACTCAAAGTCCGTCGGCCACTACCGCGAATCGAACGATAGTGCACAAAGACATCTTCACCATTACTTCTTGTGATAAAACCAAAACCTTTGGAGACGTTAAACCATTTAACCGTACCTGTCTCGCGCTTGCTCTCATCACTTGCTTGTCCATCTCCGTTTTCAGAAAACACACTCTCTTCATTCGATTTAAAGTCCGATATACCCATAACAAAGCAACCCACGAAGGCAAGACAATAAATCGCCAGAAAATTGGCTAAGTTTGGTTCAGCGCTTACGTTAGTGGACAACCACTCAATAACAAATGGGGCCGGAATGGCCACTAAAAAACTAATTAAAATACTGCGAATTAAAATACTTAACATTATTACTAAACCTATAGACGAATACACAATGGAAAATGCTGTAAGGCCATGGAGTCAATATCTTGATCAGATGTAAGGCTCAAGCGAAGTGATACAAATAATGCAGGCCAGCGCTAATATAAACATAGGCTTACATTCCTATTCAAGTCCATTTTCCTGAAACCCAAATATTTAGCGCAATAGCACATTGCTTTTTAGTTTTTCCGGCCTAAGCAAGTTAAAACAGCTCTTCTTTCAACACAAATCGTGCTTTGCAAGACGCCGTGTAAAACTTGCTGAATTGAAGTGATTTAAGCGAAGGGGATACTAGAGGAAAGTAAAATTGTGAACTATATTTTAAACGGCGTAATTCGCACATAACACAATAAAGGCCAAAAGATGAAGTACAACGAAGATGCAACTCAGGCTGCCAATTACTTAAGGGAAGCCATCCCTCTCATGGTCAAATATGGCATTCACCCCAATCCACGAAATTTTGCCCTCTGGTATACCTATGTTTCGCACCGAACACCTAAACTAAATCAGGAACTGGATAAAACCATTGCTCAATTTGATACTTGCCCCGCAGATATCAGCGCTGATCTTTTCAGGCGTTATGTCATTGATGATGAGGTAGATTTCGCCCAGCATGTGCAACAAAATTTATCTAAAATCATCGGCAATCTATCCCAACAAACCGAACACACACTGAAAGATGAGCAAAATTTCGAGAATCAATTGCAAAAAGGATTAGAAGAGCTTCAAGCAGGTTCAGACGATAATGGCATCGAAAAGGTTGTCTACCAACTGATCCAGCATACCAAAGACGCTTCTAAAGTAGCCGAACAGTTTCGTGATGAGATTAGCAAAGCCAATTCCGAGATCGATCAACTACGTCGCGAGCTGACCGAACTGGCCGAACAAGCATCTCTCGACTCGCTCACACAGTTGGATAACAGGAGGTCCTTTGATAAGGAAATAAAGCGTTTGGCTGCGGAAGCCTGTTCTAACGGCACTCCCCTTTGTCTTTTGCTGAGCGATATCGATCATTTTAAAAAATGCAACGATACCTATGGCCATGTCGTTGGTGACAAAGTCCTGCAATCCTTTGCCAAGGTACTCACCCACGTCTGCGACGAAGTGGGATTTCCCGCGCGCTATGGCGGTGAAGAGTTTGTTGTATTGTTACCCAATTACTCGTTAGATAGTGCTATCCAAGTCGCAGAGGAAATCAGAAATATCACTCAAAATATGAAGATTAAACAACGTGGTTCAGACCAGGAAATTGATCGGATTACTACTTCTGTCGGTGTTGCTCAATACCAACCCCATGAGGATATTCAAGACTATATTGGGCGCGCAGATAGTGCGCTTTATCAGGCTAAGGAAAACGGTAGAAATCGGGTGATGGTTGCTGATTAGATTTATTTTTGACCGGTTTGAAATTCATTCTTTCTGTTTTAACGTGAATCGCGCCAACCGATTTTATTGATCGGTTGGCACTTCATTATTATTCCTTCATATGATCCATCATACCTTTCATTTTGGCCTCAGCATCTTCATGCATATCCTCAGCCATTTCTTCAACGTCATCCATTACTTCTTTTCCGGCTTCGAGTGCATCTGAAGCTTCCTCTTTGACCGAATCGACCATACTATCGGCTGACTCTTTGGCATCTTCCATTAACGAGCCAGCACTTTCTTCGACGGCTGGCGCCTTCGACCCCATGCTCTCACTCCCAGAAGATCCTTTGTCGGAGTCGCAGGCCGCTAAAAACATTGAAAAAAATACTACAGTTGCAAGCTGAACGATTTTTTGACTAATCATAACTTTTCCTTTCTCTCGATTGATAAATGAACCGTTATTCTTAACATCTGCCAACAGGGCTTACATTTGTAACACTTTTAAACCCCCATTCCAAGTAAAACAAAATCACAACTTTATTTAAATCAAGCCGTTAGATAAACATCAAAACGACTTGATTTGCCATTAAAACTAAGCTGTGGAGCAATATTCGCCAAATTCGGCGCGTTTCGAGGACGCTTAACAACTACTCGTTTACGGGCACGATCCAAGGCTGGCATCAACAGCAGGTCACCACTCGCATCATGCTTAAGCAATAAATGTAAGGCTTGCATATCCTTTTTTACTTTTGCCGATTTTTGCCTGACCGGAAACATCGGATCCAGATATATTACATCCGGTCTTTGCTGCGCATTAAGCAGCAACAAATACGTTACCGCGTCTGTTTCAAACAGATTCATTCGTGCAATAATCGAAGTGATGGAGGGATTTTTCCGCGCTCGATCCAGGCCAGATTTTAACATCAGGGCGACAACCGGATGCTGCTCCAGCATCGTCACCTGACAGCCCAAAGCGGCCAACACAAAAGCATCGCGTCCAAAACCAGCGGTGGCGTCAATCACTGTCGGCAACTGGTTAGCCTTGAGACCAATCGCTTTGGCAATCAGTTCATTCTTTACCGCCATATGCCGTTGCCGGTAAGTCATGACACCGGATAAAAAATCAACATAAACTGGTTTGGTCAAGGTACGACCCGGAAGCCGTAGCCCAACTCCTTGGTCGCTTACCCAAACCAAAACCTGAGCGGTCTCTTCAGCAACATTTTCGACGGGTATCACTGTCGTATATAAAGCAGTAGCAATAGTTTCTGCTTGTTCCTGCTGTACAGGAGTTTCAGCAACAACCTTTAACATGAGTCTCGGAGTCTTTATGATCGGCAGCAACCTTAGGCGAACAGGTCGAGCCCCGTCAATATCTGGGCATTGTCAGATTCTATGATCCGGGCTGTCGTTTGATAGGTATTCAGGGCACGCTTATGTGTTAAATTCTTAGCATCGACTTGTAGCCCTCGCAAATCAACACGTTCGGAACGATAAACCGGTGCTTGCTTATCGGTTTCGGGGGGCGCTAAGGTTGCTCCTTGCTCCACAGCACTCTGATCTTGCTGCCGGATAGGCTCGCGTCCAGCCGGATTCGCTGTCACGCCTCTGGCTGAGTGACGAATAACCGGCAGTGATGAAATGATATTCATGGCTAAAGAGTAGCTTTTTTACACGAAAAATAAAATTAAAATAACGCCTAATATTAAGCGATAAACGGCAAAGGGTATCAGACCGATGCGATCAATAATTTTTAAAAACCAACCAATGCAGAGATAAGCACTAATAAACGCAATAACCGTTCCCAAGAGGATATTGGTCCAATCAATATCAATTTCTGACTGCAACAAATCAGAAGTTTTCAATAATCCCGCGGCACCTATAATAGGGATTGAAAGTAAAAAAGAAAACCTTGCCGCCGCCGTCCGGTTCAATCCCAGCATTATCGCAGCAGTTATGGTAATACCTGATCGTGAAGTACCCGGAATTAATGCCAGCGCCTGAGCAAAGCCAACCACAAGAACATCTTTAACGCTCAGCTGATCTAACCCCCTCTGATGAGAGCCCATACGCTCAGCAACATAGAGCAGAGCGCCGAACAATAGCGTTGCACTGGCAATGACCAAAGTACTGCGCAAATAATCTTCAACTAATCCATTCGCCAAAAAACCCGCTATACCAGCAGGGACAGTGCCTAGAATGACGAACCAGGCGAGACGACTTTCCGCAGTTATGCCACTACCGAAAAATGATCCAAACCAAGCCCGGCCCATTGTCAATACATCCATTCTGAAATAGATTAATACCGCCGATAGAGTCCCTACATGCAAAGCAACATCAAAGGCTAAACCCTGGTCAGTCCAGCCAAATAGTTGTGAGGGCAAAATCAGGTGAGCGGAGCTGGAGACCGGTAAAAACTCTGTTAGCCCCTGCAACAAGGCTAAAAATATCGCCTGTGTAGCATCCATCGCTTCAGTGCTCGCTATACTTTGGCGACTTACGCCAAGCGGTTTTATCGCGCATGTAGGTCGGCTGGGCCAATTCTGGGCTTAACAGTAAACCGTGACTAAAATCGCGTTGCGCCAATCGCAAAACATCCTGGGCATGTGGATAGCAAGGATTGTAAACATGTTTTATTTTCTGCCTCAGCAAATCGGGTAGCGCTATTCCCTCTCCCCAGCCATCGCCAACCCCAACCCAACTCTTTCGGCTCTCGAATGCAATCTGCGGCTGTAACATTTCTGGGTACGTCATGTGTTCTTTCTCTACTAGCTCTACACATCCTGAATTCGCTTGATAGCACCCCCAATAAATTTCTTTCATGCGTGCATCCAGCACAGCAATGATTTGCTCATTTTGATATTGGCGATAAACTGTCTGAGCTAACGCCGCCAAAGTTGAAACCGACACTAGTGGCAAATCCACACCAAATGCCAAACCTTGCGCAACACTCGTTGCAATTCTAATTCCGGTAAATGAACCCGGCCCACGCGCAAAAGCAATAGCGTCCAAACTGGACAACTCACAAGCGGCTTCTGCCAACACAGTATGGATCATAGGCAATAATGATTGTGCATGCCGTTTCGGCATCACTTCATACTGTTCGATCACACTGCCATCAATAGCAAGCGCCACAGAACAAGCCTGACTCGAGGTTTCTATAGCCAGTAATCTAGTCATTAACGGGTATCAACAGACCGGAAAAATTAAGGAACATCATTTGTCGTACACAAATAAATCTGCCTCATTCATGTTCCGTATTGCGAGGCCAGCATAGCTGAGAAATAGCTATGAATTTTTTAACCGAAATAGCCCCCCTGGACTTTTTATGGGCTGATTTTACGTCGGTCAATTCCGCCAATAATCTATCACGTTCAAGCTGATAGATCTCTGTAGTTTCATATTGATCATTCATCAAAACAAGCACAAGCACATCCCAATCAGCATCTAGGTTTAATTGCCCTACTCTTTGCCCTTGTTTGTCAGCGTTAAAAATTACTCGCCCTTTCACCTGAACTTTTTTATCGCCTTGCGGAGAGTTCAGCAATCCGTCAACCGCTCTTTGCTGACTATTCAGCGGCTTTAACCCAAGCAATTTGCTAGCGTCATATTTGGCCAGCTCTGCACTTACGGGCAAAGTACTTCCTGTTGACTGGCGGTATTCCGAAGCAATCCGCCTTGTTTCATCCATTAGTTTTTCTATGTTATAAACTGGCATCGTACTTTAAAGGCATCTCTGAAAACTATCTATTTTCACGATTGCTGCATCAGCTCCGTGCTCGAATTTTTATATACTCCATGTCAACCTGAGGTTCTCGGTAATTGCTCCTACGTTGCGCTATATTAAAAGGTGTTGCGAAGCTAAGCCAGTCTAAATCAAATCCAAGTCCCTAAAATATGAGAACACACAGCACCAGCGCCACAGTTGGCTCTGGCTTACTTTGCAGTCGAGGAAAGCAACTTATCCACGCTAAAAAAATCCCCAGGAGAAATTAATTCAACCTGGGGACTATCGATATCAAAGTGGGTTCGCTTAAGCTAATTAGCTACCACTTTTTTCCGTAGCTGGAGCAGCTGGAGCAGCAGGCGTTACAGCTGGGCTAGTCGGCGCAGTTGGTTTCGCTGGAGCTGGTTTCTTAGCTGCTGGCTTCTTAGCCGCTGGTTTCTTGGCCGCTGGTTTTGCTTTACTCGCCGGAGCGGTCGGCTTAGCTGTAACCGTCGCCTTAGCTTCTGCTTTTTTCGCTACGGTTTTTTTCGTCGGTGCTTTCTTGACCGGTGCTTTTTTAGCTACTGTTTTCACAGCGGCGGGCTTTTTCGCAGCCGGTTTTGGTTTGGCTGGTGCTTTTTTAGCCGCAGGTTTGGCAATACTGGCTTCTTTCTTTTTTAGTTCAGCCAGTTGCTTGGCTGCTTGTGCCGCTGCTTTTTTTACACGCGCTGCTTCTGCTTTTGCGCGTGCCGAATGTTTTGTTAAATCCGCTTTTTTCCGCTCAGCACGCCATTTATTTTCAAACAGCGCCATGGCTTTTTTCCAATCTGCTTCTGCCTTTTTTGCAAGTGTTTGGCTGTAGGCCTTTATACGTTTTTCAACATCTGCCTCAACCGCTTTCACACGCGCTTCAACTTTGACGGCAGCCTGTTTGATTTTTGCCACATTCGCTTTCACGTGCATATCAGAAAACATCTTGTCCAACTTAGCTAACTCCTGTTTGGCCTTTTCAACGTTGCGTTTGTTAGCTTCAGTTGCCGCTTTCGTGGCGCGACTCGTTGTGACCTGTACCTGTTTTTGAGCTGCTGCTACTTTCTTCTTGAGCAGTTCAAGTTCTTTGTGCACCTTAGCAGACAGTTGATCTGCCGCCGATGTTGCCGCATTTTTTCCTTTGCTCGCTTTTGTACGAGTTTTAGTGCCTGTCGACTTCTTTGCTTGGGGCATAGCAATTCTCCAATGATCAGATTAATAAAGTTTAATCTAAACCGCTTATTATTTGATTCCTAATATCCTCTACCGAACCCAACCCATCAACCTTTTTATAGATCGGTGCCTGCTTTGGTTCCGATACAGCCCAATTAGTATAGTAGCTAATTAAAGGTTTGGTCTGCTCATGATAAACTTCCAGTCTTTTGCGCACCGTTTGTTCAGTATCATCATCCCTTTGCAGCAGATCTTCCCCTGTCACATCATCCTTACCGGCTTGCTTAGGAGGATTATATACTAAATGATAAACTCTACCAGAGGCTGGATGCACACGTCGCCCACTAAGGCGCTTGATAATTTCTTCATCCCTCACATCAATTTCAATCACGCAATCAATATGAACTTTTGCATCTCTTAAGGCTTGCGCTTGCGGAATGGTACGAGGGAAGCCATCAAATAAAAATCCATTGGCACAATCCGGTTCATTTATTCTTTCTTTCACCAAGCCAATTATAATATCGTCTGATACTAGCCCACCAGAGTCCATTATCGCTTTGGCTTTCACACCCAACTCAGTACCCGCCTTCACTGCTGCGCGTAACATATCGCCTGTAGATATCTGTGGTATATTAAAACGCTCGCTAATAAATTGTGCTTGTGTGCCTTTGCCAGCTCCTGGCGCCCCCAATAAAATTATGCGCATAGCTGCGTGCCTCCCCGTTCTTATTAATTCAACTGCCATCGACTATAACCGCTTTTATACTGCGGGGAAATCCCTTTAACAAAATGTCCAGATTCAGCATATTTATTCGAGTGTTTTGCTTCAGGCACGTAACTTTGCCCGCTGCCAGGCCGCCTCAAGTTGCTCTATGCTCTGCGCAGAAATATCTTGTCGGGCCTCAACCAACTCCGCTTCCAAGTAGCGGAATCGCTTTTCGAACTTTCGCATAGTGCCGCGCAAAGCCATCTCAGGCTCAATCTCTAAGTGTCTGGCCAGATTTACGCAGCTGAACAACAGGTCTCCCAACTCATCTGTCATTCGTTCTTTTTGCTGCGACGCCATCGCTTCTTCCAGTTCTGCAAGTTCTTCATGCACTTTCGCTAATGCACCTGATTCGTCCGGCCAGTCAAATCCAACTTTCGCTACGCGTTTTTGTAATTTTGCAGCACGCATTAATGCTGAAAGTGCTTCGGGCACATCATCCAATAGGCTCGTCTGAACTTTTTCTACCCTTTCGCCCTGCTTAATTTGTTCCCAGTTTTGTCTTATTTCTTCTTCGCTGGAACTCGCCAGCGCCGTCCCAGCCGAAGCCAGCGTACCCTCAGGAAATACATGTGGATGTCGACGCAATAGTTTTTCGGTGATGCCGGCAATCACTGCATCAAAATCAAAGCAACCTTCTTCACTGGCAATTTGAGCATAGAACACCACCTGAAATAATAAATCGCCTAACTCCAGCCTGATATCCTCCATCTCCATACGCTCAATGGCGTCCACCACCTCATAGGCTTCTTCAAGGGTGTAGGGTACGAGGGTAGCGAACGATTGTTTTTTGTCCCAGGGACATCCGTGTTCGGGTGAACGTAAATCACGCATCAGTTGCAACAGATCTTCGAGTCGATTTTGCATCACACAGCTACTTTAAGTTAGGCCAACAAATAAAGTGGCGGGTAGTCAAGATAACGCCAGCGACCTTAACCACCCTGTTTATAACGTTTAACTTCTATGATGTTGGGTAGTTGATTAATCTTACTGAGGACTTTACCCAGCACCTCAAGATTTGAGACTTCCAAAGTCAAACGTAGATCCACCAGGTTGTTTACGTCATCGGTTTCACTATTCATTGAGGTTACATTCACGGCCTCATTGGCAAGTATCGCCGTCACATCACGCAACAAACCCGCTCGATCAAAGGCGCGAATCAATATATCGACCGGATATTGACCCGCCGCTTTACTACTCCACTGTACATCAATAATTCGGTCAGGCTCATCATTTTGCATACGTTGCACATTTTTACAGTCGCTGCGATGGATTGAAATACCGCGACCCTGAGTAATGTAACCTACGCATTCATCTCCAGGTACCGGTTTACAGCAGTTGGCAATGCTGGATAGCAAATTACCCACGCCTTTAAATTCAAGACTATTGCGCGGGTTAACGATGGTCGTACCTGAGGGCATCTTGAGGTTAAGTTCATCTTGTTGAGGTGCTGGCTCAATTTGTTCTTGCGCGGCATTGACGATCTGACCCAGCCGCAAATCACCTGCTCCGAGTGCCGCAAACATGTCATCCGGCGTTTTATAGTTCATCGCCGGTGCCAGTGTTTTTAGATCCACCGTATCTAGCGCCAATCGCTTCAGCTCTTTTTCAAGAATGCTGCGCCCTGCGGCAACATTTTTATCTCTGTCCTGCAGCTTAAACCAATGCTGGATTTTAGTGCGGGTACGACCAACAAACACATAACCCAAAGCCTGATTCAGCCAATCTCTGCTGGGAACTATATTTTTTGCCGTCAGTATTTCGACCTGCTCCCCAGTTTTTAACTGGTAATTGAGAGGAACAATACGCCCGTTGACTTTCGCACCACGACAATGATTACCAACCTCTGTGTGTACCCGATAAGCAAAATCCACGGGGGTCGCGCCACGTGCCAAATCAATGACATGTCCAGCCGGAGTAAATACATAGATACGATTTGTCTCGATATCCGATTGCAGCTCATCGGCAAGCGAACCTAGATCGCCCACCTCTTCATGCCAATGCAATACTTGTCGTAACCACTCGATTTTTTCTTCATAGCTACGTTCAGACTTGGCGCTATCTGTACCTTTATAACGCCAGTGGGAACAAACCCCGTATTCCGCTTCTTCATGCATTTCGTGGGTTCGAATCTGGACTTCCAGCGTGCGCCCTTCCGGGCCGATCACAGCGGTGTGCAGGGAGCGATAGCCGTTGCGTTTTGGCGTCGCTATATAATCATCAAATTCCTTCGGAATATGCCGCCACAAATCATGCACTATGCCTAATGAGGTATAGCAGTCTCTAAGATGCGGCACCAAAACTCGCACTGCGCGAATATCGTGTACTTGGTCGAAATCAATTTGTTTGCGCTGCATCTTACGCCAGATGCTATAGATGTGCTTAACCCGACCGGTGACAACCGCGTCTATATGTTGTTCCTGCAAGCGATTTTGTAGCAAGCTGACCATGTCGGCGATATAACGCTCGCGATCCAGACGCCGTTCGTCCAACAGTTTGGCGATCCGTTTATACTCGTCTGGAGAAAGATAACGAAACGCCACGTCCTCCAATTCCCACTTAATATGGCCAATACCAAGACGATGCGCGAGCGGCGCATAGATATCAAAAACTTCTCTGGCGACTTTTTGTTTTCTTTCTTGCGGCGCATTTTTAACCGCTCTGATGGCCCAGGTTCGCTCGGCTAATTTAATTAGCGCGACCCGCACATCATCTACCAGCGCAACCAGCATTTTACGAATATTATCAATCTGACGCTGGGAATCACCGAGTACTGCACCCGTTGTCGGCTGTTGTACAGCCGAAATCGCCGCCATCTGCTGCACACCCATAATCAGCTTTGCGACAATAGCGCCGAACTGTGTTTCAACCAGATCTAAGCCAAGCTTTCCTTCCCGCACAGCACGATAAAGAATGGCCGTAATCAAGGTATCTTGATCCAACTTCAGGTCAGCCAGTATTTCAGCCATTTCCAATCCGGCAAAAAAGCAGTCATTATCAAAGTCGGCATCCCGAGAGGGACTACCGGGCTTAAGCGCCGCCTGCTGTGCGAGGTGACAGGCCCGACGCACTGCATCAATATCCGGTAAATTCAAATCCGCTTGCAGTCTATCCAACCAGGCTTCTAAATTGATGGAGCCGTCTGCTGCAACCGGATGCCTTTCCCTAACTTGAACCATATTTAAGCTGTTGTCAGTTGTCTCCGGGAGACTAGACCGACCCCTTCGAGATTAAATTATCAGGCAGCGCCCGCATGCAATTTGGGCGCAGTTTGTCCATTCGTGTTACGTTCAAATACCGCGATAGATTCCACATGTTTCGTTTGCGGAAACATATCTAAAATTCCCGCCTTCACTAACTCATAGCCTTGCTGCTTTAGTTCTCCCGCATCCCGCGCCAAGGTTGCCGGATTGCATGATACATAAACTATACGAACAGGCTGCCATCGCACCATTGCCCGCACTATTTCCAACGCACCGGAGCGCGGCGGGTCAATCAGAACCTTATCAAAACCTAGTTTGCCCCAGGGTTGCTGACTAAGGTCCTGGGTCAAGTCAGCCGCATAAAATTCAACATTTCCCAGGCCATTATGCTGTGCATTTTCACAACCTCTTGCGACCATCTCAGCACTACCTTCGACACCCACGACTGTTGCACCTGAGCGCGCCAAAGGAAGCGTAAAATTTCCTAGCCCGCAAAACAAGTCTAACACACGCTCACCGGGCTTAGGATCGAGGCAGGTCACTGCCTGTTTAACCATACTGCGATTTATATCAGCATTGACCTGCGTAAAATCCATCGGATGAAAGCGCATTTCCAACTGATAGTCCGTAAGCCGGTAACTGAGCCGCTCCTCCGTCTCTGCTGGCCATATTTTATGGACTGAATCCGTCGCGCCGGGTTGCAAGTAAATCTCAATATCTTGCTGCAAGCCGAAATCAGTCAAGGCCTTCACATCATTGGGCGTGAGACTTTCCATATGCCGAAAAACCAGCGCGACCTGATCATCACCAATCGCGACTTCAATTTGCGGAATGGTTCGGTAGGCTGCCAACGAACGAATCAGTTCGCACAATAGTTGAATTTTGTTACCAATGCGTGAATCCAAAATCTGGCACGTCTTGATATCGGTGATAAAGTGAGTGCGCTTCTCACGAAAACCAACCAATACCTGGTCACGCTTCTCTACATAACGAACGCCGAGACGCGCCTTACGGCGATAATGATAGAGGCCACCTCGCATCGCGGGTATAATTTTTTGCGGTACTATCCCTCCAAAATGCTGAAGCTGTTCCAACAGAACAGATTGCTTTAATCCCAGCTGCGTATCAGTCTGCATGTACTGCAGGCTGCAACCACCGCAAAACTGCGCATGTTCGCACTGAGGTTCTAACCGCAGTGGCGACGCCTTTATCACCTCAAGTGTTATGGCTTCATCGAACCGACTACGCTTACTTCTTACCTGAGCCCTTACAATTTCTTGGGGTAGAGCCCCTTCGACAAAAACCAGCTTACCCTCACGTTTAGCCATACCACGGCCATCATGGGCTAATCCTTCGACCTGTAATTCGACCTGTTCAAAGACTCTCTGCTTTTTTCCTCGCTTCGCCACGGTTAATACATATCCTTAATAAAAAGTAAGCTGACGGGTATATTGGGACAATTTCGGATAAATCAAATAACCCATAAATAAAAACGACCCGGAAGCGGGCCGTCACATTAACCTTTTTCATTAGACGGCTGTTAAAAAACCCCTGTCGACAGATAGCGATCACCGCGATCGCAAATAATCGCCACAATCACCGCATTTTCAACTTGTTTTGAAATACGTAACGCCCCCGATACCGCCCCACCTGATGACACGCCACAAAAAATACCTTCCCGCTCCGCCAGTGCGCGCATTGTTTGCTCTGCCTCGATTTGTGATATATCTATTATTTCATCGACGCGATCACGATTAAATATTTTGGGTAGATAAGCCTGCGGCCAACGCCGGATACCGGGAATACTGGCACCGTCCTGAGGTTGCAAACCAATAATTCGAATGGCAGGATTTTGTTCTTTCAAATAGCGCGACACCCCCATAATGGTGCCCGTAGTACCCATAGAGCTGACAAAGTGGGTTATCCTGCCCTGTGTTTGTTGCCATATTTCCGGGCCGGTAGTTGCGTAGTGCGCCTGTGGGTTATCCATATTGCCGAACTGATCCAATACGACCCCCTTACCCTCATCATGCATCTTTGCCGCCAGATCACGGGCACCTTCCATTCCCTCGTCCTTGGTTACCAATACCAACTCGGCACCATAGGCTGCCATGGCGGCTCGGCGTTCCTCGCTCATATGGTCTGGCATGATCAGTACCATACGATAGCCTCTAATAGCAGCAGCCATCGCCAGGGCAATCCCGGTATTACCACTGGTGGCTTCTATCAGGGTGTCTCCGGGTTTGATATCGCCCCGCTGTTCTGCTGCATTAATCATATTTAACGCGGGGCGATCTTTAACTGAGCCGGCGGGATTATTTCCCTCCAGTTTCACTAAAATTGTATTCCCTCTCTCACCACCCAAGCGCTGCAAACGCACCAGGGGCGTATTACCGATACAGCTTTCAATCGTTGGGAAAGCCGCCACATCAGAATCTTCAGGACTGCGCTGCGAATCATTACCCTGAATTATTGAATTCATCTAAATATCCCTAAAACGTTTTATCGATTTATAAGCCCTGCCTGCAAAGGCTCAATACCTGGCTGGCAATATGATACGTTCTAAACGATTGGCCGCATAATATTCTATCCAACTAACCACATAGCGATTGGTAATAACATTAAAGCCAGATTAGCTATTCCTGCCACCAACACACACCGACTAGCCTTATTATTTTCATACCACGCAATGAACAAGACTTGTCCGATACCCATAGATGTCCTAGTCTGTTCTTATCAGTTTAACTCGAATAATTATCGCTGACATTTTAGCTAATCACTCATAAGTGCTACCAACATAAGAATGAACACGAGTAAAACGCCCGCTATTCTGATCGGTTTGACGCTATTGATTGTCATCAATATCAGCGGGGCGATGCTATTGAAAAAAACCCTCACACAGGCAAATGAGATTGACCACAACTTAGCCGCACAGGCTGAGCAGATTGGCCGTAGCATAGCCATTGCATGGCAATATCGACAACTTGACCGGAACCAAGAGCAGCGTAACCGGTTCGTGCAACAGCTTTTAACTATCGAACGGGTTGAAGCAACTTTATTTATTGATGCCGACGGCCAAACGATCGCCCGTTCAGGTGCCAACATTCCGCATGCACTCGTCGATACGTTTAAACAAACCGAGACCTATAGTGTTCGCCAGAATAATCTGCTCTATCTGTCACAGCCCATCACCGAACCAGATTACGGTTCAGGTGGTTTGACTGACGTCGCGGTGCCCCGAGGCTACATTATCCTCGGCTTAAACACTACGAGCACTGACCACCTGCGCGAACTGCTGTGCAGCTACGCCATTGGCGGTGCAGTATTGCTGGGATGTATCAATCTCATCCTTTTTATCTTCACCATTGGCTACTTTCGACGGCTAAGCATCTACCGCAATGCGCCTCCGGAAATACAGCAGCAATACGCCAAGGGCTATCGCCAATTAAAACACTCCATTGCAATGCAACAGCAAGCAATTGATCAGGCCCGTCAGGAGGCACTAAAAATAAGTGAAATAAAATCGCAATTTATCGCCAATATGAGCCATGAAATCCGCACACCACTCAACGCTATTATCGGCTTTACGGATTTACTTTTAAAATCACCGCTCGATGCTCGACAAATGGACTTTCTATCCACCATTAAAAAATCCTCTCTTGGACTGCTGCAAATCATTAATGACATTCTCGATTTTTCTAAAATTGAAGCGGGCAAGGTCGCCTTGGATGAAATTGCGCTTGATTTAAGAGAAATTATCGAAGATGTGCTAACCGTGTTAGCGCCCTCCGCCCATGAAAAGCAACTTGAATTAGTGGCAATTTATGCACCCAACCTACCCAATCAACTGCTCGCCGACCCGTTGCGTCTTAAACAAATTCTGACCAACCTAGTGAGTAATGCTATTAAGTTTACCCGCAAGGGCAGTATTGCCATACGTCTTGGGATGGAAGAAAAAACCGGTGATACCGCAATTTTTAAAATTAGCGTTACGGACACCGGCATCGGAATCGCCAAAGAAAAACAACAAAAATTATTTCAAGTCTTTAGCCAAGCTGACACCACCACGACACGGCAATTCGGTGGCTCCGGGCTTGGCTTAGTGATTGCGAAGCAACTGACAGAACAGATGAACGGGGAAATTGGCGTTAACAGCCAGCTAAATCATGGCGCT
This sequence comes from Pseudomonadales bacterium, assembly GCA_024234615.1. Classification (NCBI taxonomy): domain Bacteria; kingdom Pseudomonadati; phylum Pseudomonadota; class Gammaproteobacteria; order Pseudomonadales; species Pseudomonadales bacterium. Next base: position 88,511 of record JACKNY010000002.1, read on the forward strand.
AATTTCTGGTTTACCTTCCATGCAAAAATTACTCAAAACCTCTCCAAAACAGGTAATTTTAATGCCTTGGTCGGTCGCCGTATTGCCCTTTACGATAGCCATCCACTGGTTCGAATGTCTTTATCTCAATTGCTGAAAGAATGGCAAATCGATGTCGTAACCACCGGAAACCTAGAAGAGCTAGAAGCGATAATAGAAAGCTCAGCTGAGACCACCGCCTTTGACGTCGCAATAATCAGCTTAAACTTCTCAGCTCTTAACAAACAGGATTACTGTTCGCTAGCCAATCAACTAGACACAAAATACCAGTGTCCTACTCTGTTGCTAAATTACACGGTAGAGGCCAACACCGCCCCAAGTGGACTGGTGGGCGGCGAGACGAAGATGCTATCAAAACCAATACGCTATCAGGAACTTTACCAAGCCTTAATGCAGCTCACGAACACGCATGAGCAGACCGCAAGCAACGCTCCACAGCCGCAGGAAAATGAGACCGTTCAATTTGACCGCCCTCCCAAAGTGCTGGTGGTCGATGATAATCCTGCAAATTTACAACTGGTTAGTTCGCTGTTGGGTGATATAGGTTCAACTGTTACTGAAGCCGACGGTGGTCTGCAGGCACTTGAGCAGTTAAAAGTCCACTCTTTTGACCTTATTTTTATGGATATTCAAATGCCCGGCATGGATGGCGTCGAAGTCACTCGCTTGATTCGGAGAAAGCCCAGCCTCTATCGTGATATCCCCATTATTGCCCTCACTGCACATGCCTTGGCTTCCGAAAAAAGTGAGCTGTTGCGTAACGGCATGGATGACTATCTGAGCAAACCGGTGACAGAACAACAATTGGTCGATACCATTTTGCAATGGACAGATATCAACCTCGTCAAAGTCCAACAACCATGCCCAAACAACACTCCGCCACCACCAACACAACCTTTCGAGTTACCCGTAGACCATGAGCTCGAAGCAACCACACCTATCGTTGATCTACCACTGGCTATCAAACTGGCGGGTGATAAAGAGGAGCTGGCGAAGGAACTATTTCAAATGCTGCTCAATAACCTGGACAAAGAGCTGAGCGATATTACCCAAACACTGCAAAAGAAAGATTTCAAAAATCTGTTATTTCAGGTGCATCGGTTACATGGTGCGGCGCGTTATTGCGGTGTACCCGCACTGCGAGATGCTGCAGAAGGCGCTGAAATAGCTCTGAAGCAACAGCGAACCGATGAAATTGATCAGCTCATCAGCCGCATAATATTTGAAAGTGAACAAATCAAGCTATGGGCAAAAAGCAATCCTTGGGCCAACTCTGCTAACTCTAATCCTTGAGGCTCAATGCTTAAAGTCCGGGCAATATTATTGAATCGGCAATTGCTCAAATCCACCATTGCACTTCCAGTCAATACACTAGTTCCTTTTAAACCAAGAAAAATTAGTTCTATTGGGCTAAACTGATGCTGTATAGTTGGCAACACCCGTGTTGTTCTGTAGCATTGCTGCAAAAGAATTTGAGGGTTTTATATACCAGCGGTACGTAAATTTACAGGCTAATAATCATAAGAGAGGGGCAGTTTATGGTGGTGCATACTAAAAGAGCGCTTGTATTAGCAATGTCAGTGGTATCAGCTGCGACATTGAGTTCATTGACTTCAGCCGCCGTGCTGGAAGAAGTGGTCGTTACAGCACAAAAACGAGAACAAAACCTTCAGGATGTCAGCGTCGCGGTTACCGCTTTTTCAGGAAACGCTTTACGTGAACTGAATATGACTAACAGCGTCGATATCGCCGGGCAAACACCTGGCCTCAATATCGGCACCCCCGTCGGCGAAGGCAACAACCCATCTATCACATTACGCGGTGTTGGTCTCAATGACTTCAACGACAACAATGAAGGCCCTATCGCCGTTTATCGCGATGAAATCTATCAATCTGCGATGCCGGGCTTGACCTTCCAACTGTTCGATATGGAACGTGTGGAAGTGCTGCGCGGCCCTCAGGGTACGCTCTATGGCCGTAACGCAACGGGTGGATTAGTACATTTCATTTCTAAGAAGCCGACCAAAGAAATGGAAGGTTATCTGGATTTAAGCTTGGCTGAATATAACCAAGTTAAATTTGAAGGCGCTATTGGCGGTAGTTTAACAGACGCAATCCAAGGCCGCGTATCGATCGCGACCAACGATCACGATGGTTATGTTGATAACCGCATCGGACCGGATGCCAATGAAGCAAACAGTTTTGCTTATCGTGTACAGTTGAATTTTGATCTGAGTGAAAACTTTAGTGCGTTGCTGAATGTGCATGGTGGTGAAACAGATACCGTTGCACCTAAATACCAACATGAACCAACCGACTTTGACGGTGACGGCGCAGCAGACCCTACCGATTTATATGGGTATGCAGACTCTGACGGCGATCCCTTTGAAGGTGACTATGACCGTAAAGGCGTTCTGGATATTGAAAGCGATGGTGTTTCACTGCAATTAAACTGGGCTGGCGAGAATGTTAAATTTGTATCTATCACAGGTATAGAAAATGTAGACAAAATACACCAGGAAGATACTGACATGGGTCCATTCGCAGCAATTGAGCCAACTTTTAAAGCGGACCTCGAACAGTTCAGCCAAGAATTCAGATTTAGCGGCGAAACGGAAAACATGAACTGGGTCGCTGGCGTCTACTATTTTGAGTCGGAAGCAGATAATTCACTTTACCTGGAAATCAATAACCCGGATGGGTTTGTCGACTTTTTGGAAAACTTACCAGAAGCAGATGGCGGATTCGAAGGCGGGTTAGGAGCTCTGGCTGGCTATATGCCGGGAGCAGACCCTGGTGCGCTCATTCCTTTCCTAACTTACGACGTTGGCTATGAGCAGGAAACCGAGTCACTAGGGGCATTTGGTCAGGTTGAATACAATTTAGCCGATAACTTAACCCTGATTGTGGGTTTACGTTATACCACTGAAGAACGCGACTTCGACTACGGAAACGCTTTCGGTGACAGAGATAGTAACGGCGTTATCGATAATGCAGATGGCGTGTTAACTAATTTCCTACAGGAATTAAGCACTCTGGATATGTTCCCGCCCAGTTGGTTTGCCTTTAAAGGAGATATTGATAACAGCAACGTATCTGGAAAAATAGGCCTCGACTTCAGACCTACCGACGATACATTGGTCTTTGTCAGTTATTCAAAAGGGTTTAAGAGTGGCGGATTTAATGGTGGTTTCTTGGATTTAACAGATGGTATCCTTCCAGAGAACACACCCTATGACGAAGAGATTCTAAATTCTTATGAAATCGGCATCAAGACTACATTGGCCGACGGGGCTTTACGCTTTAATGCTACGGCATTTTATTACGACTACCAAGATTACCAAGCTCTCACTTTTTCAGGGTTAAGTCAGTTTATTAATAACTCTGATGCCGAAGTTATGGGTTTGGATCTTGAAATGGTGTGGCTACCCAACGATAGCTGGGATATTAGCCTTGGTGCCAGCTTCCTAGACACAGAAGTTGACGAAGTCCTTGTGCAAGGAGCCAGTTTTAAAGGAACTGAAATGGTGCTAGCACCTGAATTCTCCTTTAATGGCCTAGTGCGTTTCCAAGCTACTGAAGCACTATCAATTCAGGTGGACTTTAACCATCAGGGCGAACACTACTTTGATATTACCAACAGTGATATTTCCAAAGAGGACTCCTATACCGTGTTCAACGCGCGCATTGGCTATAAGGTATCCGACAACCTTACCTTGGCCGCCTACGTGAAGAATCTGGCGGATGAGGAGTATCGTGTCTACACCTTTGACTTCACCGGTCCTGCTGGCTTTAACCAGCAGTTCTATGCGCCACCACGCTGGTGGGGTGTGAACGTCAACTATAGTTTCTAAAGCAGACTGCAAAAAGCCCCGGTTAGCTTACTAACCGGGGCTTTTTTGTGAGTCACAAAAAATTTTTCAGAAAGAGTCTTAACTCGCTGCCAGAATCAGCTGTTTCATCTCCCAAATCGCTTGCTTTAGCCCAGTAAAAACCGCGCGGGCAATAATAGCATGACCGATATTGAGTTCGTTAATGCCGGGTATGGCGGCTATTTCCTCAACGTTATGATAATGCAGGCCATGCCCAGCGTTCACCACTAAACCTTGCTTTAGAGCAAACGCAACACCATCGGAGATTCGACTCAGCTCTATCTGCCGTTGTTGTTCATTGGTTGCATCCGCATAATGCCCAGTATGGATTTCTATGGCGGCGGCGCCACAGCGCACTGCTGCCTCAATTTGTACGGGATCCGGGTCGATAAAAAGCGATACCTGTATTCCCTGAGTATTCAACTGTTGCGTCACCGCTTGCACTCTCGCTTCCTGTGAAGCCACATCCAAACCACCTTCTGTCGTCAATTCCTCGCGGCGTTCTGGCACCAGACAGCAATGCGCTGGATTGATCTTTACTGCAAATGCAACCATCTCATCAGTCGCCGCCATTTCCAAATTCATCCGCGTTTGCAGGATATCATTGAGCAGGATGACGTCTCTATCTTGGATATGCCGCTTGTCCTCACGCAAATGTACGGTAATACCATCAGCCCCCGCCTCCTCCGCCTCTATCGCGGCTTGAATCGGGTCGGGATAACGCGTACCACGCGCTTGCCGCAAAGTGGCGATATGATCAATATTGACACCCAGTAACACTCTATTCTTGTCGTTCATAATTCGGACCTTTTTTCTTAAATAGCTCTCTGCTGCGAAGCGTACGGTTGCCGAGCAAAGGAGTAAAGGCCAAACGCATTAATCGTTTGGCCGCGCGCAGTTGGTCTAAATCGTCCAGCTGATTTTTTGCTATTGCCAACAAGCTTTCTGCTTTAAAACATCGCGCAAATTGTGCTGGCTGAGGTTCATCCACCAGTTCAATAAATTGGCCATCTGCGGCGTAATAGTAAATTAAATTTGAATTCTTCAGGTCAGCCTTTTCGACATCCTGCCCCTGTAGCGAAGGAAAGGGAATACCATAGCCTAACTCTTCCAGTAAGTGCTTTTCAAAATATCTTAGCGCTGGTTCTATGTCGTTCTGCGTGGCGAGCTGTTGTACCAATATTTCGTATCGATTGAACAGTTGTTCACAATGATCCTGCGTCTTAAGCAAATTGACCAGTAGTTCATTGACGTACATACCGCTGAACAGCGCGTTACCATGCAACATCAAACGTGTATATTGATCTTCAACCGCGACCAAGTTCTTTAACTCGGTCTTGCCCTGCCAGGAAACCAAAATTCTGCCAAAGGGCTGTAAGATAGGTTGACGGCTAGCTTTACCCCCTCTTGCGCCTTTAGCAATTGCGCTGACACGGCCATATTGAGGAGTAATAAAATCCACCAGCATGCTGGTCTCGCGGTAGGGCCGCGTGTGCAGAACATAGGCAGGTTGCAGCTCAACCTTACTAAACATTTTTTAGGATTCGCTGGCCACTGATTTTGGCCCACTGACAGGTCAAACTAAACCATAGGTTACATATCGTCATAACCCAAACTTCGCAAAGCACGATCACTATCGGACCAACCTGATTTTACCTTAATCCAGAGCGTGAGCATCACCTTCGAATCAAAGAGTTTTTCCATATCTAAACGCGCATCACGACCAATGGCTTTTATTTGCTCACCCTTTTTACCAATAATAATTTTTTTCTGGCCTTCTCGTTCAACCAGAATCAGAGCCCGAATAGTCACAAGCTTTTTATCGCGTTTAAACTCTTCGATTTCCACGGCGACCTGGTAGGGAATTTCGTCCCCTAGGCGGCGCATAATTTTTTCACGCACTAATTCCGCCGCCATAAAGCGTTCACTGCGATCCGTCACCTGATCTTCCGGGAAGTAGTGCGTGCCTTCAGATAAACGTTTGGCTATTTCCTTCTCCAGGGCTTCAACATTATCGCCATTTAAAGCAGCTATCGGGAGTATTTCAGCGAAGGACATTTTGCTCGAAAGCTGTTGAATCCAGGGTAATAATTTGTCCTTATCCGCAACCTGATCAACTTTATTCAGCGCTAAAATAACGGGACATTGAATTTGTTTAATTTTCTCCAGCACTAGCTCATCTTCATCGGTCCAGGCGGTACGTTCAATAACAAACACCACCAAATCAACATCACGTAACGCACTGGATGCTGCTCGATTCATATAGCGATTGAGGGCATGCTTTTTGTCCTTATGCAAACCAGGCGTATCCACGTAGATAACCTGTGAATCCGCAACGGTTTTAACACCCAATATTTGATGGCGGGTGGTTTGCGGCTTGCGCGAGGTAATACTGATTTTCTGACCAAGAATGCGATTCAACAGCGTTGATTTGCCCACATTGGGCCGCCCTACAATGGCGACATAGCCGGATTTACCCTGCTTAACGGTGAACTGGAAATTATTATTTGACATGGTTTAGTTTAACATCTCGATAGCGGAGCTAACTAGCTCAAAGCTCGGCGCTTTAAATAAGACAAGAGAGGATTCTGTACTTTTTTCTAACCTCCAAAAAGGATGATTAGTTAGTTTTTTTTGCTTGAGCATCGTGCTTGATTGCGATAATTGCCTGACGTGCAGCATGCTGCTCTGCCTGCCGTTTGCTGTTACCTGTTCCTACCAAGGGTTGGTCTAGTAACGGTACTTCGCAGATGACCTCAAATACCTGTTGATGTTCTTTACCATGGGTGGCTTGAACCTGGTAGCTAGGTAACGGCTGTTTGCGCGCCTGCAGGTATTCTTGAAGTAACGTTTTAGCGTCTTTTTGATTATCCTCTATCGATAGGTTACTGAGGCGCTCCTCAAACCAGGACAGCACCTGCTGCTTACAAGTTTCACTGTCTGAGTCTAAGTAAATTGCTCCGATCAGGGCCTCCATCGCATCTGCCAAGATCGAATCACGACGATGGCCGCCACTCTTCATTTCACCCTGTCCAAGATTGAGGTAATCACCCAACTGAAACTCGCGCGCAATCTTTGCCAGAGTTACACCTTTGACAAGGCTCGCGCGCAACCGACTCATCTCACCCTCTTTCGCTCGGGGAAAACGTTGAAAAATCGCTTCAGCAATCACCCAGCCCAGAATGGAATCGCCTAAAAATTCAAAGCGCTCATTATTATTTTTGCCCGCGCTGCTGTGCGTTAGGGCTGTCCTGAGAAGAGCTGGATCGCGGAATTGGTAATTAATGTCGCGTGATAATTTTTCTATATCTGGCTTCACTGTTTCTGCACGAAATGATGTTCAAATTTGGCGACAATATCGAGGTTATACACTACGGGTACACGGGCTTCATATACAACATCAATCAGCAGTTCACCTTTATTCTTGGTGATAACAATTTCATCATCCAGCAGATCGCGAGTGTAGTCGGCCGTCAGCTTCCGGCGCAATATATTGCGTATATTAGGCTTGGGAGAGTCGTAAAGCTCTTTCTCATCCTGCAAAGTCGATAGCGCTTTGCCAATTGCATAATCATCAATATACAGAGGGATAAGTTTCATCGCTAGCAGCATCCCCCCTACAACCAATATCACGACCAACAGCATCCCCAGCGAGCTTAACCCGGTTTGTCTTTTTAATATCACTGTCATGTCCTCAATATCATGGGTATTGCAAGTCGGCAGTCGAACACCCCGTATTCAACCATCCGTCAGTTAACTTTAGTCTATCGATCCAACGTGCGCAAAACTGGGCAGGCTCCAGAATTTATCCCAATGCATCCAAACCAATACCGCGCGACCCACCACCAGCTGATCCGGTACGAAACCCCAATAACGGCTGTCGTTACTATTATCACGATTATCACCCATCATAAAATAGTGCCCCTCGGGAACAACCCACTCGCCTGAATCAAAGGCCGGCGCCATATTTTTGTAGATACTGTGATTGACCTCACCCAATTGCTCCTGTAGCAACTGAATGCGCGGACTGGCTGGCGGTAACTGTGCAACCAACGCCTGTGCCATTGGCTCATCATTAATAAATAACTGCTTATTTTGGTATTTAATGCGGTCTCCGGGTAGACCTATCACACGCTTAATATAGTTGATTTTATGGTTTTCAGGAAACTTGAAAACCATCACATCCCCACGTTCGGGCTCGTTAATAGAGATCACTTTGGTTCCTAACACCGGCAAACGTAAACCATAGTGGTACTTATTCACTAGGATAAAATCACCAATTTGTAAGGTAGGCAACATAGAGCCAGACGGAATTTGGAAGGGTTCATAAAGGAATGAACGCAATACTAGTACAATAAAGAGCACCGGAAAAAAGGATTTAGCATATTCGACCAACGCAGGCTCTTGACTCGATTCATCTCCTGATCGTTTTTTTCGAGTCGGTGCCAGCCAAATAATGTCCAATAGCCAAATCGCGCCAGTGATTAACACGGCTGACACCAGTATTAGTGGAAAATCTATTTCCATGGGTTAACTCCCGCCCTATTCATTTTACACAGTTAGTCTCTGAGTAGGTTATTGGATAACGGCAACCTGCCCGTCTATTTGTCTACCTTTAACACCGCCAGAAAGGCATCCTGTGGAATTTCCACGCGGCCCACTTGTTTCATGCGTTTCTTGCCTTCTTTCTGCTTTTGCAACAATTTCTTTTTACGACTAACGTCACCGCCATAGCATTTAGCCGTCACGTTTTTACGCAGCGCCTTAACGGTTTGGCGTGCAACAATTTGATTGCCAACCGCTGCCTGTATCGCAACATCAAACATTTGCCGGGGAATTAATTCTTTCATTTTCTCCGTCAGCAGACGACTGTGATTGCGAATATCCTCGCGATGAATAATCAGCGCTAATGCGTCTACTTTTTCACCATTAATCAATATATCCAATCTGACTAGGCTGGCTGGTTCAAAGCGTTTAAAACTATAGTCCAAAGAGGCATAGCCACGACTGACGGATTTTAAACGATCAAAAAAGTCTAGCACGACCTCATTCATCGGCAATTCATAGGTGACAGAGACCTGCCCACCCAAGAACTGCATGTCTTTCTGCACACCCCGTTTTTCGACACAAAGTGTGATGACACTGCCCAAATGTGTTTGTGGCACCAAAATATGTGCTTCGACAATAGGCTCACGCATCTCTTGAATCGATGCTGGATCTGGCAGTTTTGAGGGGTTATCAACCAAAATGACTTCACCCTTATTGTTAACCACCTCATACACCACCGTCGGCGCAGTCGTAATAAGGTCCAGATCATATTCCCGCTCCAGACGTTCCTGGACGATTTCCATATGCAGCATACCCAAAAAACCACAACGAAAGCCAAACCCCAAGGCATCAGAACTTTCTGGCTCATAAAACAATGAAGCATCATTGAGACTAAGCTTTGCTAATGCATCACGGAAATCTTCATAATCATCCGCACTGACCGGAAACATTCCTGCATAGACCTGCGGCTTTACCTTTTGAAACCCTGGCAACGCCTTAGTATCAGGTGCCTTTGCCGATACCAGGGTATCGCCAACTGGCGCACCAGAAATGTCCTTAATACCCGCCACCAAAAAGCCCACTTCACCCGCTTGCAAAATACCTGTTTCCAGACGTTTAGGAGTGAATACGCCAACACCATCGACCTGGTAAGCGAGCCCAGTAGACTTCACCAAAATCTTATCTTTCTTGCGCAGCACACCTTGACGTACACGCACTAAAGACACAATTCCGAGGTAGTTATCAAACCAGGAATCGATAATCAGTGCCTGCAATGGTGCATTTCTATCACCCTGTGGTGGCGGCACCAACTTGACAATTTGCTCCAGTACATCCTCGATACCCATACCGCTTTTGGCACTGACATGAACCGCCTCATGGGCATCAATGCCAATCACTTCTTCAATTTCACGCATTACCCGCTCCGGCTCAGCCTGCGGAAGATCCATCTTATTCAATACCGGCACCACTTCCAGCCCTTGCTCAATCGCGGTATAGCAATTGGCGACCGATTGTGCCTCTACGCCCTGCGCGGCGTCCACTACCAATAATGCGCCTTCACAGGATGCCAAGGAGCGCGAGACTTCATAGGAAAAATCTACATGTCCCGGAGTATCAATGAAATTGAGCTGATAAGTATTGCCATCCTTAGCGGCATAATGAAGCGTTACGCTCTGCGCTTTAATAGTAATACCGCGCTCACGCTCAATATCCATCGAGTCCAGTACCTGCGCGGACATTTCACGCACGCTTAAGCCACCACAGTGTTGGATAAAGCGATCAGCTAGGGTTGATTTGCCATGGTCAATGTGGGCAATTATCGAAAAGTTGCGGATGTGTTTCAGTTCGCTCACTAATATGATTCTATTAGAAAATTGGGGAGGCAAGTCTACATGATTTGCAGACAGAGCGCTATTTCAAAGGCTGTCAAATCAGTTGCTATTTTCGCGCTCTCACTGGGCGGTAAATTATGATTTACGGATTGCTTAGGAAATGCCAGCACCGCCTTTTTAGGGTCAGCGCTGGCATTACATCAGTTGAACACTATCGATTATTTAGTGATTTTTAAGGGTAAAAATATAGGTCGTCCACTTCTCACGATGCGCACCGGCACGGCCTTTCCGGCTTCAAGGCCGTCAACTAACTCCTCAAACATCTTGACTGAAACGACTTGTTCGCCGTCTAGCATGGTGATGATATCACCGCGACGCAACCCCGCCTGAGCAGCATCGCCACGCTCCACCTGGAGGATGATCACTCCTTCGGAGATACCGGACTTTGATTCGATCTGTTCAGATAAATCCGCAACCGTCATACCCAACCGAGTTACGCGCTCATCACCTGGCTTCTTGTTAGCGATCTGTCCAGGATCCTCCGGTAAATCACCCACTTTTACCGTCAGAGTTTTCATTATGCCATTGCGGACAATTTGCATTGGCACTTTGCTGCCGGCTTTAGTGGTGCCGACGACATGAGGCAAGTCCGCCGACAGTTCTATTTCCTTATCACCAAATTTGGTAATAATGTCGCCTTCGCGTAACCCGGCATCCTGGGCTGGACTATTTTCTAACACTTCCGCCACCAATGCACCAGCCGCCTTTTTCAAACCGAAGGATTCCGCCAGCTCTTTATTAACCTCTTGGATAACCACGCCTAACCAGCCTCGGCTGACATGTCCTTTGTCCTTGAGCTGCTCAACAACATCCATCGCCACGCTCATAGGAATGGCAAAGGACAGCCCCATAAAGCCACCAGAGCGGGTATATATTTGGGAATTGATACCAACCACTTCACCATCCATATTGAAGAGAGGGCCGCCAGAATTACCAGGATTAATAGCCACATCAGTTTGAATAAAGGGAACATAGCTATCGCTAGGTAAACTACGATCAATCGCACTCACGATACCTGCAGTGACGGAGTAATCAAAGCCGAAGGGCGAACCAATCGCCATCACCCATTCCCCCACCTTCAGCTTGTCAGAATTCCCAAGTTTTACGACAGGAAGATCTTTTGCATCGATTTTCAGTAAAGCTAAATCTGAGCGGGCGTCGCTACCAATTAATTCAGCTTCAAGTTCTCGCCTATCAATCAGCCGTACCAGGATATGGTCCGCACCCTCGACAACATGATTATTGGTTAAAATATAACCATCCTTGGAAATGATAAAACCAGAACCAAGTGAACGCTTATTACCTTGATCCGGGCCTTGACGGCGCGGAAACCTATCATCACCAAAAAAGCGCCGGAACAATTCCGGCATTTGCTGCCTTGGGTCAACCCCACGATCAGAAGAACGCTGGCTGTCCGCGTCTTGACTGGTACTGATATTAACTACAGCGGGCTTAAGCGCCTCCACCAATTCAGTAAAATCAGGTAAAGAGCGTGCCTGCGCGCCGGTTATCAGGCCAAGGCTCATCACGCAGATAGCGACAAAGGCGGTCAGCCACGTTTGCGGGAGAGATAAGTTTCGATGCATAGAAAACTCCAAAATCTATTATTACTGACGGAAGCGTTAAAATTGATGTGTCGGTTATGATAATTAACGAACTAGTCAGAGGCTTGAAACCACTATTAGTTCCATCTATGAGTGCTAGGGGTTCCCGACACAACCGCCGTTTACTTATTCTGACACCTTCACCGGCGGACCCACTTCCGGTTTCGGCCAAGCGGTTAATATCGCTTTAATCAGGGTAGCCAAAGGTATAGCAAAAAACACGCCCCACAGGCCCCACAACCCACCAAAGAAAAGTACAGCGATAATAATGGCTACCGGATGAAGATTAACCACCTCTGAAAACAAAAAAGGCACCAGCAAGTTCCCGTCCAAAGTCTGGATAATGCCGTATACCAACATCAAGTAAAAAAACTCTGTCGACCAACCCCATTGAAAAATACCGATCAACGCTACAGGTATTGTGACTACGGCAGCACCGATGTAAGGGATAATAACCGACAACCCCACCAATATTGCAAGCAGCGCCGCATAGTTAAGCCCCATGAGGGAAAAGGCAATGTAAGTAACCACTCCAACCAGAATAATTTCGATCACCTTGCCACGAATGTAATTGGCAATTTGCTGATTCATTTCCACCCAAATCTGGCTCAACAGCCTTCTTTCTCTAGGTAACATGGATGAAAACCAACCTAGAATCACGACGCGATCCTTGAGGAAAAAGAACACTAGAATAGGCACAATGACTAAATAGATGATAAAACCAACCAAGTTAAGAATACTTGATAACGAATAGGAAACCACCCACTGACCCAATTCTTTCGTATGATTACGGGCATCTACGATCCAATCTTTTATCTGGGCTTCTGAAATAAGCTGAGGGTACTTTTCCGGCAATCCAAGCAGAATATCCTGACCATCGTTTAACATTCTTGGTAATTCAGCGAAAAGATTGGACAACTGGTTCCAAATCAGCGGTAGTAATAAAAATATGAACGCAAACAATAGGCCCAAAAATAGAATAAAAACAATCGATACAGCAAGCAAATGAGGCACTCGATACTTTCTCAGTTGCGCCACAATCCCTTGCATTATGAACGCTAATATCAGGCCAACAAATACGGGCCCCAGCATATCGCCAAAACTCAGCACCAAGACAAATAAGACGGTCAGCAGTAAAAATAACACCAGTGCTTCTTCATCGGAAAAATATCGGTGTACCCAACTTTTCACTACCTTTAACATATTCTATTCCCGCCTATACGCACCTTAACTTCCCTTTCTGAGCAGATAGATAAACACACCAGCGTTTTCATGAAAATTGAGCATTTCATGACAACTCTGCTGAGCAAACACTTTAAAGTCTCTCTCTGAACCAGGATCGGTAGCATGCACTTCGAGCACTTCGCCTACCGCCATTTCATTCAATGCCTTTTTTGCCTTCAGCAAAGGCAGCGGGCAACGTAGTTGCGTCGCATCCAATCGCCTTGTCACTTCTACCATACGAATTCCCATCACCAATTTGACCCGCAAGCATACAATAATTCATTAGAATGCTATAGCATAGGATCACATTATACTGAGTGATCAGACAGAAACTATTGAACCCAAACTCCCTGACTAATGTCACACTAGCGATGTCAACGCCAATAACAGTAGGATGATCGAATCGATTGAAAAATATAGCCCGTCGCATCAAACAACTATTCTCTTCACCCTGTTCAATCATAGTGATTGTCGTTCTACTCTTCGCCCCGAATTTGACAACATTTGCCAACTCAGGTGAATTGCCCTCTTTAGGCGATTCCGCGTCCGGCACGGTATCTCCGGAAAAGGAGCACCGACTGGGCCGAGCTTGGTTGCGTGCTCTGCGCAGCCGCACCCCGATCATGTCTGATCCGCTGGTTCATGATTATGTCGAGTACCTGCTCTACCGGCTGGCAGAGCATAGTCAACTACAAGATCGTCGATTGGAACTCGTCATCATTAAAAGTCCCGCGCTAAATGCCTTTGCTGTCCCAGGCGGTATCGTCGGGGTAAACGCAGGTCTCTTTATTAACGCGCAGACAGAACAAGAATTCTCGTCTGTTATTGCGCACGAACTGGCGCACCTTAGTCAACGCCATTATTCCAGAAATGTAGATGAGGCAAGGCGTAAACAAATACCGAGCATGGCCGCACTCCTCGCCAGTGTCGTGATCGCTGCCACTGTCGGTGGCGATGCCGGAATTGCCGCGATGACAGCAACCCAAGCCGCTTTACTACAAGGACAATTGCGCTTTAGTCGGCAAAATGAACAGGAAGCTGATCGTATCGGCTTATTGACCATGGTCAACGCAGGCATGGATCCACAAGCCATGGCTAGCATGTTTGAGCGCATGCTCGCTACGCAGCGGCTCCTGGGATCCAGACCCCCTGAGTTTTTATTGACACACCCAGTTACCGAGTCACGAGTCGCTGACGCCCGCAGCCGCGCCTCTCAGTTCCCGAAAGGCGAATACCAGGATCAGATTGAATACTATCTAATGCGTAATCGTATCCTGCTTACCTTTGAGTCCACTGTCGGATACACGATAAAGCAGTTCGAAGCGGAATTAGATAACCCGAAGCCGACCATAGCAAAGGCAGCTCGTTACGGCCTAGCGCTGGCCTACAAAAAATCCCACCAGGAAGACAAAGCCAACGCGATGCTAGCACCATTGCTGGCGGAAGAGCCTAACCGAATTAGCTACCTGATCGCCTTTGCGGAAATAAATCAAGCATCTAATAAGCTGAAAGAAGTGGAGACGTTGCTGAAGAAAAACTTGGGGCTGTCTCCCAACAATCACTCACTGTCACTTTATTTGGCTAAAAATCTTAATCTTCAGCAAAGGTATCAGGAATCAGAGGCCATCTTGTTGGAACTCAGTAAAGAGCGCCCCAATGATCCAAACGTATGGTATGAACTAGCCGAGATTCATGGCCTGAGCGGCAATATTCTGGGCGTGCACCAAGCGCGCGCCGAGTACTTTATTCTTACCGGAAATATGGACCGTGCCACTGAGCAGCTTGATTTTGCCCGAATTAAAGCGGGTGGCAACTATCAGCTCAGCGCAAAAATTAACCAGCGTTTAAAGGACGTGCAGAATTACAGAGAAGAATTAAAAAACTTTTAACATCTCTCATTAACGTATTAACCTCTATAACTCAACTTTTGATAAATAGCTTCAGCGCAACAAAAAGCCTAGGAAAGAAGTTTTAGGCTTTCCCTACCGTCGATTGGTTTATTTCTTCAGCAAAATTCAGCATACGCTGTAAGGGTATCATCGCCTGTCGTCCCAAATCCGGATCCACCAACACCTCATTGCTACCCTGCTTCAGCGTTAGCTCAAGATTTTCCAGCCCGTTCATTGCCATCCAGGGACAGTGTGCGCAGCTCACGCAGGTTGCGCCTTTGCCACCCGTCGGTGCGTCTATGAAAGTTTTGTGGGGCGCCACCTGATGCATCTTGTAGAAAATACCCCGGTCTGTGGCAACAATGAACATCTTATGGGGAAGTTCCTGCGCGGCTTTGATCAACTGACTGGTCGAACCCACAGCATCGGCTACATCAATCACCGCCGCCGGTGATTCGGGGTGCACCAAAACTCCAGCATCGGGATAGAGTTCTTTCAAATCTAAGACACCCTTGGCCTTAAACTCTTCATGCACAATACAAGCACCGTCCCACATCAACATGTCGGCGTTGGTTTTATGTTGAATATAGTTGCCGAGGTGTTTATCCGGTGCCCAAATGATTTTTTTACCTTGCTCGTCTAAATGTTCTGCAACATCAAGCGCAATACTAGAGGTTACCACCCAATCAGCACGAGCCTTAACCGCAGCCGAGGTATTCGCATAAACGACTACTGTGCGATCAGGATGTTCGTCACAAAAACTGGAAAACTCATCTATCGGACAACCTAAATCCAACGAACAGGTCGCTTCCAGCGTCGGCATCAGCACACGTTTTTCCGGGTTTAGAATCTTTGCGGTTTCCCCCATAAATTTAACACCGGCAACCACCAAGGTTGCTGCAGAATGCTTATTACCGAAACGTGCCATTTCTAACGAATCCGAGACGCAGCCGCCAGTTTCTTCAGCCAATTCCTGTAACATGGGGTCGGTATAATAATGCGCTACCAGGACGGCATCTTCGCGTTTAAGCAACCGCTTGATATTCTTTTTGTACAGGGCCGCATCATTCAGGCTCATAGCCTTGGCTTCATGTACCTGAGCAAACTTAATTTGAGTGGAGAGCTGCCCCATTATTGGCTGTGTCATATGCTTAATCTATCGTAATAATTCGTGAGGAAACGCGCTATCTGTGCCTGAATAAAAGCTATATACCCATAGATGGGGTCAGAATAGGTAATTCTAAAGGATTAAACAGAACTTTTCACAGTTTGCAGAGAAGTGATAGCCAAAGTTTAAAGAGAAATTGATTGGAACTGGGCCGGCAAAGGAATAAAACGCCTTTGCCGGCCTAAGAGAAGCACTAACTAAAAATGATATGACAGTGACACACCCCATTCCCGTGGTCGTCCGTACACCGCATTGCGAATACCAAAGGCAGGGATTGACTCAGCACTGGTAAAATACTCTTTGTCATTCAGGTTCGTGACAAAAAGGGATGATTGCCAAGTTTCAGCAGGGCTTATCCAACTGATTCTCGCATTCACCACACTATACCCAGACTGTACAATAGCCTTTGTATTTTGTGGGTCATTATAGGTTTTACTACGATAACTGACATCGCCGCGAACGGTAATAGAACCAAGCGCTTCGTCCAAATCAAACCGGTATTGTACGCCACCGTTAAGCGTCCATTTTGGTGCTTGGGGTAGCTCGTTATTCTCGGAATACCCTGTATTTGGCGATAGTGATTGATACTCATTTTCCAAATAACCAGCACCAAAGTTAATATCCAGGTTCGCAGTTGGGCGTGCCACGATTTCTATTTCAAAACCATACAGATCGACATCGCCCGCATTATCCACTGTCAACAACAGCGAACCGTTGGTGGGATTAATGGTATTAGCGAATAGCTGCAAGTCTTCGTACTCACTATAAAAAGCCGCGATATTCAATGTCATGCGTCCATCCAGCAGCTTGGATTTCAGACCAATTTCATAGGCCGTCAACTCCTCTTGATCATAACGTTTGAACTCCGCTGGCTGCAGTGGCCGAGGATTCCACCCACCGCTCTTCTGTCCCTGAGTAATTGAGCCGTAGACCATGAGGTCTTCGTTGACTTGAAAATCTACGCCAATTTTCGGGGTAAACTTTGACCAGTCCTGGGTGTCCTTAGTCGGCGGTGTAGCGATATTTCCTGAGTTCGGAAAGACTGAGTCGATAAAATACTCCTTTTCCTCATAAGAATAACGTCCGCCTAGCGTCAAACTGAGCTGCTCTGTCAACGCATAACTCAAATGCACAAAGGTGGCCCAATTAGTGGTATCGAGCGAAGTATAGGGGCGCACATCCAAATCCAGCGCCGCGTTTAGTGGATTGCCAGCACCGCCTGCACAGGGCGCCGGAGGTGCTGCCGGACAGACCACTCCTGGCACTAACGGAACAACCGCAGCGGGCAATACATTCAGCGTATCAAAGATGCCCGATGCTAATAGTGTGGTATTCAGGTCGCTGATGTCTTCTGTCAGATAATAGGCACCAACCAACCAATGCAGCTTGCCACTATCGCCACTGAGTTGAAACTCTTGGCTAAACTGTTCCTGATCCTGCTCTTCATCCGTATGAATGATAGGAAAGGGCGAGTAATCAATATCCGTACGAATAGTCGCTTCCATTTCGCGATAAGCCGTGATTGATTTGAAGCTGACATTTTCATTAATTTCCCAATCCAGAGTCGCTATCACACCCCAGGTGTCATTTTCATCCTCAGTTGGGCCGGTACCATTTGACTTATCGGTATCGCCCGTGACCCAACGATCATCAAATAAGCTCCCTGGCGGTAGTCCTAATTGCGCCCCCACGAAGGGTGCTGCCAATCCGTTATACAAGCCATACAACCCGCCCGGTGCGTCGAAAGTCTCTAACAAAGTACCAGGCGCACCATTCTGACGAATACGCGATGCGTCAGCGCTTAAATAAAGAGACACATCTTCGGAAAGTATCCAGTTCAAACCCAACCGAGCAGCATCGACATTGGTATCACCAAGATCCAGGTTGCTACTGACACGCTCACTAAACCCATCCTGGTTTTTACTGGCTAGCGCTAATTTCGCATATAGCTTATTATCAATCAGCGGTAGGCTGAGATTCGCCTCTAAATCCTGACGGTCGCGTTCGCCAAAAGTGACTTTAACCCTACCACTTGTTTCCCCAGAAGGTCGAGAAGTCACCACATTAATCGCACCACCTATGGTGTTTTTTCCGTAGAGTGTGCCTTGCGGGCCTCGCAGCACTTCTATTCGTTCGACATCGGCCAAATCCAACATACCGCCAATACTGCGCGCAATGTAAACCCCATCGAGATAAATACCCACGCCAGGATCAGTGGGAAAGATAAAATCATTCTGTCCCACACCACGAATAAAAACAGCAGCATTGGTACTTCCCCCATCACCTTTACCATGATTAATATCCACATTAGGCGTAAAGCTCGACAAATTACCCAGATTAAACATGGAACGTGACTCCAGGTTCGCCGCCGAGAAGGCCGTCACCGATACCGGCACCTCCTGCAAGTTCTCCGCACGTTTTTGCGCCGTTACGACAATCTCCTCAAGCACCGCCGATTGAGCCGCCACCTGCGCACTTAACGCAGCTATAGTCGCGCCGAGAACCCAGACACTGGATTTTCGCAACTGATTGTTAAACATAACGCTTTCCTCTTCTATTTATGTAAATACTCCCGGATCCTTTAGAACCCAGCCCCTTCCCATACAAAAAATCGCTCAATTTTTCTCCAAAACCGAAACCGTACAGGCCTTGGTATCACCAGCTTTGTCTCCGCCCATACAATGCGCCAGCGCAATTCGACAGCCTTCCACTTGTCGGTCTTGCGCTTCATGTCTTAGCTGCGTCACCAGCTCAACAATTTGTGCAAGTCCGGTAGCTGCGATTGGGTGGCCTCGACTTAATAGGCCACCGGAGACATTCACTGGAATTCTTCCTCCCAATTCGGTCGCACCGGATTCAGCCAATTGCCCGCCTTCTCCCCTATCACACAGACCTAATGCCTCATAATGCAAAATTTCTGAAATAGTAAAGGCGTCATGACACTCCACCAGATCCAGATCCTGCGGCCCAATCCCAGCGCGCTCATAAGCCAGGCGCACTGTCTCGTAATCCGTTTCCCAATGGGTTAGATCACAACGTCCATCATAAATACCGGATGCCAACACTGAGGCTTTGATCTTGACCACCCTTTCCATGCGTGCCGCGAAATCATCGCTGGCCAGAATCAGTGCTGCAGCACCATCGGCAATCGGGCAACATTGTGAGCGGGTCAACGGGTCGGCAATTAATGGGCTCGCCAGCACCTGCTCCAAGCTTTCTGGTTGACGAAATTGAGCGAGAGGGTTGAGAGCAGCATGGCGACGACTTTTGACAGTAACCTGCGCCAGCTGCTGAGTAGTAGTGCCGTATTCGTACATGTGGCGTTGTGCTTTGAGCGCAAACCCAGCTGGCACAACCATACCAAGCTGAGTATCCAGTTCCGTGGCACCGGAATTAATTAAGCCAAAATCCGGTACACACATTTTTTCTGCCCCGACCACCAACACCACCTCACAATCACCTGCCAAGATGGCGTTGCGTGCCAGATGGAATGCAGTTGAGCCCGAGGCACAGGCATTCTCCACGTTGATAACAGGAATTCTGTGCAAGCCGGTAGCAGCCGTTAAATTCTGGCCAAGTGTGGTATCTCCAAAAATGAGTGGACCGAGTGTGTTAGCGAAATAGCAAGCACCGATGCGCTCCTTGGCAAGACTTGCATCCTGCAACACCAAGCGAGTCGCTTCAATCGCCAACGATACGATCGTTCGATCTAGATGCCGACCAAAAGGAGTCATTGCTGCGCCAATAATTGAAACCATGGTGTTTCCTTAAGAATCAGTCCCTGTGAAATAGGGTCTTAGGCAAGGCTTGCCCTCAGAATTTAGACCCACCTGGGCCACTTTTAGATGGACATTTTGACCAATTGACAACGGCGACTGCGCCGAGTCAAGCAGTGTAAAAATACGTAATGGCGCAGAATCTAAATCTACATAACCAACTCGATAAGGCGTCGGCAATCCCAAGGGTGGTTTAGTCCGAATGGTGGTTAAGCTATACAAAGTTCCAGTGCCGCCAAGATTAACCGATTCAACCTCACCAAGGCAGTTAGCACAAATTTCCAGCGCGGGAAATTGATAAGAGTCGCAGCAGGGACAATAACCACCCATCAGGTGTGGCTCACCTTGCGTAGAAAAAATACCGGGATAAACCGGCGGGAAATCAAGCGCTGCTGTCATAACGTCACCTCGCGCACACTGGCATTTTCCCGATCATAGGTATCGGGCGTCACCCCTTGCTCACGGAGTAAATATTTTTGCACTCTCTCCGTGGGGGTTTTCGGCAACGCAGACATAAACCGAATAAATCGTGGCACCATAAAATAAGCCATTCGCTCTTTACAATGTTCAACCAGAGACTCCGCTGTGAGTTGTTGGCCAGCCCTTAAGGCCACACAAATCATTACCTCGTCTTCCCCTAGCTCCGATTTAACAGCGACAGCCGCCGATTCTAAAACAGCTGGATGTGAATTAACGCCCCGCTCCACTTCGAATGAAGATATGTTCTCCCCGCGACGGCGCAGCGCATCTTTCTTTCGGTCAACAAAATAGTAATAACCCTGATCATCTCTTTGCAGGTAGTCCCCCGTGTGAAACCAAAGGTCTCGCCAAGCTTCGACGGTTTTTTCCGGCATTGCGTAGTATTCCAACATCATGCTGTAAGGCTTGAGTGGTCTGACCAATAATTCGCCCGGTGTATTGGCACCCACCTCGTTACCCAAATCGTCAATCAATCTAATTTGATAATCTGGATTAAGCACCCCGCAGCTGCCCGGTTTCCGGTCATCCAGTTTATTACCCAGCGGGGCCCCTATTTCACTCATGCCGTAGCTTTCTACTAGCTTGACGTTAAAGCGCTGTTCAAAAGCGGCGAAGGTTTCCTTATTGGCACCCGCACCTATCATGATCCGTAAAGGATTATCGGCATCTGAGGACGTTGGCTCCGCTTTTAGCAAAATCGGCAAAATACCGCCAATATAGTTGAACTCAGTACAGTTATAGCGGCGCACATCATCCCAAAAACCGCTGGCGGAAAATCGTTTTGCCAAAACCATGCGCGCACCACTCATCAAAGCAGGTATAGTCGATAAGGTCTGCGCATTCCCATGAAACAAGGGCAAGGCGTTATAGAGACAATCAGCTTCAGTATATTGCGCCATGTTTATGATCATTTCAGCAAGGGACAACTGGTAGTTTTGTGGTACCACCGCACCCTTTGACGGCCCGGTAGTGCCAGAGGTAAACATGATTGCCGTGGGATCTGAAAATGCAACTTGCGTCGCCCTGTAATCCCCTGAGTTTGCCGTTAGCGCGCGGTAAGTTAGCTCCCTGCCATCCAATTTAGAGCCCTGTCCCTCATCCAGAATGATGATATGCTTGAGCATAGTCAGCTGCGACAGCACCGCGCGCAACTGCTCGACATATTCAGCATCAATCAGCAACGCGACACAATCTGCTTTATTGAGCATGTATGCCAATAACTCACCCCGATGGGCAATATTAATCGGCACCTCGACTGCGCCGAGCTTCGATACGCCAAACCAACTAAACAAAAACTCAGGGCGATTACTCATCATAATGGCAACTTTATCGCCCTTAACGATACCTAATTGTTGCAGACCAGCGGCGACCTGATTGGCTGAATCATTGATGGCAGCGTAACTGTAGGTCTGGTCTTGGTAGTAGAGAAAAATATCTCTGCCACGACACGCCGCCAATGTTTCCACAACGCCATGGACGGTTCGGCTTTTGAATTGCATCCGCATAATGAGTCTCTTTAACTTGCCTTTTTGATCCGCATTTGTTCCTGCGCCAAAGCCCCTACCTCCGGATGAGGAAATGTACCGTAGTAGGTAAGCACCTGTGCCGGCGGTATTTGTTTTTCCCACGTCTTGATGAACTCATCATAGGTCTTCCCGTTTTGCTTACGTTGCTCACGAGCAGCCGCACGCGCACGCTCGGTGGCCGCTAAGTCAACCCGTAGGGATTCTTCATCATAGACGAGGTGATAAATATTTTTCGCCGCCCAATGAGTCACCATTTTATTTTCCAAGTCTTTCAAAATACTCAGCGGATCGCGTTCCAGGGCATCACCAAATCCTGCACCGCCACCGGAGTATGCGTACAAAGTGTCGCCATCGCGCGCAGGCTGTACCACCAATGAAATATTGTTGTACTGCTCCTCGCCATGTTCCGGATTATCAGGGCTATAAACCTCATCCAAGCGGTGCGGTAAATGCTCGTTGCTTTCCGCCATCAATTGATTGTAGTTTCCTTTTTTTACCATTTTGACAAATAGCGCCGGCAAACCATAACCACCAAAGAGCCCTTGAGTGGTCGGAAATTTTGAGCCGCCACCATGAGAGCCCAGCAAGAGATTATTCGTATCATGTACAGCAATACCGTAGCCGACCCCCGCACCACCACGCTGTTTGCCGTGACCATAGGAGCTATTGAAGTAATTGCGGAAGGTATACATCACGGGGCGATCTTCTTCAGTGGCTTCTGCATCAGAACAATCCGCCATCGTCGCAAAAAAAGCACCTGCAGCATTAACACCATCCATATCGTAACGACCACCGCAACCAGTGGCGTTAATTTCGGGCGTAATGTCGGCAACAGGTTCGCCATGCTGATTAATTCCGGCAAACATGGGAATGGAAAATCCACAAAACCAGGACGCCACCGAACGCGAAGGGTCGACACTGTAGGTCATACGCGCGCCACATTGGAACATGCCGTGGGTAAAACAAACCTGCACCAGCGGCGCGATGGAAGTGGCGGCATCGCCTTTAGCGTTGACCAGAGAATCTTCGGGAAAATTCCAATCCATGCATTCCAGCAAACCGTTATTGGATGGCAGGTCGTGAAACAACCAGCCGCACAAATACACCATGGACAACCCGATAATGCCCTGGAAATAACTATTGGCGGGGCGATCAACCAGCATCGGCGAGCTGTTGGTCAAATCTAGGGTTATCCTATCGCCCTTTTTAATCACCTTGACGTCCACCTTGACCAAGCCGTTATCTTCGCCCAAGGTATCGAGGAAGCGAGGCTGGCGGTAGATACCATCCGGCAGCTGCGAAATTTTCTTTTTCGCCGCTTCACCGGTGAGAGCCAAGACCCGGCGCAACGAGCCGAGGAAAAAGTCCACACCCTTTTCTTCCACGACTTCCAAAATACGACGTTGCGCGATTCTGGCCGCCGCCAGACGTGCCTTGATATCCAGAATCATGGTGCGCGGATCGCGGTTCATTGCCGCGAACATATTTAACAAATCTTCTTTTAACTGATAGTTTTCACCGATTTTGATGGGTGGACAGAGTAGGCCTTCGTCGTATTTGCTGCGTGCAGCCGTCACTGTTCCGCCCGGTTCAGAGCCGCCGGACTCACCGGTATGTACCGCCGCGCCGACAAAGCACAGTAGTTGCCCTTGATAAAATACCGGTATCGACAACCCCATGTCGGCATTGTGCACGCCACCATAGAAAGGATCGTTGTAGAAGAAACTATCGCCATCTTTACAGCCAACAGAAGGCTCATTCACCCAATGCTTCACTACATATTTAAGTGGTAACTGCCCCAACACTGCGTGGTGATAAATACCCGTGGCACAGATGGAAAGGTCGCCTTGAGCGGTAAAAATACCAAACGCCACATCGCCCCAGCGCATCGCCGTGGACGCGCCAAGTTTCATGGTGGTTTCTTTGCCTTCAAGCGCAATCATATGCATTTTGTGCTTGAAAATTTCAAACTCGGTATCATCAATTGTGGATTGTGCGGCCGCTTCAATTGCCGTCATCGGCTCCGGGCGCAGACGCTGTACTACTTCATGATCTCTTTCGTAAGCCATTTATAATCTCCTCGGATTGCCTTAGCCTAAACCTGTTCCATTATTCCGTTGCCATAGCCATCCAGCGTGAACTGCCAGCTCGGCGCTACCACATAAGTGGTCTCAATAGATTCAATAATCGCGGGGCCAACGATCTGATTGCCTGGCAATAAACGCGCATAATCATAAACCGGCGTTTGCAGCAAACCGCTTTCGGGACTCCAATACACGGGCCGCTCATCTGTCAGCGCATTCGCTTCGGGCGCCAACCCTTGCAGGGCGAGCGCTTCCGGCAAGCGGTCGATCACTCGCACTGCCGCCGTTAATGAGAAATTCTCGACATTAATACCACCGGCTGGAAAGGTTGCTTCGGGCGAGTAAATTTCAGCATATTGCCGAGTAAAAGTGTCACAAAGCTCCTTCGCATCCTCCGGACCGGACAACTCAAGACTGGCGGATTTCACCTTGGTCATGTTGTACTGGCTGCCGTAGCGCATGTTAAGTTCGAGGCTAAAATCGATCTGCGCTTCCTCGTAACCCTCTAATTTCAGGTCACGCAAAGCCAAATCTTTTAGATCCCGGGTAACTGCATTGAATGAATCCACATCCTCTAGATAGGATTGCGAGCCGTAGTTGAATAGCTTCAATGAACGGGATCGATCCCAGACTTCCTTAATCTGCATGAGAGAGGCGCCATAAGCGCCAAATACGGAAGATTGGCGCGGCGCAATAATTTTCTTTGCCCCGATAAATGGTGCGATACCACAGGCGTGTGCGCCACCGGCTCCACCACAGGCCAACACCACAAAGGTGCGCGGATCATGTCCTTTGAGCGCCACTTCGTTGAACACTTCCTGCCCCATGCGCGCATCCACCAAACGGCGAATACGGTAGGCTGCCTCCATGACATCAATACCCAGAGGTTTGGCGATCCTCTCTGAAATTGCTTCACGCGCTAATTCGACATCCAGCAGCATTTCGCCACCCAGATAATTTTCAGGATTGTAAAAACCCAGCACCAGATCCGCATCAGATACCGTGGGTTCCTGACCACCTTGATCGTAACACACAGGGCCCGGCATGGAGCCAGCAGAATGTGGCCCAACCTCCAAGGCATTACCCATCAAATCATTAACCCAGGCGATAGAACCGCCACCCGCGCCAATTGATTTCACCTCAATCGCAGGGATATTGGTGCGCCAACGATCAATCACGGGAATAAAGTCATGCGCTTTAATTTGGCCGCCTTCTATCAAACCGATATCGAAGGAAGTTCCACCCATATCGGTGAAGACAATATTTTCATCTCCCGTTAGCTTGCCCAAAAAGGCAGAACCATGCAGACCGGCAACCGGCCCCGCGTTATGCGTCAGTACCGCCCGCGTGCGCGAGGCTTTTTTAGTACCACCAGTGTTATGCACCAGCGTTAAGGGCTTTTTAAACCCCTTGTCGCGCAGTTCATTCCCCAGCTTATTCATCTCATCGGCCATCACCCCGTGAATATAGGAGTTGACGATGGCCGTCATGGTGCGTGTGTATTCGCCTGATTTAGGGGAAATATCCGAAGCCAGGATGACCGGCATGGAACCCAAATAGTCCTCCGGGTATTCCTCTTCAATAATCTTTTTGATCAACTGCTCGTGCTCAGGATTAACAAAGGACCAGAGCAGCGACACCACAAAACCCTGCGCGCCCTTATCGACCAATTCCTGCAATTTCTCCAAGACCTCTTCCTTGCGCAGAGGACTAATGACTTTCCCAGCATAATCCACTCGTTCGCGCACACCCACCACCATATTGGGTGTAATAAGAGGCGCCGGTTTTTGAATACGCGCCTGATCCCGGCCCTCCTGCCACCCCAGACCATCCGCCCAGCTACGCGCGCGGCCGATAAAAATATTGTCTTCAAAACCGGCGGTCGTAATCAATCCCAACTTAGGGCCGGTTCGCTCAATCAAGGCATTAGTACCGACAGTAGTGGAATATCGAATCGAGCCAACCTGTCGGAGAAAGTCATTCAAGGACAATTGGTTTTGCCGCGCCAACAATTCGATTCCCCGCATAAAGCCAACCGACAGATCATAATGGGTCGTGGGCGTTTTGCAGGTGCTGGAATGGTCGCTGCCGCTAGCGCAGAAGAAGTCGGTGAAGGTACCGCCGACATCAATGCCGACACTGAAATTATTTGCTGATGTACTCATTATTCGATCCTAAATAACAGATTAATGCTGTAACGTACTGATGAGCATGCGGGCCTTTTCCAAATCAGTATCCCTTGTTAGCTCCTGCATACTGGTATAGAGATAGTTCACCCCCGACAGCTGTGTTTCATATTCGGTCGCCAATGCGACGGCACGCTCCGGGTCATTAAAAGGTAGCGGTAGACCGACACCAGTGACATTGGCCGCTAACTCCCGAACACTATTTAATTCAGGTGGCGCACCGTTCTTATCGGCACCCAGTAGGACAAAATTCACCTTAAGTTTGGCCAGGTCTGGCAACAGCTGAGAATCATATTGCTCAAGATAAATCGCCAACGGCACATTAAAATAGCTCGCCATGTTTTTTAATGTGTTGTACACCTTGCGCTCCGGCATGCCGATCGCCGTATTACCAAGCGCAGCACCTTCGCGAAAGATCAACAAGTCGGGGCGGCTCTTACAAAACGCTTCCGCCAATTCAACCATAGTCTGTTTCAAATCACCGGCGCGACCGATATCAGCGTAGAGCGTTTGCGCCAAACCGATTGGCCCACTCAAGCAAGCCATGCAACCGTAATGCGCTCGTTCCGTTTGCGTTATCCGGTTGAATGCTTCCAGTGCAGTACTGCGTTGATCGTCCGCGCATTGCACATTTTTAGCCTGTGCCGCGTCACCTGATTCAACCTCTGCCCCGAAAGTCGCTAGTGATAAGCTATGATCAAACCCTAAAATTAAGCCACTCAGGTTGAGCAAACGTCCCGTTTTCGAAAGACAGGATGCCCAGTTTGCCGGGTCCGACTGCATCACGCCAAAATCCATTCCTCCCACCCTCGACGCTAATGGTTCCATCGCAACTAGCAGGGGCTTTTCCTGGGTGCTATGACCTGACAAAAAAGCATCTAATGCAACGCGCGCCATAGGCTTATTCTCCCCTTGCCTGTTTGTCTTTCAAGGCATCGATATCGAGTTCAATCTCATGGGTGATTGGGTGTCCCGGCGGCAGGTATTCATTTTCCAGCATGATTCCGCAATTGGGACAATAGAACTCCAGTAACCGGCAATAATCTTTGTCCGGGGTAAAGCTGTAAGCAGCACCTTCGACCATTGGTGGATGCACATCCGCCATCTCACGTTCGGCGATCAAGCAGCCCTTTTTGTAGTTTTCACGTGCGTCGTATAAATCTTGCCCACAGCGGTTACAACACCAACGCTCTTTGTCCAGATCAATGTCAAGGCATTCCGTAATACGCAATCTGCTCATGCCTGCACCTCCTCTAGAATGGCGTTATTGTATTGATCGATTGTCATCTGCCAGTTTTCCGAAACCAAGATGGTCGTCTGGTTTGATTCCACTAGCGCTGGACCGGCCAACTGCGCACCGCGACTCAGCATGGCGCGATCATAAATAGGCGCATCCACATAATCGCGCAATGAACCAACGTAGAGTGATCGCGTTGACTTAATAGCGCTCGACTCTTGATCCGAGCTTTCCTCCAGTTCCGGTTGTACAAAATGTGGAACCGGTGCTCGCACCATTAATGCGACGGTCGCTAATTGCATGCCTGCCGCCGGGTTTTCTCCCGCCTGCAGCAAAGCCGCTTTGGCCTGTGCAACAATCTCAGACAGGCTATCCGACTCACTATAAAAAGTAGTTGGTGCCAACAACAAGACTTCCCTCTCACCTTCTCGCGCACGGACAAAAAGTTGTAGCTCTGAAAAAAGCATTTCAGCAGCAAAACCTTCACCGCGCATATCTCGCACCGCTTCTCTCATCATCTTGCTGATTGCGTTTTCCAGCACATCTGGTTGCAACTCCTCACTAAGTGGTTGATCGATGCGCTGATAATAAAGGTGACCCGCATCCAACAGCGATGAAGAATAGGCGGACGAGACCGCAGAAAACGGTGTCATGATAATTTTTTTAATCGGAGAGGCGCTGGCAATATCGCAGGCATGTAAGCCGCCAGCACCACCGTAAGCGACGATCGCGGCATCCTGAACCGATGCTAAGTTTTCGGCTACTTTTGCGATGGCAGCCCCCATCTTTGAGTCCACTTTGGATTTAATTTGCCAAGCGGCCTCCGCCACAGTTATCCCCAAGGGCTCTGCTATATCACGCTGAATTACCTCACGCGCCTTTTCAACATTGAGTCTCATCTCGCCACCGAGGAAAAAATCCGGATCCAACACACCTAACACCAAGTTGGCGTCGGTAACAGTGGGCAGCGTACCGCCGAGGTTAAAGCAAGCCGGGCCCGGTAACGCACCCGCTGATTGCGGGCCCACTTTGAGTTCGCCATTTTTTATATGTGCTATAGAACCACCACCGGCGCCTAATGCGGTAATTGCCATCATCGGTAAATTGCAGGGAAAGCCTTCCACATCCGGCTGCAACGAGTAGCTGGCCTGACCATCACGCACATAACCAATATCAAATGAGGTGCCACCCATATCGGTTGAAATCAGGTTATTAATACCATAGCGCTGAGCAATTTCACGCGCACCCAACAAGCCCGCCGCAGGGCCGGAGTTGTAGGTATTGATGGCTCTGGTTTTAGCAACCCGTGCAACGGAACCGTTGTTATGGCCAATAAATAGGGTATTGCGATATTGGCGTTGACGTAAATCTTCGCCTGCCTTATACAAAAGACGCGCCAGTTTCGGATGAATATAGGCATTGAGCACAGCGCTGTTTAAGCGCTCTGCCAAGCCACTGCGAGTTGAAATATCTGAAGACAAAAAGACCGAGACAGAACCCAGGTAATCACGCGGATACTCATGCTTAATGATCTGTCTTACTCGACGCTCGTTGGCAGGATTTTTCTCAGAGTTAGCAAAGGAAACCACCAAACCACGCGCGCCACGGTCGATTAATGACTGCGCCGCTCGCAACACTTCCTGTTCCTCTGGCGCGCTGACCACGGTGCCGTTTTTGTCGGTCTCCTCCGATAAGCCAAACAGCATATCTGGTTCCACGAGTGGTGTTTTTTCTTCACTAATGGTGGGTGCTAACGACTCCATACCTTTGGAGACCAGCAAACCAATTTTTGCGCCGTTTCGCTCAATGATGGTGTTAGTCCCAATAGTATTAGAGAAACGAATAATCTCCATGTCGAATAGAAAGTCTTCTGTACTTACCCCAAAAGCCTTCGCCCCCGCAGAAATACATTCTAAAAAGCAAACCGTTAAATCATGCGGCGTAGTCGGTACCTTAACGGTTCTTGCCTGTGTGCCATTGACCACAAAACCATCGGTAAAGGTGCCACCGGTATCAATATCAATCGTGTACCCCATCAAAACTCCCTCATCAGGTTACCTTTCCAATCGTCTCTCCAACTATGGTCAGGCGTTATTGTTACTACTTGATCCACACATGCCATACAACACGAACTCAATAATTTCCTCGTGAACCTCGGCTTCACTCAAACCACCCCGAGCGTGGTACCAGCGCAAGTACCAGTTAATGGTGCCCAGCATATTGAAAGCCATTACTTTTACATGCTTGGTACGCACCAAACCATGCGACTGCAATAACCGCACTTGCTCTACATAAATATCGAGAATTTCCTTCTGGATACGCCGGTTTATCTCCTTTCCTCGTGGCGATAATCTTTCCTCGTCAATAAAGAAAATCTTTGATTCGCGTCGGTGTAAAACTGATGACTCCAAGTGTATTCGCAACAGCCGCTTAAAACGTTCCAAGGGCTCGCCCTCACCATGGGCGACTTCTCGCAACTTGTCCGGCAACCCCTTTACCGAATACTCCAAAATCGCCAACCACAGGTCTTCTTTATTTTCGAAATAATGGTACACATTCGAGACGCTGCGATTAATCGCTTTTGCTATATCTCGAATAGATGTCCCTGCATAACCTCTTTCTGAAAAAAGATCGATCGCTGTTTCCAACACTTCATCTCTACGATTTGTATTTTCCGCCATATCCTAACTTGCCCCTACTTTTTCGGTTTTGATAAGAGCGGATTATTTTACGCGCTATTTATCTAGCAGGGTAAATTTTCGAACGTTCGTTATACCATAGATCGATCGTTCTATTATTAGACATTAAGAAAAAATAACTGTCAACTTATTTTATAGATCGATCGTTCTGCATTTCATCTTTTATAAAACAATAAGTTATTAAATTTAACCTCATATAATATTGAGTAATTTAATTTCAGATGATAGGATTTCAAAAACTAAATAGAACGTTCGTTCTGTTTTTTTATTAAAATCTCAGACCGATACTTGATCTTTTAGGAGTGAATATGAGTCCTTCCCGGTCCAGGTTTCTTACCTGTCAAAACCGTAAAATTCATTTGATGGAATGGGGAAACCCACAGCGGGAAAAAGTAGTTATCTGGCACGGTGTCACCGGCACCTGTCACGACCATGAAATATTGGCAGCAAGTCTGGCACAGCAATATCATGTAATCTGTCCTGATGCTATCGGTTGCGGGCTATCCGACTGGGTTAAAGATGCCCGGCGAGATCCCAGCCTTAACTTCGCCGCCGATATCGCGCGGGAAATGATGCGCCAGCTTGAAGCCACCAGTGTACGCTGGATTGGTTCATCCAAGGGTGGCAGTCTGGGCATGATACTGGCGGCAGAAATGCAGGAGTGCCCGGTGACACACCTGGTACTCAATGATGTCGGGCCGACATTGCCTGAGCGATTTCGCCAAGCCGTGAAAACAAAACTGGCAAAACCGCCGCAGTTCGATGACTTCCTTGCTTTTGAAAATCATTTGCGTGAATTTCTTTCGAAAACGGGACTCTCGCTTAGGGAACAGCAATGGCGACGTTTGGCAATGCACTGGTCGCGCCGCAAGGATAACGGCACGTTCACTTTCCATAACGATCCGGCGATCGCTAACCAGTTTAGCGATCACCCCGAAGACTTTGATCTTTGGCACCACTTCCAGCGCATCAATTGCAAAACCCTGCTGATCAAAGGACAGCACTCCATCGTGTCGGCGGAAGACGCTGAACGTATGCAGCGAGACGGCTCGGATTGTACGCTATACCAACGTCAAGGTGGCCATGTAACCTTGCTTGATTCCGCCGAAGAACAATCGGTCATTATTGATTTTTTGCACCATTAGAAAAGAAAAGGAGCACATATCATGGGACGTATCGAAGGCAAAGTATGCTTAATTACCGGCGCGGCCAGTGGTTTAGGCGAAGCCACGGCGCGCTTGCTCGCAGCCGAGGGCGGCCGGTTAGTTCTAACCGATATCAACACAGAAAAGGGTGAAGCATTGGCGCGGGAATTGTGTCAGGCCGGAAATGAAGCGACCTTTTTACCACAGGATGTCACCCAGGAGGAGGACTGGCACAGCGTCTTCGATACCCTCCTGGGACAATATGGAAAGATTGATGTGTTAGTCAATAATGCCGGGGGCGGCACCTATAATGACCTGGAAACCCTGTCCCTGAATGAGTGGCGCACCATCATTTCACTGAATCTGGACAGCACCTTTCTCGGTACGCAATTGGCGGTGAAGGCCATGAAGGAAACAGGAGGCGGCTCGATCATTAACCTGTCGTCGGTGGGCGGTCTGGTCGGCTCTCCCAACCTAGTTGCCTACTCAGCGGCAAAGGCTGGCGTTAAGCTATTTACCAAATGCGCCGCGATTCATTGCGGCCAGCAGGGC
Organism: Pseudomonadales bacterium; assembly: GCA_024234615.1. Lineage (NCBI taxonomy): Bacteria > Pseudomonadati > Pseudomonadota > Gammaproteobacteria > Pseudomonadales > Pseudomonadales bacterium. The sequence goes on from JACKNY010000002.1 coordinate 120,432, forward strand.
TACAATATTCGCATCAACAGTATCCACCCCGGCTTAATCAAAACCGAGTCAGGCATGGAAATGGCCAGCAAAGCCACCGGCATGAGCCCGGAGCAGGCAGAAGTTGCCTTCGCTGCTATGCACCCGATAGGCCGCATCGGCAAGCCCCATGAAATCGCAACGGCAGTGCTCTATTTGGCCTCGGATGAGTCCAGTTTTGCAACCGGCGCAGAGTTTGTTATTGATGGCGGTTATACTGCACAGTAAAAATAATCGCTATCCGGGTATAGCTTTTACCCGGATAGCGATTAATTAGCTTATTTTCTTTGCTGGTTTAGGTTGCTCACAAACAGATAGATAAGCAAAGCGATGAAAGAGCAACTTGCCGAAAAGATCAGCATCATGCCATAGCCACCTGCTTCCAAGAGACGACCGGCAGCGGCTGGGCCAATAATAGCGCCAATCGATAAACCCGCTGCGGATAGCACAACCAGTCTGCCTCCCACATCAACTTCTGCGGTCAAACCGAATGTGTATGCCAGGGTAAAATTAACACTGAATAAAAACAAGCTGGCGCCAACGGCATACCCTTCGATTTCAGTAAATGTGCCCAACAGCAAAAGCCCCGCACAATTAATCAAAACAATACCTATTAAAGGTATCTGACGACCATAACGATCACCCAGTGCAGCAGCAACAAACCCGCCAATCCCGCATATAACAAAGGCTATCGCCAAGACACCGCCTATCGATTCATGCGCCAACCCTTTGGCTGCGCCAAGCAATTCGAGAAAAGCCCATGATGCTGTGATACCTGTGAAAAAAACCAAGCTTGCCGCCAGCCCAAGTAAGGGCAAGATAACGCTACCAGTTTTGTGTTGAGTTGTGTTGACCGCCGATGTTGAGTCTCGTCCTTTTACACCACGGGAGGGCAAGAAAAAGCTCGCCGCTCCCAACAAGATAAGCGTTGCTGCCATCACATAAAGCGTACCCGAAAACCCCGCGACAGGAACGATCAGTGCGGGTATTAAGAACAGGAGAGCCGCACCAGGAAGCGTCTCCAAACCCAACTTTAAACCAAAAGCCCGATCTGGGTTATCACTATCGCCTAACACGGCCATGACCAGCGCATAAAGACCGCCCATGGCTAATCCAACCGTACCCATAAGCAATAAGATAGTGGTATACCTGACTGTCTGGGACATGGCCAGCAACCCGGCTACTGCCAAAATAATCGCCAGCATAGCGGCGATTCGCCAATTGATTTTACGAATCCAGAACACAGCGCATATCGCCACTGCGGTAAAGCCAATATTGAAGGCTGCAACGATATCCCCAAGTTCTGACTCATCATAAGCCAGCGTTTGCGCCATTGCGCCGACAAACGCCGGCATTACATTAAACATCAGCGCACCACCACCGGAGATTAAGCCCGCCGCAACATAAACGGATATTTTATCAATGGGGTTTTCAGTCGATCTTCTGATCATCGATGGTCAGCTCAAAATACAGGGGTTAAATAAACCACTACCCTGGCTACTTCTGGTGTATGTGATGCCCATAGGCCGCATCGCCCGTCAATATAACAGGGTCACGGGCTTTTTTGACCAACTGCCCGTTTTCCACATCAAAATACTCTGTTTTAACCTCTTCCAGTGCATCCCGGTTTTCCTCTCTGTCCACTCCGTAAACATCTCCTAACGGACCAGTCTTTTTAGCGAGCACTTGGTTGATATTCGTCACATCTTCGCCATCGAGCTTAATGGAAAATACCCGTAAATTATCGTTAAGATGGTTAGCATCACGCGCGCCAATATTAATCGTACCTACCTGATCCTGATCAAGCATATATCGGCAAGCAATATTAGCTATACTGACCTGATGTTTATTGGCTATGCTCTGTAGGACTTGGAGTATCTCCTGAAACAAGCCCCAACCTCCCATATCCTGAATGATGCGATAGTATTTATCCAGCGATACATTTTCCAGATAGGGACCACCCGGATCGGGAATGCCAAGCCATTTTTCGCTGATAAGACCGCCGCCGAGTACACCATAACAAAGCAGGTAGCAGTCGTTATCACGGCAGAGATCGACCATTCCATTCAGTGGCCGGCTATCCAGTAATGAGTACTGAAGGGTATGAGCAACGACATCCACTCCAGCCTCAAAAAACTGTCGCATGTGCGGGACGTCGAAGTTAGTTGCGCCAATATGGTGGATTTTACCTTCCTGTTGCAATTCCTTTAACCAAACCGCCATTTCAACGGCGCCGGGAATGTCATAGTTCCACCAATGCATTTGTACAAGATCAAGGCGTTCCTGTCGGAGCCGACTGAGGGAGCGGTTTATCGTTTTTTCAACATCCGCTTTACTGTGATTCTTTAATGCATTCTCATCCAGGAAGTAGGGTACGTAAGTGGTCAGCACTTTAATTTTGTTTGCCGCGTCATCCCCTCTCAATTGGCGATAGAACTTCCTGAACTTCCCGAGCCTTTCCTCCACCCCCGCATAAATATCACCGCAGACGAAGGTATCGATACCTGCATCCACGTACATCGCTAAGTCATTGTTAATTGCCTGTTCGCTAAATTTGCGATCACTATGGTCATCCGCGATCTGCCAATTGCCCTTAGGCATGCGGCACAAATCAAAATCAGGACGTACTTGAATTCTTTCAACCGTCATTTTATTAATCCTCGTAATCTAATAGCTAACCGTTAGTCAGTCTTTCGAGAGTTCTGTCACTGTTTGTTCGCTATGGCGATAAACTTTTTTTGCCCCTCGGGTAATTAAAAAACGTCCGCCACAGTTTGGATCTGGGCAGGCGATAATGGCATCCGTCGTCATCCAGTCGTTCTTGTGCGTTTCACGTTGTTTGGCCGGTAACAGAGGCAGGATTGCCGCCAGTGAAAACATCGGAAAACGAACACCGGGCGGGAATTCGATGAGATCGTCGTCAGTCACCGTAAAGTAATCACCCAACAAATGCTGACACACCATGGGTTTGCCGTCATTGCTGGAAATGACTTCAACCTTTAAATCATATAGCTCATATTCATCGTTATGCATTGTTACACCAATCTTCCGGTAAAAAGCTCCCCGGCCAAGTGGCCGGAGAGTCATAGTTTCTCAATGGCTAAATGCACCAATGAGAAGAGGGAGGCTTTTTTGTTCGATCAAACCAATTTTCTCTAAAATGAGAACGTAATATCTACGCCATAAGTTTGCGGCGTCCCATGAATCAACAAATCCCAGCCATTAGAGGAAAAGTCATAGGCTTCTGCGAGGTACTCCTTATCTTCAATATTTTTAATCCAACCAGATATATTCCAGCGCTCATCAATACTGGTAAACGAGACGCGAGCATTCCAGAGCCAATAACTTTCCTGAGAGAGCAAGGTAGAATTATCCGGCGTCAGGAAAATATCATCTTGATAATTAAAGTCCGTTTGTAATGCCAAAGTTCCCAATTCTTTTAACGGCCACTCGTATCGCACTCTGCCGTTAAAGCTGACTTCAGGTGAGAGCACCAATTCATTTCCGGATAAGTCGCCACCGGAAATAGCCGTGTCGTATTTATCCAACTCTGTGTCAAGCAATCCAAGCCCTAATCTAATATCAAGCCGCTCAGTTAGCAGGAGATCCAACTCTGCTTCAAAACCGGTAATACTCGACTCTCCAGCATTATCCAACACCTGTACAGGTAACCCGCCGACACTAGCAAAAGTAAAGAGTTGCATGTCTTCATATTTGTAATGGAAAGCAGCAACGTTTAAACGAGCCCGACCACCGAGTAAGGTTGATTTAAAACCTACCTCATAGCTGGTTAATGTCTCTTCATCGAAGGGTTTTAGGGAAGCCGTGTCGAAAACAAGTGCGCCGTTATATCCCCCACTCTTGAAACCTGTGCTGACATTGCCATAAAAAAGCCAGTCTTCATTGGGTTTAAATTCAATCCCCAATTTTCCGGAAAGGTTGTCAAAGTCTTTATCGTCGCTGTAAAACGGAACGATCGGTAAAGCAAACGTAGGCTCTACAAACGCGGTAATTTGTTCCATTTCCCGCTCTTCTTTGGTATAGCGAATACCCGCTATGAGTGAAAACCTATCACTAAAATCCCACTTGCTATGAGCAAAGAATGCGTAACTTTCACCCTCCTGTGAAAACCACTGATCCACATAAAAAGGGGTTACACCAAGAGAGTTAACGCCATCGGGATCAAACCCGCCTGGAAAGGCAATAGGATCTTCAGACTCTACCAGCTCACGAAACCCACGGAAAAAATCGTACTGGTTGGAGATATCATTTTCTTCCTTTGAATAAAATCCACCAACAATCCAGCTTAAGGCGGATTCTGAATTTGAGCTTATCCGAAGCTCCTGAGAAAACTGCTTGTTCTCATCATCCCAATAGGTGTTCAACACGTTGTTAGGAGAAGCATCTGCATCTTCTCGATGCTTTCTTTTGGAGTTTTCATACGCACTAATTGAGGTGACCTGAAAACCCTTGAAGTCGAGATTAACCTCTAACGAAGCTCCGGCATTATCCAGCTCAGTTTTTCCTTCGAAATCAATATCGTGATCATAAATATCGTTATCGTTATCTCTATAGCCAAGGAAATCATAGCAAGTTGCCGCACGAGGATCACATGGGTTGCCAGCCAGATCCACCCGTCCGCTATGCTCGAAAGGAACACTGGAAGAGTCAGTCCTGCCTCCGTGAATATTGAGTAACACATCGACGTTGTCTGATACCTGCCAATCGAATAATGCTCTTAACGCCAGGGCATCGGTATCTCCCAGATCATTACCTGTTACTCGATTATCATGAAATCCATCCGCTTGATTGGAGACGACCGAAATTCTCCCGTTCAGATTATCCGTCAGCTGACCGGAGACAGCACCTTCAAACTGAAATGAACTGTAATTGCCGAAACCTGCTCGCAAATAACCTTCTAGCTCTTCAGTAGGTTTTGTGGCAATAAATTTGACCGCACCACCCGTCGTATTTCGTCCGTATAATGTACCCTGCGGTCCTTTTAATACTTCAACCCGGTCAATATCGAATAATTGAAATGTTAATGCCATTGGTGAAACCAGGTTTACATCGTCCACATATATACCGACAGCACCCGTTGCATTAGCATTCGGGTCTTTCAAGCCAACACCTCTAATAAATATTTGCGGCACGCTATTCGCAAAAGCTTGGTTGATATTCAAATTCGGTGTTTGGGCTGCCACTTCCACACTTGTTGTCAGCTTCAGTTTTTTAATTTCATCACCCGAAAAAGCAGTCACCGCAATTCCGACATCCTGCAAAGACTCCTGACGTTTTTGCGCAGTGACGATAATTTCCTCCAATCTCATTGAAGTTGTTCCATTATCCGCTGCAGCCGATTGATCTATCAGGATCACCCCAAACAAAGCAGCATATATGGCTTTATATCTATTTCTCTTAATACAGTTACCCATCGTTAACCCCTTTTCATCTCTCCCATGAAACTGATTAGCCCAAAAAACAATCTGTTGTCTAAATTTGAGACTCTTCATTTCTCATATCGCAATATTACTATTTTTAGCCATATGACGTATTTTATATTAGTCTTATGACTAATTTTGTCAAGCTTTTTGTTATTCTCTGTAAAATTAAACAGAATCTACTGACAAATGCTTGCGTAAACGGAGCCCAATTAAATAGAAACGAATAGAAAATGAAGACAGGCTAAGCCAAAGGCAGCACAAATGTTGCAATTGACTAATTAATTTTTGTGTGTATTCTCGGTCAGCGCACCGCAACGCTCTCGTTAAAATACTCTCATTATTGACTGCAGGAAAAGTTTACAATGGATACTTCCGATATTAGAGACTTGGCGCCTGGCACCGCCGTACATGGTAAAGGAAAAAAAAGAGTTCGGGACATATTAAAGGTTGCGACAGAGATTCTCGCGTATGAAGGCTACAGCAAATTTACTATGCGGCATATTGCAGACCGTGCTGGCATTACCCTTCGAAACGTCCAGTACTACTTCAAGACCAAGGATATTCTGTTTCAATCTGTGATTGAGCAGCGTTTAAAACACGATATTGAAAGCGCCACAAAGGTTATCGAGAATCATAATTTATCGGCAGAGGATAGATTCCTGGCTTTTGTAGATAATAGCCTTGAAGAAAATACCACACCTTTTATACGGGGACTGCAATTTGAATTGTGGGCGCAAGCCAACCATGACGCCTTTGCGGCAAAATGTCGCGACCACATGACAACTGTTTATAGTAAATTTATCTATGAATTAATCAAACCTTTGACCCTAGGCCAGTCAGAAAAAACAAGGCGTGAAAAAGCCGTCATACTTTTATCTATGTTACAAGGTTTTCCGCTGGTTGAAGGTTCTGATATTCATATTGAATTTGCCATTGGTAATCTCAGGAAACTATTTCGTACAGAGGCGCTTATTTTCGTTACTTCAGGCGCAGAGCCTTAATTACCCCCCGCCTATATTTCAGTATTCACATGAATACATACCTGTAATAAGTTTTTCTGGAACTCTGTCAAAAAGGATACTGCTGCTGGCCCTGCTGAATTGTCACCCACTTCACTTCGGTCACCTCCTCCATCGCATAACGTCCGCCTTCCCTGCCCAGCCCTGAATGTTTGATGCCGCCGAAAGGAACAACTGCCTCATCGCGCACCGTCGGCCCATTAATGTGACACATACCGGATTCAATCCCACGCGAGATTGCCATGGCTTTTTGTAAATCATTGGTAATCACCGCCGAACTCAAACCATAGTCGCTGTCATTAGCGATTGCCAAAGCGGCTTCATAGTCAGCTGCTTTAATTACTGAGGCGACCGGGCCGAAACATTCGGTTTTAAAAATGCTCATCGCTGGCGTTACATCAGCTAATACTGTCGGCTGAAAAAAGCTATCGACATAGGTGCCCCCCGTCATTAGCTTAGCACCTTCGGCAACTGCCTGATCTAACTGATCCCGGATAAACTGAGGCTGTGTGGGTCGAATTAGCGGGCCAATCAGAACTTCAGGGTCACGCGGGTTACCGACTTTCAAGCCGGATACTTTCTCGGCAAATTTCTCACAAAAACGATCATAAATTCCTTGCTCCACAATCACTCTGGAACCGGTCATGCAAATCTGGCCTTGGTGGAAAAAGTTACTGAACGCCGCAGTATTGACGGCGTAATCAAGATCCGCATCATCGAGAATAATCAACGGGTTTTTGCCGCCAAGTTCCAGTGCACATTTAGTAAAATTTTTGGCCGCTTCGGCAGCGATAATGGCACCAACCTTACTCGACCCGGTAAAGGTCACCAGCTTGACGCGCTTATCGGCAATCAGTGTATCGCCCAAATCCCCACCCGTTGACGGGATTACATTAAGTACACCGGGAGGTAATCCCGCCTCGTGAAAAATTTCAGCAATTTTCAAACCAATCACTGGTGTCACCTCGGAGGGCTTTAGAATAACCGCATTTCCCGCTGCTAATGCCCAGCCAATTTTGCGCATCGCCAGTAGCAATGGGAAGTTAAAAGGCGAAATCGCCAACACCACACCCAATGGCTGGCGGATACTATAGGAAAACACACCCGGTAAATTCGACTCAAAGGTTTCACCGATAACACGCCGCGCCTCACCCGCCATTGCCCGGATAAAATCCGGTGTATGACTTGCTTCATAGCCCGCTTTAAGCATGGTGGAACCGGCTTCATCAATTAGTAAATCCATCAGTTCTTTTTGCTTCGAGGCCATCACATCCGCCGCTTTCATCAGCACTGCTTCACGGGCGGCGGCAGGCATTTTGCTCCAGACATTGAAGCCTGCCTGCGCCGCGTCCAGCGCTTTTTGTGCATCTACCACCCCGGCCTGATGCACCTTCGCAAAAACCTCGCCCGTGGCCGGGTTTAGACTATCGGCTGTTTTACCTGAGGCTGCGGGGGTATAACCGCCGTTGATAAAAAGTTGATACTCGCTCATTCGAAAGCTCCTCGCCTATTTCCCGGCTGAATATCTAACGTTCGACTAATGCCGAACCTAGGTTAACGAACTCTTAAATATAGATTCCCGATTTACCGGGCGCGATAATTCCATTAGGGTCTAGCGCACGTTTAATTTTACGTTCCACGTCCTGCTTCACTGGCCCAAAGGTCTCCGCCACTTTCTTCATGTAGGCAGTATTGGTGCGATAAGAACCATACCCCTGCTTGGAAAACTCATCCAACAACTTATTAAAACAAGCATTCGCTCGCTCTCTTTCCGCCACGTTGGTACGATCAAACAGCAGGTCGATGATATGGTGCATATCACGCCAGCCAACTACGAATTCCGCCACATAATCGAAACCGAATTCACCGAGAATATCCTGCGCCAGTTTCATCTGCTTCAATGTTTCCGAACCCCTGGCCTGGGATACCGGCGCGAACCAGCTGGAACCCCCGCCCCCACGCCAGTTATAGAGCCCAAATTCACGTAGTGTCATATCACCACGCATCAGAGAAGCGCGATACTGAAACACTGGGTTATCGCCCAACTCGGCCTCAGTCAGTATTTCTCCGCCAATCGATTTAAATGCCTGCGATACCATCTTCCAGTTCAATTCAACCTGTTCTGCTGTCCCGTACAAACCAGCATAAACCGACCAAGCACCTAAATTATGTTCTCGACGAATTTGTGCAATCGCCGCATCGGAAATAGAACCATCGCCAGTATAGTAATCTTTACGAACCACCGTGGAGCCCGCTTCCCACAATGCATGAGCAATGACCACCGCATTGGGTATCACCTGGGCTATGCGCAGTGGCCGAATTGTCTCGACGATTTTAACGATATCACCATCGTCGGGAAATTTAACCATAAAGGGTTTAAATGCCGGTGGTGCTGGCATCAACCATAACCCCAGTTTGGTAACGATACCCATGTTCGATTGGGTAAAAATACCATCTAAATAAGGCCCGTAGCCCCATTTAAATACTTGCCAGGTATTGGAGTTAGGCACGCCACCCATTCCAGTCTTGAGCACCTGGCCATCGGCCATGACCACTTCCATACCACAGGAAAACAGAAAATGTTCGCCATAGGGTGTATAGCCAATACCCCGGTCAACGGTATTACCCAATGGCCCGGCGATGGCAGAGGGCGCCGGGCAGGACAACCAAAGAGGCAGCTTCCTTTCACTGATATAGTCGTGTAACTGTTGGAAGGTGACGCCCGGTTCAACTAGAGCGGTACAGAGGTCTGCATCCACATCGATAATGCGGTTCATTTTGCGCAAATCCAAGATCATCTGCCCTGGCGTTGCCGGGGCGGCAGAACCATAGCCCAAATTTTTTCCGGTTGAAATCGGCCAGACTGGCACCCGATACTTGTTACAGATCGCCATGATGGCTTGCACATCTTCCACCGAATGCGCTACCAGCGCACCGGAAGGCTGATGCGCTTTGTCATCCACCGGCAACATAATTTTGCCATAGGACGTCAAACCTTCGGCGTTGATAATGACAGAATCCTTGCCAAGTAATGTTTCAAATTCGCTAATCGCTTTGCCGAAATTTTCCTTCGTGACACCTTCTGGCAGAATGCCAAATTCTCTTTTCATATTCATCTCTAATTCCCCAGCTCGAAAACTGATTGGATATTCATATCCGTATTAAACCTCAACCACGAAAGACACCAATGCGTCCTCCGCACTTGCCATCGTTGCACCTTGCCGACTGAAATTGCCTGCTTGACCCGCCGCCCATTTACCATTGGCAATTTCCGCGTAATAGGCTCCTATGGTGAAGGCCCAATCCCGCCCCCTGGATTGAACGTTGACCGGTTGTCGCTCTGTTGCATGATTTGGACGACCACAACAGATTTCCTCCAATAGATAACCCTCCGGATTTACTGCTAGGTGATTATCCAAAGCGGCGGCAACACCGGCAGATTCAGGCACAGTAACGAAACGGTGCCCTTTGGCATGATGACCGGTGATTAAAAAATGCGCTTTTTGATTCGCCAAAGTTGTCTCAAAAATGGCAAAACTGGCGTTATCCATCAGCCCAATCAACCGTTGTCCAGCATATTGTTGTATTGTCTGCTGCCACTCTTGCGGCTTAAACATCGCCAGGGCTTTTGCCTCTATGTTTGCGACCTGAGTCACACCGTAGGCAAACTGGGTGTTGCGTATACCTTCAGAAAATAATAGCGTAATAGGTTGACTAGTTTTGGAACCCGCAACTATGGGTAATACATAAATGCTCGACCCAATCACAGCCATGCCTTTAAGTGTGCCCTTTAAAAAGCGACGACGGCTAGAACAAGTCGTCATTTGCTACCCCCTTTGCTGCTTTCGATAAATGCAGCAAGACCAGTCAGTTCTTGATCGCTGATTTCGGTCGGGCGAAAAGCTGGCATGGCATTCAAACCATTACGCGCCACGTGCTGAATGTAGACACTCGGCAACTGACGACCCTTTAGCTGTGGCCCGATACCGGTGTCATGGCAGTACTGACACACAACTTGGTAAATGCCCTCACCACTTCGAGCTGGTTCAGCGGATTGTCCCGCTGGAAAGTAAACGACCAGACTCAACAGTAATAAGGTCTTTGCCGTCATTTTGAAAATACGCTGATACATTGTCACACCCCTTAGCGAGCTTTAATCAATAAGCCTGTAACAACCATCAATCCGCTTTAAACTATTCTGTAAGTTTTTTTGACCGACAAGGGCACTAGTTATAAGTGTTAGATGCGCCTTCGCCACCGCGCGAAAATCACAATAACATTACGCGGTATTTGGTCTTTTTAATTGTATTCGGACATCATGCGGGTACTTGCACGAGAGCGTCCTCTGCCATGTCTGACAGAGAACCTAATGATTGATGTATGGAGGGGAACAGTGTCTAGGCACTAAATGATTTGCGGTATTCTCCAGGACTCAGCACAAATTTTTTCTTGAAGGTGTGGCCAAAATGAGCGGCATCTTTGAAACCCCACATGTGCGCAATATCAGTAATACTGAAGTTATTGTATTGGCGACTTCTCAGGGCTTTTTCGCACTCCTCTAAGCGTCGGTTAATAATATACTGAGAGACCGTAAAGGGTTCCGACTTAAACAATTTATGCAGATAACGCGGAGTGATGGCATTAGCGGCGCTAATCATCACAATGGATAATTCTGGGTCAGTCAGCCGGTTATTAATAAACTGTTTCACCTGTAACAGATGACCCGCCTGTATCGATGACCCAGGTAAATGCTGCGGCATATGCTCATTCAGCGACAGCGCAATAAAATCTAATAAATTATCCGCAATCTGCTCCTTCAGCCTACCATTGAGCTCATCTTGATGCTTCCAGGCATTGATAATTAAATTTGAGAGAATGGCACTGACGCCAGTGTTACCATCCATTTTGATTCCGGCAAGTGCGTGCGCCCCAGGAGCAAGAGCGATCAAACGAGGAGTCGGAATTTTCACCACAATCATTTCATGCTGTTGCGAAAAATCCGGCACCAGATTGAGCTGCGAAGGGCGCGTACCATCACAAAGGGCCAGATCACCGCGATGTAAATGGATATCCTGGCTCGCCTGGCGTAACTGCGATTGGCCACGATACTGCAAATACAGTAGAAACAAATCTTCAGAGCTGCTGGAAATATTCGCACGGGTGCGACCAACGCAACTGCGCTCCGCACAAGCCGAAGAAATGGAAATATGGCCGAGATCACGCACCGCCATTTTTGCCGAAAAACCGCTATTCGCCGATTGTTTACCGGCCTTATGAACGGTCATTCCGGTATAGGTTTTACAAACAGCATCAACCCAATAGTCAAGCTGCTGCCGAGGCTTTAAACCACTGGTATTAAGGAAGTACTCCGTCACCTTGGTCACCACAGGTTTTTATTCTTATTATGGTTTTTAGGTTCCCTGAACAGGGAGAATATACTCCATGCCAGGCTTCCTGGTCAATCTGTCGCTATTTTCGCCGAATATTGACAGCCTCTTAATGTCTGCTCATTTGGCTGGTTGAGCACCGCCCAAGGATGAACCGCGATTAGGACTATGAACCGCAATGATTGCTTCTAGACCCGTTGCAAGATCATGCCGCTAAGCAACGTTTTTTGTCTGAATACGTGCCACCTTGTCGTCACGGCCGTAAAAACGATCTAGTAAAATCGCCTGTTGCTGCTGGGCCTGCACCACATTGTGTTTTTTGACATGACCAAACCCGCGTATCTTTTTAGGCAAAGCGGCAATTTCAACGGCGAATTCATAATTCTCATCGCAAAGATCGGCCAGCAGTTGGCGAACCGTCTGTCGGTATTCAACGATTAGCTCACGCTCCTGCCGCCGCTCCTGGGTATAGCCGAAGACATCCCAGCGACTACCACGCAAGCACTTCAATTTTGCCAACAGCTTGAACACCGTCATAGTAAACCCAGGAAAGGTACGCTTAATAAGATGCCCCGTGGTTGTATCTGTTTTAGCGAATAACGGCGGCGCCAGGTGAAATTTAAGTTTGAAATTACCCTCGAATTGCTTATTTAACTGCTTCGTAAATTCTCCGTTTGTATACAGCCGTGCGACTTCATACTCGTCCTTATAGGCCATTAGTTTAAATAAATTACGCGCGACCGCGTTGGTAAGACGGTTATCATTGGCTGAGAAATACTGCTGTTCGAAATTTCTAACCTCATCGACAAAGTGCTGATATTGCTCTGCGTATTTGGAATCCTGATAGTCCGCCAGGAAATTTTTGCGCCAAGCAATTACCGCATCCAGATCAACAAGAAAATTCCGGTTCGCTGTATCTAAGTTCGCTAAACGCAAAACCTGTTCCAGGTCATGGGCGGCATACCGCCCCCAATCAAAGGCTCGTTGATTAAATGCTACCGCCACATTGTTAAGCGTGATCGCCTGCCCGATAGCTTCTACCGAGACTGGAATTAGCCCTTTTTGGAAGGCATAGCCTAAGAGGAACATATTGCTTCCGATTGAATCGCCTAATAGCGCCGTTGCTATTGTCGTCGCATCAACAAAGCTGGCTTTTTCATCTCCCACTTCGGTCGCAATAGTTTTCCTCATCGCCTGCGTTGGGAACTCAGCATCGCCATTTTTGATAAAGGCTGAAGTAATCGACTCATGATCATTAATCACCGCAAAAGAGCGGTCGCGATGCAGTTTTGCCAAGGCGTCATCAGAATCGGAAACCACTAGGTCACAGCCCAACATCAAGTCAGCATCTCCAGCGGCAATACGCACCGCATAAATATCTTCCTGATTCCGCCCAATACGAACATGGCTCACCACAGCACCGAATTTTTGTGCCAGACCGGTTTGATTTAAGGTCGAGCAGCCTTTACCTTCAATATGCGCAGCCATCGCCAAAATCGCACTAATGGTAAGAACGCCAGTGCCGCCGATACCCGTTACCAGCACATTCCAAGGACGTTCGATTGAGGGCACCGGCGGTGAAGGCAAATCCAAATTCAACTCAACATTGGCTGATTTGCTTTTACGTAAGTCCCCGCCAATGACACTGACAAAACTGGGACAAAAACCCTTCAAACAACTGTAATCCTTGTTGCAGGCATTTTGATCGATGCTCCGTTTACGGCCCAGCTCCGTCTCTTTAGGTAATACCGACAGACAGTTGGACTGCACACTGCAATCACCACAGCCTTCACAGACATCTTCATTGATAAATACCCGCACCGGTGGATCTTCCAGTAAACCTTTTTTGCGGCGGCGACGTTTTTCCGCAGCACATGTTTGGTCGTAAATAATGATGGTGGTGCCCGGCATTTCTCTGAGCTCCTGCTGGATCGCATCAAAACGGTCGCGATGATCGATGGTCAACCCATCAAACTTTGGAAAATTGGCAGGATATTTATCGGGCTGATCTGTCACCACGGCGATACGTTGTATACCTTCGCCTCGGAGCTGATAAACTATTTTCTCAACGCTTAACTGACCATCGATGGGTTGTCCTCCGGTCATGGCGACAGCATCGTTAAATAAAATTTTATAAGTGATATTAACGCCCGCTGCATTCGCTGCACGAATCGCCAAATAACCGGAATGGAAATATGTACCGTCACCCATATTTTGAAAGACGTGCTTGGTCTCGGTGAAGGGCGCCTGCCCTATCCAGGTAGCACCTTCACCACCCATTTGCGTGAAGGTATCAGTGCGCCGATCCATCCAGGTCACCATATAATGGCACCCAATGCCCGCCATCGCCCGGCTGCCTTCCAGTACACGCGTGGAGGTATTGTGCGGACAACCAGAACAGTAATGGGGAGCGCGGTCTAACTTGCGGCGCGGCTGCGCCAGCATTTGCTCCTTGGCTTCCAAAAAAGCCAATCGCTCATGGATAATTTTGCTATCGTAAAATTTGGCGATACGTGACGCAATTGCTCGCGCCACCATAGCAGGGGTCAGCTCACCTAAGTTAGTCAGTAAATCTCTGCCATCTTCATCAAATTCGCCGAACACGCGCGGTCTTTCTGCCGTCGGCCAGTTATAGAGTTGGCCTGTCAGCTGATCCTCGATAATACTACGCTTTTCCTCAACGACTAGAATCTCATCAAGGCCTCTGGCGAACTCATGGGTGGAGACCGGCTCCAATGGCCAAGGCATGCCCACTTTAAATACGCGTAAACCAATTTCAGCGGCGTGTTTGGCGTCGATACCCAGATCTTCCAGCGCCTGCATCACATCGAGATAGGCTTTGCCAGTGGTAATAATACCCAAACGCGCGTTCTCGTTATCGACCATCACTTTATTAAGCCGATTCACCCGTGCAAAATGGCGTGCGGCATAGATGCGGTATTTATTCAGAATCCGCTCCTGTTCCAAAGGCGTGCTCGGCCAACGCCCATGTACGCCTTCTTCGGGCAACTCAAAATCTTCAGGAATAATGATCTGTACACGGTTTGGGTCGATATCCGCAGAAATAGCAGAGTCCATATTTTCCGTAATGGCCTTCAATGCTACCCAGCAGCCGCTATAACGCGACAGCTCCCAACCATAGATTCCCAAATCCAGCACCTCTTGCACATTGGCAGGGCTTAACACTGGCATGGATGCGCCGATAAACATATGCTCGCTTTGGTGCGGCAAGGTGGACGATTTACAAGCATGATCATCACCAGCAACCGCTAACACACCGCCATACTTGGAGGTTCCGAAAGCATTGGCATGTTTCATCACATCCATACTGCGATCAACACCCGGTCCTTTGCCATACCAGAGTCCAAACACGCCATCATATCTAGCACCCGGAAACAGGTTGACCTGCTGACTGCCCCAAATCGACGTCGCGGCCAGATCCTCATTCACCCCAGGCTGAAAATGAATATTGTGTTTCGCTAAATGCTGTTGTGCTTCCCACAGAGCCTGGTCGACACCACCCAACGGTGAGCCTCGATAGCCTGAAATAAATCCAGCAGTATTAAGCCCTGCCTGCACATCTCGCTGATGCTGCAATATGGGCAGTCGCACTAAAGCTTCAATGCCCGTCATGTAAGCACGGGTGTGGTCTAGCGCATATTTATCTTCCAGACTGATAGGACGTTGATTCATGAAAGATTCCCCCTGAGAAATCTAATCCCTTTCCCAGCGAAAAGGGTCTGAATAGACATTATTATAGACAGGTGAAATAGAATTTATATTCCTATTAATTCTTCATTTCTAATTTTATTGGTTATATTATCTATTTTTAGAGATTTTTTAGATTTTATATTTATGGATAAGAAAGATATCGAGATACTTAAACTTCTGCAATCGGATGGAAGACTCACCACTGCCGAAATAGCCGAGCGGGTCAATTTATCGCAATCACCCTGTTGGCGCCGGATTAGTCAGTACGAACAGGCTGGGATTATTGACAAAAAGGTACACCTGTTGAACAGAGAAAAACTCGGAATGGAAATGGTGGTTTTTACGTCCATTAATCTAGCTATTACCAATAGTAGCTCACTGGAACAATTTGAGCGGGCGGTGATTCGTTTTCCGGAAGTCATGGAGTGCTACACCATGACGGGCATGATCGACTACATGCTGAAAGTCGTGACCAAAGACATTCGCCACTACGAACTCTTTATCAGGAATCACCTAGCGCAGTTGCCCAATATCAGTGCGCTTCACTCGCATGTTTCGGTGACTAAAATCAAAGACACGACCGAGTTACCTTTGGAGACACAGCTTTAGATCAGCCGCGCCAGAGTTAAGCCCTTAGCCCTAAGACTTTCGCCGCCAGACAGCCTACAAGTATAGTTTTATCGACAGCCCACCATAAACATTCCGACCCGGCGCCGGTTCAAAATAACGTCCACCAAAGGCGTTAATACGTACGTTCGAGGGGTAGTCCTCATTGGTCAGGTTATTGACTCCGACAAAGGGCGTCAGCTCAACACCATCCAGCTGAAACTTCCAACCTAGACGTAAATTGGCTGAACGATAGGATTTAGTCTCTGCCGTATTAGCGTTATTGGCATAAAAGTGACCAACAAATAGGGTATCCGCCTCCGCAAAAAAGCCTGTTTGATGGAGATAGGTCAAGGATACATGCAACAACTGCTTAGGGATTCCCGGAATTTGATTACCATCAAAGCGCGCACCATTGGCGTCACTAAAGCGATCAAATTCAAAGTCAGAGTAAGTGTAGGCAAGCGCCGCATCCAGACCTTGCATCAGTTCTACCCCTAACGCCAATTCGAGCCCGTGACGGCTTGACTGCCCGGCATTCTCGAAAAAGGTTCGCCCCGGTGATTGCGCCAGCTCAAAGGGTGTCAGCTCATCCTCCACTTTGATGCTAAACAGCGCCACATCATAATTAAATCGTCCAGTTGCAGAGATGCCTTTCGCACCTATCTCATAGTTCATCGCTTCCTGCGGTTCGAGGCTCTGATTAAACCCGCCCCCTAGCGGGTTAGCAAACTCCGTAGTGGTTGGCGTTTCAAAGGAAGTGCCCAAACTGGCGTAGAGGTTCACCTCGTCGACAAGTCGCCATAGCAGCGCTAGACTGGCGCTCACCGAGTCCAGATCCCGGTTGCCGGAATCATCGCCATCGGTAATAAATTTATCCTCGACATCGAACGTTATCTGATCGTAGCGAAGTCCGGCAGTCAACTCAAAAGTATCGCTCAACGCTAATTCATTCTGCACAAACACACCTAAGCTAGTTACTTCCTCACGTTGCGCAAAAACCAGCGCCTGTCTGCTTCCATCATTATTGTTATAGCGTTTTCGATCATCCTCCTGCATATCATAATCGATACCTATAGTGATGCGATTATCTCTGCCCAATAGCGCAGTAGTGTTGGTGTATTGAAGTCCACCACCGAAGAAAGTTCTGTCGAACTGAACAATCCCACCATCGAAAAATGGCAGGCTATTTTCAAAATCTCGCCAAAGCACATAACTACGCGCGATAATTTCGCTCTCATCGCTCAACGATTTACGGTATCTAACGCCTAATTTTTGCTGTTCGATGGCTTCACCCGCATCAAAGCGGACATTCAGGTTACGCGCCTGTCTAGGATCGGCTTTAACGGCAGCGGCATCGATCCCGCCAGGGTCATCAGAGACAGGAGAATCAAACAGATTAATCAAAGTTGTAAGGTCAGAGGTTTCATCGAGCTGGATTCGCACACGACTATTAAAATTCTTATTTTCCGCATGGCTTTGCTCGCGGTAACCATCCAGCTCCATATAGGAAGCACTCAGCAGATAATCCCACCGCCCTGATTTCCCCGCCGTTTTAATCTGTGATTTTGCATAACCATATTCACCAAAGGCAGTACGTGCTTCAAGATAGGGCTTCTCTGGTGCTGGCTCAGTGGTAATATTAATTACACCTCCAGAGGCATTCCCATAAAGCGCAGAGCTTGGCCCTCTTAACACATCAATCTGGCCAATTGAGCTGATATCCACACTATCGAACTGCCCTTGCCCATCGGGCAGCGTATTGGGTATACCATCGACGAATATTTTCACGCCGCGCACGCCAAAACTACCGCGGGCACCCGAACCTCGTATCGAAACGCGCAGGTCTTGTGCAAAGTTATAGCGATTCTGTAAAAAGATACCAGGAATTCTAGTAAGCGACTCATCCAACCCCAGTTGTTGTTGCGCGAGTTGAATTTGCTGCTGATTCACCACACCTATAGCAGTAGGCAGGTTGAACGCCTCTTTCACTACCCGCGTCGCATTGACCATGACTTCCTCACGTGTTTCATGATTGCTGGCGGCGGTTGCAGCAGATCCTGTCAGCAGGGTTAAAAGCAAACAAGTAAAACCCCAAAAATATTCACTACGGATAACTTGAATTTTTCTTATAAACATTGACAAGGCCTAAAGAATTGGCAGGTTTAACACCCATTAAAACTTATTTAGTTCGATAAAATAACACAACCTTCAGCATTAGCGACCGTTTTCAATGGGCAGCCACATCAATGATGCGTCATTCCGTGGTTTGTACCCCAAAGCCCATGCGCGACACCACTTCAACCGAACGCTTATCGTTCTATTTTGGTAGATAAAATAATAGAGGACACCGTCTTCTCCACGCCGCTGGTACCACCTATTAAATCCAGGGTCTCGTCCAATGACTTGGTGGATTCCGCGCTTATAACGGCAATCATGTCGTAAATCCCATTGACGGCGTAAAGAGATTTAAGGTTGGCTAATTTACGCAACGCCCGCACGACCTCTGCTGACTTTTTTGGGTCGGTACTGATCATCACATGTGCCTTGATTTGACCTTCTGAAAACTCCTCGCTAAAGCGCACGGTAAAGCCCGTAATGACTCCCCGCCGCTGTAACCTTTCAATTCTGTCTTTCACTGTTGAGCGAGACAATTGCAGTTTACGAGACAATTCTGCCGTTGACTCCCGACTATTCGCACTGAGATAGCCCAATAATTCTTTATCTTTATCATCCAAAATCATTTTGGCGGTTTATCCGTTATTTTGTTTAAAATAAAACAGCATATTGATAGATTCAATTGTGTATTCTGATAAAAAAGCCACCTAAACTCAAGTACATAATGAGCAATTAGTAATGGAGGTGGACAATGTATGAAGTGCTGCTGCTAGGCGCAGGAAAAATCGGTGTGATTATTACCGAACTGTTAGCCTCTTCAGGAGATTACCGCGTCACGGTGGCGGATATGGATCAGGCCAACCTGAACCGTCTGCCACAGTATTCGAATGTAAAGCCCCTCGTTCTTGATGTCACCAATAAAGCCGACTTGATGGCGGCGCTGGACGGGAAGTTCGCTGCTCTTAGCGCCTGTCCATTTGATATCACGAAATATGTTGCCGAAGCGGCGGCTGAAGCCAAGGTACACTATCTCGACCTCACCGAAGATGTTGCCTGCACTAAACTGGTTAAATCTCTCGCCGCCACTGCCGAAAGTGCATTTATTCCCCAATGCGGACTAGCCCCGGGTTTTATCACCATTGCCGCTTACGAACTAACCAAACAGTTTGACGAGCTGAAAAATGTCCATATGCGAGTTGGTGCGCTACCAAAATACCCTTCAAATGCGTTGAAATATAATTTGACCTGGTCAACAGACGGGCTGATCAATGAATACTGTAACCCCTGTGAGGCCATTGTCGACGGCAAATTAATGGAAGTACCACCACTGGAAGAAGTGGAGGTGTTCTCCCTGGATGGCATTAATTACGAAGCCTTTAATACTTCCGGTGGCCTGGGCACACTGTGCGAAACACTGGAAGGCAAAGTCAGTAACCTCAACTACCGTACCGTGCGCTACCCCGGCCACCGCGACATCATGAAAATGTTGCTACAGGATCTCGGCCTTAAAGATCGTCGGCCACTATTGAAAGAAATTTTTGAGACCGCTTTACCGATCACCTATCAGGACGTCGTGCTGATATTTATCAATGTCAGCGGCAAGAAAAACGGTCAACTGGTACAAGAGTCTTACGCCAACAAAATCTATAGCCAAACCATTAACGGCAAACTCTGGAGTGCGATCCAAATTACTACCGCTGCAGGGATTTGTACTGTCCTGGATTTATTGGCTCAGGGAAAAATACCACAAAAAGGTTTTGTGCGTCAGGAAGACATTTCCTTTTCTGACTTTATGAATAATCGTTTTGGCCAATATTACGCCCAACAAACAGAACCAAGCTCAAAGGCCAAGGTCGCTTAGTTTGCGCCCCTTCATAGCGAAGCTGTACAGGGGAAATGCATGGAGCGAACTGAAATTCTAGCCGACTTGGGTATCAACGATACCCAAGTAAAGAGTGCTGAGCTAAAGGTCACCAGTCCGGCCGACGGCTCCAATCTCGGCCAATTAAGAATCACCTCGCTGACAGAAATTGATACAGCCATTGCGGCCGCAAAACAAGCCTTCTCTGAGAGAAAAATAACACCCGTCCTCAAACGCAGCGAATTGATTCGAATCTTTGGTAATGGCGGCCGTGAATCTGGATTCGGATGCGTGGAAAAGCTACATGCGCCACATCACCAACACCATAAACTATTCGAGCGAGCTTCCTTTGGCTCAAGACATTAAGTTCGAGACCGACTAGATGAACCTACTGAGAAACGACATTAGCAGTAATCAGGCTTTACAAAAGCGGCACTCTCAAGCCGTACCGCTAGCCATTGCGTGCAAATCCGATAGGTATATTGCTCGTGCACAGGGCTCCCAGGTTTGGGATGTCGAGGGCAACCGATATATCGACTTTACCTCTGGCATCAGTGTACTTAACCTCGGCCACCGGCACCCCAGTGTGCTTTGCGCAATCGAACAGCAGTTGGGCGAATATATGCACACCTGCTTCCAGGCCTCACCCTATGAAAAATATATTGAGCTAGCCGAGCGCCTCAACCAACTTGCACCTGGTGAGATGCAAAAGAAAACGGCGCTTTTTTCCACGGGTGCCGAAGCCATGGAAAATGCAGTAAAAATTGCACGCTATACCACTGGAAGGTCAGGAGTTATTACCTTTTCCGGAAGCTTTCATGGACGCACTTTACTAACGTTAACGATGACCGGCAAAGCAAAACCCTATAAAACGGGATTTGGACCACTTGCCCCCGCCGTCTATCACACTCCCTTCCCTAACGCCTACCATGGCATCAGTGACCAGCAGGCGTTAGATATGCTCGAAAACCTGCTCAAGGTTTCGATAAGCCCCGATGAGATTGCTGCTATTGTTGTTGAACCCGTACAAGGTGAAGGCGGCTTTAATATTGCCTCAGAATTCTTCATGCAAGCTCTGCGTAAACTCTGTGACCAATATGGCATCCTCTTAATTGCCGATGAAATTCAGACCGCTTTTGGACGTACCGGTACGATGTTCGCTTCGCAACATACCGGCCTTGTACCGGATTTGATTTGCACCGCAAAAAGTCTTGGTGGAGGCCTACCTATTGCTGCGGTCACGGGGACAGCACAGTTCATGGACCAAGTACCAGTTGGTGGGCTTGGTACCACTTTCGGTGGCAACCCCGTCGCATGCAGCGCGGCTTTAGCCGTATTGGATACACTGGAACAGGATAGCTTGCTGCAACGCGCCAACGACATTGGAGAGCGAATACAGAACCGCCTAGAGCAAATTCAAGCACGGGACAATGTCGGCTCGATCGGTGAAATCAGGGGCATCGGTGCAATGATCGCTATTGAATTTGTGTTTAACAAAGATCCTCAGCGGCCAAATCCCGAACTGGTGCGCAATCTCATGACGCACGCCCGCAATCAAGGCCTGTTGTTGCTTAGCGCAGGCAAGGATGCGCAAGTAGTTCGTTTACTGCCCGCGCTGACGATAGATTGGGATGTGCTAGATGAAGGCTTAGATATTCTCGACGAATGCATTTCTCATTTGCTCAGTTCACAAGGTAATCATTCAAAATGAGTGCCACACTGCGTCTCAATCGGGCATAAGCTTTGAGAGCCGATTTACCAATCACCAGATTCCGCTGAGAAAATTTCCTTTGGTGAACCAAACGTTCAGGGTGACGGCCAAGACCTCTGTATTATTTCCTACGCAAGGGCTACTACATGAGCTTATAGGCATCACGGGAAAGCACGGTATAAAATGTAGCGTTGTCGATTTACGCTGGTAGCTTTCAAGATATCAATAGAGGACATTCGAGATTATTGTCGGCAAATCCTAATACCTGCATCCTATCCGTAGTAGAGGAAAATCCCTTGTAACCGACGACTAGTACAAATACTTCAAACTCGCCCCATTTTCTCATTCTCAACCTTCATCGTTATCCAATTTAAAGTAACTCCATCACAGCGCTAAAAATTAAACGTCTTGCGGCTCCTATCGTGATCGTTACTGTTTTTACATAAGAACAGTATGTTTATAAAAATGCTGTTTAATGCCCGAATGTAAACAATGTATAGTTACATATTCTCACCTTCAACTCAGAGGAAAGTAGGATGAAAACGAAAGCCGCCGTTGCCTTTCAAGCAGGCAAACCTTTGGAGATAGTAGAAGTTGACCTAGAAGGTCCAAAAGCCGGTGAGGTTTTAGTGGAAATCAAAGCCACTGGAGTTTGCCACACAGACGCTTTTACGCTGTCGGGCGATGACCCGGAGGGGGCTTTCCCCGCCATCCTGGGTCACGAGGGTGCCGGCATCGTACGTGAAATCGGCCCAGGCGTTAAATCAGTAAAACCTGGCGACCATGTCATCCCACTTTACACCCCTGAATGCCGTGAGTGTAAGTTTTGCCTGCATCCAAAAACCAATCTCTGTCAGTCGATTCGCTCCACCCAAGGACAAGGCTTAATGCCCGATGGCAGCAGTCGATTTTCATTGGATGGCAAGCCCATACTACACTATATGGGCTGCTCAACTTTCTCTAATTACACCGTGTTACCCGAAATAGCCGTGGCCAAAATCCGCGAAGATGCCCCTTTCGATAAAGCCTGTTACATCGGCTGTGGCGTGACGACCGGTGTCGGTGCTGTCGTTTTTGACGCCAAAGTCGAACCAGGTTCCAATGTTGTCGTTTTTGGTTTGGGTGGTATCGGCCTGAATGTGATTCAGGGTGCCCAGCTTGCGGGTGCGAATAAAATTATAGGTATCGATATGAACGAATCGAAAACCACCTTAGCCAAACAGTTTGGCATGACCCATTTCATCAATCCCAAAAGCGTCGAAAATATTGTTGATGCTATCGTCCAGCTCACTGATGGCGGAGCCGACTACAGTTTTGAGTGTATCGGCAATGTCAATACTATGCGCCAAGCCCTGGAATGCTGCCATAAAGGCTGGGGGGAATCGTACATCATCGGCGTGGCGGGTGCAGGACAGGAAATTTCAACACGCCCGTTTCAATTGGTCACAGGTAGAGTGTGGCGCGGCACCGCTTTTGGCGGCGCGCGTGGTCGCACTGATGTACCGAAAATTGTCGATTGGTATATGGACAAAAAAATTAATATCGACGACCTGATTACCCATACTATGCCCCTAGAGGAAATTAATACCGCCTTTGAGTTGATGCATGCCGGTAAAAGTATTCGTTCGGTAGTACTCTACTAACCGACAGCGGCTCATCATCGCAACACGCGAAATTCATATGGACAGAGATCATGGAAAAAGTTAGTGAGTATAAATGTTTTGGCGGCAGACAATTACGCTATCTGCACTCTTCTTCTAGCCTGAACTGCAAGATACATTTCTCAATCTACCTTCCTCCCCAGGCCGAGAAGACGCCTGTGCCTGTACTTTACTGGCTTTCCGGGCTCACCTGCACGGACGAAAACTTTGTCACCAAAGCCGGCGCTCAACGCTATGCGGCAGAAGCGGGTCTGGCCATTGTCTCGCCCGATACTAGTCCACGAGGAAAAGAGGTACCGGATGACCCGGCTGAAGAATATGATTTCGGCTACGGCGCTGGATTTTATTTAAACGCAACAGCCCAGCCCTGGGACAAACATTATCAGATGTATGATTATGTGGTTGAGGAATTGCCCCAGCTTATCAACACCCGCTTTTCAATAGACCAAAGCCGCACGGCTATATCGGGGCATTCCATGGGTGGTCACGGTGCACTTACCATTGCATTAAAGAATCCCAAGCGTTACCAATCGGTTTCCGCTTTCGCGCCAATTTGCGCCCCCATGCACTGTCCCTGGGGACAAAAAGCGTTCCGTCATTATCTGGGCGAAGATCGAGACACCTGGAAAAGTTACGATACCACGGAACTGGTGCAGATCACCGATGAAAGGTTACCTGTCTTAGTAGATCAGGGCGATGCCGATAATTTTTTAAATGAGCAGTTGCAGACTGACCGGCTTATCACCGCCAGCGCCACCGCTAACTATCCAATGGCCATTCGCATGCAGCCTGGATACGACCACAGCTACTTTTTTATCGCCTCCTTTATTGGCGAACATATTGCATTCCACCAAGGACACCTCGGTTAAGACCGCACTCAGCTTGGCTCTTTGTACGGGTTGATCGACCGAATCATAATAAATCGGTTAGGGTTCAGCCGTATTTTTTTAGTTTATTGCCTTAAGAGAAAATCAAATTTCCTTTCGCTATCAATTACCACCACTGCTAATAGTTGCGATTTCCCCTGGCTGTCGAACAGATGCAAAATCCTATAATGAGTCGGCTAACCACACCGCCTATTTATTTTTCAATGTAAAACGCTGGCCACCGTTTTTTTACCTTGTCACCGCTTGCCGCCCAAGTTACGCAACTATCAATGACACGAGGTTTATCACCATTTGGTTTATCTTGGTTGTACGCCTCCACTTCCCGGTACATAGTCTGATATGCGGTGGTGCCGATGGGCCCCAACATTTCGATCAGATGGGTGCAACCCAAAACCCCGCCTACACGTTCTCGCACCTGCTGTAACCAGCCTGACGCAATACGTAACCCTATTAGCTTTTTCATGCCATCAGTCACTGTCGTGCAGGCAGCTGCGGGAACTTGGTCCGAGGAGGCTGCTATATCGTGAATACGAAATTCAATATCTAAAGTCACTCGTAGACTCATGTTATGAACCGGCTCGCCAGCCTCTATGCGGCCACGGTATTCATTATCCACGCCATAGGTACGCACATCTTGCAGCTTGGCTTCAATATCCCATAGACCATCGCTACGATGAAATCCTTGGCAGATAATCGTTCTAGTATGAATGAGTTCCCGTTCATAGGGGTCAGGCAGTGGCATGCAGAAAGCCTCCAAACCAAAATTGGGTAGTATACCCTACTCACTATTTTAGAGCAGATGACATTAGCCTCAGCGACCTACCCTCCTTTATGCTGAGTATCTTTGCGCGAGAAAGGTATAATATCGAGCCTTCAATTTCCGGATCCTAGCTATGTCACCACGGCCTTCCCAACTCAAAGTAATGCTCGCAGGCGTGATGAGCCTGATCCTTACCCTGGGTATTGCCCGTTTCTCTTACACTCCGCTACTGCCGATCATGCAAGCGCAAACCGGTTTAGGGGATGCCGGTGGCGGCTGGCTGGCGACCTTTAACTATCTCGGATATATGTGTGGTGCACTGATCGCAGCATCGGTAAGCGATCTGAAGATCAAAGATTCACTCTATCGCATTGGCCTCGTTCTTGCCTTGGTTACCACTGTCGGCATGGCCTTAAGCGAAAACATGTGGCTCTGGGGCATCATGCGTTTCTTCGCTGGATTGAGTAGTGCCGCAGGCTTGCTTATCGGCTCAGGCTTAATTTTAAACTGGCTGATTCGACACAACCATAGAATGGAGCTAGGCATTCATTTCAGTGGTATTGGATTCGGCATTGTATTGAGCGCAGTCGCGGTAGATCTGATGGCGACACACTTTAGCTGGGATCAGCAATGGCTGATCCTAACGGCTATTGGCTTGTTTTTAATCATTCCCGCCTGGCGCTGGCTGCCGCCACTGGACAATAACCCTTTCACCACCAGCGGCGTGAGATTGGAGGATAAACCACCACAGCGCAATTGGTTGATACTGTTGTTTGCCAGCTACTTTTGTGCAGGTTTTGGCTATGTAATTAGCGCCACTTTCCTGGTGGTGATTGTAGAGTCAGAACCAGCACTGCATGGCTATGGCGAACTTGTCTGGCTGACGGTTGGCCTGGCGGCCACACCCGCCTGCTTTCTATGGGATCGTATCGCTCGGCTAACTGGTGAACTAAAGGCGCTGTTATTAGCCTTTGCGTTGCAGATAGTAGGTATAATCTTACCGGTGTTCGACGCCAGTTTGGCGGTCGTAATACTGAGCGCTGCGCTCTATGGCGCAACTTTTATCGGTATCGTCAGCCTGATGCTAACCATGATGGGAAAATTTTATCCAACCAAACCGGCTAAACCTATGGGTAAACTAACGCTGAGTTACGGCGTTGCCCAAATTGCCGCCCCCGCTTTGGCTGGCACCTTGGCCGAGACATCGGGCAACTACAACCAATCGCTCTATCTGGCAGCGGGGATCATGGGTATTGGCATGTTACTTTTATTAATTCTTATCCTTCATGGTCAACAAAACCTTGCGCAATTAACCAAGCAAAGCCTGAACAGATCATGATTTATTCAAAGATCCCTAACAGTCCAGGCGATCGGTAGCGTTTTCACACCACGTTGGAAATTGGAGCGTAAAAAGATGGGATCCGCCAGCTGCTGGATATTCTCCAAGCGCGCAAAAACCTCTTGAAAAATCGCCACCATCTGCACCCGAGCCAGTTGCGCACCCAAACAAAAATGTGGCCCGTAACCGAAGGTAAGGTGCGGATTAGGTTGTCGCTGAATGTCGAACACATCGGGGTGCTCAAACACCCGTTCATCACGGTTTGCAGAAGTGAATGAGACGACGACTTTATCCCCTTGACGAATTTTTGCTCCGGCAAGTTCTGTATCGCAGGTCGCGGTGCGACGAAACAGCATCACCGGAGTCCACCACCTCAGCATTTCTTCAACCGCCGAAGGGATAAGCGCAGGGTTTCTTTGACACAGCGCCATCGCTTGTGGATTTTGCAACAACGCAATCATGCCACCCGGAATACCGTTACGTAAGGTCTCATTACCCGCGACGGCAAACAACCAGAATAAATTTTCAAATTCTTCGATAGAGACACAACCACCCTCGTCGTCAACTTGCTTAAGCAACAGCGACATAATGTCATCCTGCGGCGACTCTCGTTTTTGTCGCGCCAACAAATGTGCGTAATGATACAAATCCGGCATACCATCCCTTGTTCTGGGATCAGGCATACGTCCATTGGTATCGGGTTTAGGCCTGAGCGAAACGGCCTGACGGGCAATATCACTGCCGCGGCGATCATCAAACTTACTCGAAACCGCATATTCTGGATCCTGATATCCGATTACTCGATTCGCCCAGTCAAACATCAGGTAGCGATCCTGTGATGGCATACCGAGAATATCCGCCAGACTGAGCAGCGGCATATCGGCGGCAATATCGGTGGCAAAATCACATTTACCGTCTGGAAAGTCACGAATCACTCGCTCGATGATATGCCGGGCATGCAATTTAATAGCTTCTTCTAGCCGACGGATGGCTCGCGGTGTAAAGGAGTCGACCAGCAAACGGCGCAGGCGCGTATGCTCAGGGGGGTCTTTATTCAACATCATCTGCCGAACATAGGCCAGATCCTGTTCTGACGGAGGATTACGTAACTGGGTACCGCCGAGCCAGGAAGAAAAAATCTTTGGGGTTTTCAAAACCTGCGAGACTTCCGCATGTCGTGTAACGAACCAAAAACCTTCGCCGCCAGGCCAACTATCCGTCGCGACCTCATCTATCCAGTGGACGGCCTGTTGCTGACGCAGCTGTTGCAGAATATCAAACGGCACACCTGTCTGGTAAACCTGAGGATCGTATATCTGTTGTAGATCAATAGCTGATAATGACACCTGCTTTCCCCTCATCGAAGATTACTCAACACCCGTGTTTCAAAAACGGCTACTTATAACTCGGCCATAGTATAGGGCAGAATATGGGGCAGAATAATCAGGGTTACCAATGAATCCCGTGCTTGCACTAAGACGTATAAAACAAGGCTGTTCCACCCCACTATCTGCAAGCGGTGAAATCAACACCACAAGGCTATGTTACAGCCCCATATCGCGGGCGTTATGGGGCACTTCCATAAAATGAGAATTAGGATGTAGCGTTATCATCATTAAAGACCTTTTCTCGCCAATCAGTTCCCAATTTTTCTTCTATGTAATCACGCATAAACTGCCTTATTTTCTGGGACGGCGTCACGTCTTCCATAGCACAAAGTTTTTCGAATGCTGCTTTTTTATTTGGGTCAACCAGAAAGGTTAGTCTAGCAGTACGTTTTTCCATTATATTGGCTCGATATTCAGTTGTTTGATAACGCTAATATTTGGAGAATTCTATTAACATTCTATTATAATAAATCTGAGGTTTCTAGTATTCTTTCCGTCTCGATGTTTCCAGGTTAACTCCTATAGCGTTGGCGGCGTGCCTCGTTATAGTTTAGATGTGCGGTCCAGCCTGCACCAATGCCTCGCCTGCAGCAATATCGGTAAACTGAGAGAAGTTTTTAATAAACATCTTCGCTAAACTTGTAGCCTTGGCATCCCATTCTGATGCATCCCGGTATGTATTTCTTGGATCCAAGATAGTGCTGTTTACCTGGCTCAATGTCTCCGGGATTGCCAGATTAAAGTAGGGGATCAAAAATGTATCCCTGGAATCCAATTCACCATCCAGAATGGCATCAATAATGGCTCGAGTATCCTTAATTGAAATTCTCTGACCAGTACCGTTCCAGCCGGTATTGACAAGATAGGCCGTGGCATTAGCTTCTTGCATACGTCGATTTAACACTTCAGCATATTGTGTAGGGTGAAGACTTAAAAATGCAGCGCCAAAACAGGCAGAAAAAGTCGGCGTTGGTTCCGTAATGCCACGCTCCGTACCCGCCAATTTAGCCGTGAATCCCGATAAAAAGTAATACTCAGCTTGCTGTGGTGTCAGTATGGAAACTGGGGGAAGAACGCCAAAGGCATCTGCGGTCAGAAAAATAACCTTTTGGGCATGCCCTGCTTTTGAGACCGGTTTAACAATATTGTTAATGTGGTAGATGGGGTAAGAAACCCGTGTATTTTCTGTCTTTGATGCATCATTAAAATCAACATTACCATTTTTATCGATAACTACATTTTCAAGTAATGCGTCCCTCCTAATAGCCTTGTAAATATCCGGCTCATGCTCTCGGCTTAAGTTGATTGTCTTAGCGTAACAACCCCCTTCAAAATTGAAGACACCACTTTTATCCCAGCCATGCTCGTCATCCCCTATTAGTTGGCGCTTAGAATCAGTAGACAGTGTCGTTTTCCCAGTTCCTGAAAGCCCAAAAAAAATGGCCACATCACCTTCTTTACCAACATTGGCCGAGCAATGCATCGAAGCAATACCTTTTTGTGGCAACAAGTAGTTCATGACAGAAAACAACCCCTTCTTCATTTCACCGCCATACCAGGTACCGCCGATCAACTGCACTTTTTCCGTCATGTTAAAAGCCACAAAGTTTTCAGAATGAAGGTCTTGTGATTTCCAATCTGGGTTAGTCGCTTTTGAAGCGTTAAGCACCATGAAGTCAGGCTCAAAAGTTTCCAATTCTGCGTCAGAAGGTCTAATAAACATATTTTTGACAAAATGGGATTGCCAGGCAACCTCTGTGACAAAACGTACACTAAGCCGGGTGTCTGGGTCAGCACCACAATACAGATCATTCACAAAAAGACGCTTCCCGCTTAACTGCTGCGCTACGATGTTCTTAAGGTGATGCCAAGTTGCTTGGTTAATGGGTTTGTTGTCGTTTTTTCCTTGATCACTCCACCAGACTGTATCTTTTGTTATGTCATCCTTCACAATGTATTTGTCTTTGGGTGAGCGTCCGGTAAAGACACCGGTATCGACCGCTACCGCACCTAGTGTTGTCAGCTTTCCTATATCGAAGCCCGTTCTCTCAGAATTGGTTTCTTCTTTAAACAGAGTTTCGTAAGTCGGGTTATAGAGCACATCGGCTGGTTTAGAAATCCCATAACTCGCTAAATTGGATAGCAAACGTTCTGAACTCATGCAGTGACTCCTTGTTGGTCGAATAAGAATAATACAATATGTGTTAATATTGTTAACATATTATTATATTTAAGTTAACATTTGAAGCTCCTACTTAAGAGAGGTCAACAATGTCCCATAGAGCGCATCTTTTTTCCTTGCGTGTTGGTCACGCCTTTCGAGATTCATGTCTGGGCAAAGATCGTTACAACCTGACATTTTTGACGAGAGACATACTGGCCGGGATTACGGTCGGAATCATAGCGATTCCACTGGCTATGGCCCTGGCCATTGCCAGTGGAGTTGCGCCACAGTACGGGCTGTATACTGCGATTATTGGGGGCTTTGTCATTGCCTTAACAGGCGGAAGCCGTTATAGCATATCCGGCCCAACAGCCGCATTTGTCGTCATCCTTTATCCAATAGCACAGCGACATGGGCTTGCCGGTTTACTGCTAGCCACTTTTTTAGCAGGCTTAATTCTCATTGCTATGGCTTACGCTCGCGTCGGTCGTTTCATTGAATATATTCCGGAATCGGTAACACTTGGATTCACGGGCGGTATCGCTGTTGTTATCGCCACCTTACAAGTAAAAGATTTTCTCGGTCTCTCCGTTCAGGAAATGCCAGAACACTATGTCGACAAGGTCTGGCTGCTCGCAAGCTCAGTCAGCGAGTTTGACAGCCCGAGTCTTTTTGTTGCTCTGGCAACATTGGTTATCATGCTTTCCTGGTCTAAGCTAAAAACCTCAATCCCTCCCCATTTGGCTGGCGTAATATGCGCCAGCCTATTAGGCGTAATTCTCGTAAACTTAGGCTATGACGTAGAAACTATCGGCTCTCGATTTTCCTACCTTTTGCCGGACGGATCGCAGGGTATGGGTATACCGCCTTATCTACCAGATTTTGCCTGGCCATGGCAACGGCCAGGCCCTGCTGGACAACCGTTGCAATTAAACTGGGATTTATTTGTTAATTTGCTCCCTTCTGCTTTTGCTATTGCAATGTTGGGCGCTATCGAATCTTTGCTCTGTGCTGTGGTGTTGGACGGAATGACCGGAAAACGCCATAGTGCAAATAGTGAACTACTTGGGCAGGGCTTAGGTAATATCATTGCGCCTTTCTTTGGCGGGATTACCGCAACAGCGGCTATCGCACGCTCCGCCGTAAATGTGAAAGTCGGCGCACAGTCGCCTGTCGCGGCAATGATCCATTCTCTGGTCGTTCTCGTTGGCTTGGTTTTGCTTGCGCCATCGTTAGCCTATTTGCCAATGCCAGCAATGGCCGCATTATTGATGGTCGTCGCCTGGAATATGAGTGAAGCGCCAAAATCGCTGCATCTTATCAGGCATTCACCCGTCCGTGATATTTTCGTTTTCGTCACCTGCTTAACACTGACGGTATTTTTTGACATGGTGATCGCCATCACGGTGGGTGTTTTGTTAGCCTGCATTCTATTTGTCAATGAAATAGCCGCCATGACGAAGGTGACTGACATTACTGACAACAATAAACTGGTCGATGTAAAAATCCCTGAAAACTGGGCGGTACTCAAAATTAACGGCCCGCTCTTTTTTGCCGCTGCAGATCGGATATTTGGCGAAATTCCTTCACGAATGACAACTCTCGACGGAGTAATTCTCTACATGGATGGGGTCACAATACTTGATGCTGGCGGAGTTGCCGCAATGAATAAGCTGGTGGCTTATTGTGCAAAAGAAGGCAAACAAATATTTTTTGCCGACCTGCAATTTCAACCACTAAAAACTCTTGCACGAGCCAATATAAAACCTCTTAGCGGAGTTACCTCATTTTTTCCTACATTGAATGAAGCCATCCATTCCTTTAATTGATCGGTAACATTACGATGAAAATATCAGAAGCAAAGCGCAAATTAAACCTGAATTATTTTGATTTCGTGGAAATCAGAAAAACCCCAGGCAAGTTAAATGAATACTTTGTATCGCTATATAGTCATGATGGAAAATCATTCTTCCTTTCCAGGGAAGACGATTCTGTTTTATCCTCAAATAAAATAGATGAAATTATTTCTGTGTTACAGGAAATCGGTTTCAAAAAAGCGAAGATATATTTTTAAGGAGGCTTCAACATCAGCACTTGCATGCAGGTTGGTACCAGTGGTTATAGTGCCCCCGGAATTAAACGATTCCAGCTTCTCAAAACTGAAACTTCGATAATCAGTCAAAGCCTAACATTTAGTAATGAGAGGTGGTGTTTCTAGGAATTATCAGGTAAAAATTCAATCAGTATGAATCCGTTTATTTGATTAGTTTTCAAGCATCACCATCGATCAGCACCAACCAACAATAAATCAGGATTATTTATGTTGTCAGCCTATCCTTCCCAAGTAATGATTAAAAATTCGCATTTACTCATTGAAACTGCGATAACAATTTTTCATTTTTTAACTGCTTAACGCCCTAAAAATGTCCCGGGGTTTAGTGACCGATGGTTCAACAACAAAGCCATCACGAAGATGGGTTGTTACCTTTTTGTTGCTGATGATACTGGTCGGTCTGAATTTACGACCTGCGCTTACATCTCTGGCACCAGTGTTATCAAGAATTCAGCAAGACCTTGGTCTTTCAGTCAGCGCCATTGGCGCCCTCACTACCCTACCGGTTCTCTGTCTCGGAATCTTTGCACCCCTGGCGCCATGGTTATCACGACGCTTAGGCATAGAACGCAGCCTTTCCCTTGCATTGCTCGTGCTGGCTATAGCGCAGACGGTTCGCGCAAGCCACTCTATCTGGCTATTATTTCTCGGCACTCTAATGGCGGGGGCCGCTATCGGTGTCTGCGGTGCGCTGCTTCCAGGCTTGGTTAAACGGGAGCTCCCCCTGGGAGCAGATCTTATGACCGGTGTGTATACCATGGCTTTATGTCTTGGTGGTATGTTGGGCGCCGGTCTTAGCATCCCATTAGCACAATGGTTAGGCGGCTGGGATTATAGTCTGGCCAGTTGGTCAATACTGGCGCTAGCGGCATTACTAGCTTGGCGTCTGTTGATGCCGCATCCTTGGCCGGAGCATCGTCCCAAACCGATGGGCATCGTTAAAACAACAAAGCTCTGGACTAACGTGCTAGCTTGGCAGGTAACGCTGCTGATGGGCACCCAGTCTTCCGTGGCATACATCGTCTTCGGCTGGTTGCCCACGCTATTACATTATCGTGGTATCAGTGAGGTGGAAGCCGGTTTACTGTTGGCTACAACAATGCTGGCCCAGTTATTCTCGGCACTCGCTGCTCCCTGGCTTGCCAGGCTCGGGCAGGATCAGCGTCCGGCACTCTTGTTGCTGCTCACTTTTACCGGGACCGGTCTGCTACTTTTATTGCTCGGGCCACTGTCTTTAAAGTGGGCGAGCGTGGTTATTCTCGGCCTTGGCCAAGGAGGCAGCTTTAGCCTTAACCTAGCCCTAATTGTGCTGCGCAGCGGTAACTCTACCCTAGCTGGCCAGCTTTCAGGCATGGTACAGGGGGTGGGTTATAGCTTAGCAGCCCTCGGTCCGCTTTGCGTTGGCGTACTGTTAGAACTTGATACAAGTTTGGCTGATATCAGTCTCCTGCTAACCACCATCATTCTGGCAGCAGTTATCCTGGCACTACTGGCAGGTCGCCGTTTGTGTATAGAAACAGATAGCCAGGGTAGGCTTATCACCAGAGACGATCGAAATGCTTAAATCCGTTCTATTCTTCATGTTCTTAACCACATTTTGAGCGCCAAATAAACAGCCAATAACCGCTAACATTCAATAATATTGACCGGCACTTCAATCACATTAATCGCCAAGCCACCACGCGCTGTTTCTTTATATTTGTCCTGCATATCCCGACCAGTTTCGCGCATGGTTTTGATCACTTTATCCAGTGACACGAAATGACAGCCGTCACCGCGCAATGCCATACGTGCTGAACTAATAGCCTTGACTGAAGCCATCGCATTGCGTTCGATACAGGGCACCTGAACCAATCCACCAATGGGATCGCAGGTTAAGCCCAAATTATGCTCCATCGCGATTTCTGCCGCATTTTCGACCTGTTCCGGCGTACCTCCTAAAACCTCAGTCAGTGCACCAGCAGCCATCGAGCAGGCGGCACCCACTTCACCCTGACAACCAACTTCTGCCCCACTGATCGAGGCATTTTCCTTATAGAGGATACCGATCGCTGCCGCAGTTAACAGAAACCGCATGACTCCTTCTTGATTCGCTCCCGGAACGAAGCGAGTGTAATAGTGCAATACCGCAGGAATAATACCTGCTGCTCCGTTGGTTGGTGCAGTAACCACCCGGCCACCCGCCGCATTTTCTTCATTGACGGCCAATGCATACAGAGTCACCCAATCTATGACAGTCAGCGGATCCGACAAAGACGCTTCCGGGTAGCTTAGCAATTGACGGTATAAATTCGGCGCCCGGCGTTTGACTTGTAGCCCACCGGGCAAGATGCCATCATTCTGGTAACCCCTTTGCACAGATTCCTGCATTACCTGCCATAACTGCAGTAATTTCAATTTAATCTCCGCTTCCGTATGCCAGGCTTTTTCATTTTGCCACATGAGTTCACTCACACTCAGAGTCTGTGCTTTACAGAGTTCCAATAGTCTGGCCCCTGTCTTGAACGGGTAAGCAACCTGAGTGCGATCCTCAATGATTCTATTTTCGCCCGCCGCGTCCTCGTTGAGGACGAACCCTCCTCCAACCGAATAATAGGTTTTGGCTGTAATTAACTGATTACTGGAATCAAAGGCGCTGAAAATCATCCCGTTGGGGTGAAATGGCAGGCTGGCAAGCTTATGCAATACCAGATCCTGTTTTTCATTAAAGACTATCTCATGACAACCTAACAGCTTTAGTCGGCCGCCATCTTTAATCGCCGCAATGCGTGCAGACATAGAAGGAATATCCACATCTTCCGGCGTTTCACCTTCCAGCCCCAATAAAATAGCTTTAGGCGAACCATGCCCTCTGCCGGTTGCACCCAGCGAACCATAGAGTTCAACTTTGACACAGGCCACCTGATCAAGAACCAGCACCTCTGCAAGTTCATGCACAAATGTATAGGCCGCCCGCATAGGCCCTACAGTATGAGAACTGGAGGGGCCAATACCGATTTTAAAAAGATCGAAAACGCTAATGGTCATGAATGTCATCCGCTATCTAACCGATAGAAAATTTAATTATCAAGGCTTTGGCAATAGTCTCTAGCAAACCAGAAAATCCCGGCATAACCTCAGCACCTTTTCACAAGCCTGACCGGCCAACTCAGGGTTATCCATCTCATCCAATAGATCGCACATCCAACTCGCCAGATGTGAATTTTCCACCTCCTTCAATAGCACTATATTTTTCCCGGAACAATTCTGGCTTGACACTATCCGTAAGGTGGCAGGTATGGCGAGACTTAAATCCAAAAATTTATCGCCTTACCAAATACCAGGATCAAAATATGTCAGTTGATCGGCTTGATAAGCCGACTGCCGAAACATAAAGCCCTCTATTCTTTATTTAGTTTCGACAACCTCTATTCGCTTTGAACATAAGTACCAAAACAACCTAAGAACAATGATAATAGATCCTTTATAAATATTTGTTAAATTAATAGTGGAAATATTTATATTTATATTATTAATAACAAATCATAGGTGTAAGCATATTATCTACCCCAAGTTTATCGGATATGCCTCTAAGGATTGGTGATAAAATTTATAAGGTTGGAGATTTAACTGCGGCGTTTTAAAAACTAGGCGCAGTAATGTACAAGGCTATTGGATTAATCCCAAAAATTACTCATCGCCCCTAGTTTTATCGGGGTGATAGGACGGCAAACTTAGTCCCCAAATTATCGCGAGACTTCTTAAAATAAAAGCGATTAGAAATCCCCCAATAGCCGCAGTGTCTTCATTGGCACCCATCCAATGAAGCAGTAAATATACCGTGGCGCCTGAGACTGCCGCCGTAACATAAATCTCACGTGTGCCTAAAACTAAATCATAGCCACAAAGCACATCCCGCATAATACCGCCAAAACTTGCGGTAATGACTCCCATACAAATACAAATAAGCGGAGAAACACCTTGTTGTACCGCGATCTGTGTTCCAATGACACAAAACAGTGATAGACCAAGAGCATCCATCCAAATTAATGCTTTAGCTCTTGACGCTATGATCGGGACAAGAAAGTAGGTAAGACCTGAGAGCAACAAGCAAAGGCCAACGTAAGTAGCGTCTTCGACCCAGTAGACAGGAAATCTACCAAGCAGCAAATCTCTGGCAGTACCGCCACCAAGCCCGGTTAATGTGCCAATCAGCATAAAACCCAGAATATCCATATTCTTGCGTGCAGCATCTAATGCCCCGGAAATAGCAAAAACGGCAATACCAAACAGCCCAAGCCAATTGACAACTGAGCTTAAATCCAATAATCCAAACATTAAGATTAACTATTTAACCAAAGGTCGGCTCAATATATCGAGGATTGAATATAATAACTAGCCTTGCCGCAATTTCTCACCGATAGAAAATCCATCGGCTTTTAGAACGAAATTTCAGTACGTCAATCTCATGCCACAAACTAACTGGTTTTAATTAGCAGAATCGTCTAAGGACTCAAAGTGATGGCGTATTTAGAAAGAACAGGTTGCTTGTCAGCACATAAAAAAAGCCCCGGAGTTTTATCCGGGGCTTAAGGTTTCACAAGGGAGGGTAAACTGGGTACTACATCATTCGTAAAAAGTAGACCCACTCAAAATCATATAGTTCAGAAAAATTTAATGGGGCAACCGTTAGTGGTTACTATTGCTTGAATAACTTTGAAATAGTAGGCCGTGCTGAATTCGAGCCAGAGGCCTATCGGCTAAAAGCCATCCAAAATAAAGACAATTTATTGTTATTATTAACTTTTTAGTGGGGTTGCCCATTGCGATTATCACCATAAAGCACGACAAAGCATAACTCTGTCCGGCAAATCAGTGGCTCTCGGGATATTAATCTATCAACAGGAAGCCTTCGGCAGCACTTTATCCATCGACCCTTTAAGCACCGTTATCATTAACTCGATATCCTGTTCACCTATAATAAAAGGTGCACCGATACAAAGAATATCCCGGTATTCACCGGTACCTCCCGGATAGAACATCACGCCCTCGGATAGAGCATGCTCAATCAGTCTGTCGGTTACCCGGCACTCCAAGTCGAAGCATTCCAGTGTAGATTTATCCTTAACAAATTCCAGGGCAATCATCAGTCCATCACCTCGTACCTCAGCCACATGAGGGTGATCGGAAAATTGATCCGTCAGGCGCTGTTTTAATTGAGCGCCAATATTTTTGGCCCGCTCCAATAACGATTCGCGCCTCAGGATTTGCAATACCGTGGTAGCCGCGGCGCAGGCCATCGGCTGAGCGGAGTGGGTGAAGTACATGGGTGTAAATCCTTCATTACTCAGCGTAGAGGCAATCTCATCGGTACCAAACACGCCATTGATGGCGGCGTAGCCACTAGATAAGCCCTTACCTACCGCACTGTTCAGCGTGATGCGGAACACGAAGTTTACGCTTTATTTCTTTTTTATCACGGGTCATAGTGTTGGTTCTCCAAAAGGATTAGTACAACACGAACGGTCCTATAAGGTAGGACATATCCACAATACACGAGAGCCTTTACTGGACACCGAAAATTATCAAGCAATTCAATACGATCTAGTCAACAGGAGGGACACTTACATGTTAGCGCCAACAACCTAAGAAAATGGGACAATCGAGCATACAATTCAACAGCGCAAGTAATAGGGCTCTTCGTCCGCCGTATGGTTATCCCCGCTACAGGGCAATTCACAGTGGCAACTGTTTAATCTTGCCGATGATGCCACTTATACCAAAGTTTAAGGAGAGAGGCTTGTTAACTTGAAGGCATCTCCGCTGCACGGGCATAAGGCTTTAAGCCAACAGCAAAAATAAGTGCGGAAAGAGGGGCTGCTATGCCGCAAACTAGAGCGAGCGAGGCCCCAACAAGATTCACATCGCGGAACAGATAATCCGTTGCGACAGCCGTTAGCGCAGGGCCGCACCCTGTTGCCACCAGGTTCAATACCAGCATAAATAAAGCCGATACTTGAGCGCGTAGTCGGTTAGGCGTGATTAATTGCAAACCGGTTGGCGCCGCACCGATACCACAACTGACAAAGAACATCAAAGGCCCGAGCATAGACAGCGATAATCCCCAGGTTGGCATAATGGTGGCACCGATGGCGAATGGTGTGGCACCGATAGCAGCAACCAGTCCGGTACGAAGCGGCGCATCGGCGTAGCCACTGCCCCGAAACCAATCGGTCAGCCAACCACCCGCGATCATGCCTGAAGCACCGAAGGTTAATGCCAGGCAGCCTAACGCCAAACCTGCTTGGCCGGGACTGAATTCAAAGGTACGGATAAAGTAGGTTGGCGCCCAGGCGATAACTGCCTGAACCGGCATGCCGATAAAGGCAAATCCGAACATATGCGTTAGCAGAGCCGCTTTTTTGTTACTGGTCCAACGAAATAGCGGCTTGAACCCAGCACCGGAAGCGGATACCTGACTATCGCCACGCCGCGTCGGTTCTTTTACCGTCAGCATAAGCAGCGCCACCAAAATACCCGGCAAGCCCACGGCAATAAAAGCAAGTTGCCAGGAAGCAATATTGCCTAGCAGAGGGACGGATACGTGCGGCACCTTGCTAAAAAATTGTACAACACCACCACCGACGATAAAAGCCAGCCCTGCGCCCAAATAAATACCCGACGAATAGACGCCAAGAGGCCGCCCCAGACGGTTCGGCGGAAAATAATCAGCTATCATCGAGTAAGCCGGAGGCGATAAGGCCGCTTCACCGACGCCGACGCCAACCCGGGCCAGAAAGAGTTGCCAGAAGTTGCGCGCGAAGCCGCAAGCGGCTGTCATCAAACTCCAAATCAAAATACCCACAGAGATAATCAAATTGCGTCTTTTACGATCGGCCAACCAGGCAATGGGTAAGCCCATCAACGTATAAAAGATCGCAAAGGCAAAACCGTGCAGAATACCAATCTGCGTATCGGACAGTCCCAGATCAGCCTTTATCGGCTGTACCAGCAACGCCAAAATAGTTCGATCGATGAAAGAAAATATATACGCCAGGGTTAATACAAACACCGCGTACCAGCCGAGCCGCGGCGCTGGCCACGGCTCGGCATCGGATTTCACTCTTAGTCTACTCACGGAAAGAGATAACGGTTATCTGATAACATCAGAAATTGTATTTTACCGAAAGAGTCCACTGTGTACCCCTGTCGAATACGCCTTCGATATACGATGCGCCGGTATCAAAGGCAGAATTACCCGCAATCAGATATTCTTCATCAGTCAGATTTCGCCCGGCAAGCACTACGTCCCAGCTCTCATCCACACTTTGAAAGGCGATTGCCAGATTAATCAGTTCATAGGAATCAGCCTTTAATTGTGGGGTATTGATCGTGTCGTTATAGACCTCACTCTTATAGACCCAATCGATGCGCGGCGTTAATGTGCCCCAACCCTTTATCTCGGTGGTGTAGGCAATACCCGCGCTCGCCGACCACTCGGGTGTTTGCGCTAACGTAAAATCTTTTCGAATGGGACTTTTCGCCAGCACTTCCTGTGACAGTTTAGTGTATTCCGCATCAATATAGCCTACGCTGAATTGTAGGAGCCAAGAGTCGGTCGGCACAAAACTGGTTTCGATTTCAAAGCCAGAGATTTCCGCTTCTCCCCCATTAAAAGTAATAGGCGCAAAACCTTCCCTGATAATCAGGTGCAGATCCTCATAATCAGTAAAAAATACCGCCGTATTGAGCCGTAGCCGGTTGTCTAGCCATGAGGATTTCATGCCTGCTTCCCAGGTTGTCGCCTGTTCCGGATCAAACGAGGAGACCGCCGGGAAAATTTGATTGTAGCGTTGATCAAACCCGCCGCTCTTGAAACCTTCCGAGTAGGAAACGTAAATCATCACATCGTCGTTCAGGTCATAGGCGATATTCAGCATAGGGGTCCAGTCATCAAACGTTAATTCAACTTCGCCTGCCGGCACCAAACGATCCCCCGGCACCAGCCTACCGTCGGCTGGGTTAAAATAAGTGGTGTCCGCGGGGATAAAAGAGTAGGGGTCGAAGCGTTTGGTTTCATCTGTATAACGCAATCCAGCAGTGATGTGTAAACGATCGGTCACATCCCAAGTAACTTGACCAAATGTCGCGAAGTTGTCATTGTCCGTCGTGCCTCCGCTGAGGAAGTTACCGATAAAGGAGGGGAAGAACACCGGGTTGGGGTTGTCCGCCTGCTCTTCGAAGTAATAGAGCCCTAACAACCATTTCACGGAATCGTTCATTGTCACGCCGCTGAATTGCAGCTCCTGACTGAACTGGTCATGCTCAAACTGATCTTCGCGGTGAAAAATGACCCAGGGACTTTGGTCACCAGCAGAAACGATATCAGCATCGATATCGCGGTATGACGTGATCGATTTCACACTCAACCAATCGTTCACCTCCCAGGTTGCAGACAGCGAAACACCCCAGTGATCCAAATCCGATTTTGTGTTCAGCGTTTCGCCGTTTCGATGACGGCCGAGAAAAGCGGTGTTGTTGGCACAGTTGGGGTCGTTACCGGTGTCGCGGCCAGGGCCGGGAGGCGCCGGCGGCGGCCGCAAAAAGCAACCGGGAATATCGAACGCATTAGCAATATGCGCAAAAGTCT
Source organism: Pseudomonadales bacterium (assembly GCA_024234615.1). Taxonomy (NCBI): domain Bacteria; kingdom Pseudomonadati; phylum Pseudomonadota; class Gammaproteobacteria; order Pseudomonadales; species Pseudomonadales bacterium. The sequence continues at coordinate 161,248 of JACKNY010000002.1, forward strand.
GTTGGTCGTTAATTCCCAACGAAACCATAGGTACGCCGTTTTCACGCTCTTGTGTATAGTCGCCAGTAAAATAGAATTCGAGTGTGTCGGAGGGATTCCACTGCAACGCCATCCGGCCGGCCCACACATCATCCTCGCCCAAATCACTGCCGCCGTAAACGCGTTTGACGTAGCCGTCCCGGTTACGGCTGGTCAGGCTGAATTTGCTCAACAGATTTTCAGTTAGAGGCAAGTTAAGATTGGCGGTGACATTACTCATCTGATCACTGCCGACCTCAATTTCAACATTACCGCTAAGCTCGCTGGCTGGTTTCATGGTATAGAGCAGGACGGCGCCGCCAATGGTATTACGGCCGAACAGTGTGCCCTGCGGCCCTTTTAATACCTCAATACGTTCCAGTTCGAGAAAATCCAGCGAACCGCCGATTGAACGGGATAGGTATACGCCATCGATGTACAGCCCGACGCCGGGGTCTGTCACCGCGGAAAAGTCTGTTTGTCCGATACCACGGATAAAGATCATCGAGGAGGAACCTGTTCCGGATGAAGGTGCGAAGGCATCGAAAGTCAGGTTGGGGGTAATATCAGCCAATTGATCCGAGGAGCTTATCTGGCGAATCCGCATTTCGTCTGCGCTGAATGCCGACACCGCCAGCGGTGCGTCCTGTAGACTTTCTTCCCGTTTACGCGCGGTAACCACTACCTCTTCCAACTGGAATCCTTTGCTGTGAGGTTCTTCGGCGGCATTGGTTGACAAAATTACCGGCGTCATTAAAAGCGTGTTGGTTAAGGCCTTAATAACAAGATTCAACGGTTTTCTTTTGTTCGTTAGCATAGAGCTATACTCCCCTGTGATAATTTTTATAAATGCAATTAATTGGAATCGTCCTTGTAAGGAATCCATTCAGGATGTTTTTTTGAAAACTCTGAATAAGTCAGCATATTGCGCTGCCGCTCATCAAGATAGTGTTCAGAAATACCGTATTCCGACCATTTGGCGCACACCTGTTGCTCTACATCGGACGGCATAACGGCAACCGGCGCAAAGCGTTCGCCTTGCCACATCGGATTTGGATCAAACTTCCAACTTCGTGTGGCATCGAACAACACGCGCGTCCAGCAGGCAGCGCCATATTTTTTTGGATTTTGGTATTCCTGTGCGACGGAAGGATCCAGTGGAGATCCGGGCGTTGGGCCGTAAGTGACCAGCTGTCCATCGCCTGCATCCATACGAAATGTCATCGCCCATTCAAGTGCTTCGCGGTCGCGTATGTCAATATCTTCTTCGACGACGGTGACATTTTTATAAAAGAAAGTTGAGCTGCTATTACCCCACAGAGCGGCGGCCACCTGCTGTGCATGTCCATGGTAGCGCTTATTTATCTGCACGACGGCAGTCGTGCCGGTCACCACCGGCGGAAGCCAGAAATCAGTGATGCCGCCAATCCCTTGGCGTTCAACCACTTGCCAGGCGGCGGCAGACCATAAGTAGGCGCAAATTGCCGAATCTTCGCTGGGAAACCCTGGTCGTGCGCCCTCTTGAGCGCCACGGAAAATGGGGTTATTGCGATGGCTGATACAGGATACCTTGAGTACCGGCTTGGGCGAAGGTTTGCCGCCAGCGTAACCGGGATATTCGGCGAAGGGTCCTTCCATTTCGAAACTGTCCGGATTCGGCGATATAAATCCTTCAATGACGATTTCCGCATTGGCCGGTATTAACAGATCGTTGGTCTCACATTTTACTAAAGGCATCGGTTGTCCCAACACAGCGCCCATCATGTCATATTCACAGATATCTTTGGCAAAGGGCGTTGCTGCGCACAAGGGTACGATGTCGTGCGCGCCGAAAACGATTGCCACCGGCATGGGGGCCATACTGTCTTTATGCTTTGCAAAATGCGAACCCCAATGCTGACTTGGTACTATCAGCTTGCCGATCCGATCCTTGCCTAGCAGCATGCCGCGGTAGATTCCAATGTTAAATTGGCCCACTTGCGGATCTTTCGTCACTACCGCGCCAAAAGTGTCAATATAGCGGCCACCATCCAGCCTGCTCCAAATAGGTATCGGTAATTTTTCCAGATCGATCGCTTTGCCTTTAACAATATTCTCTTTCACCGGCCCGGTTTCAAGAATAACTGGCTTAACCGGATTTTCGAACCGCTGCCGCAGCTCCTTAACGACTTCCTTATCGCCGGACTCCTCCGCCATACCCAGCATGAGCCGGATTTGTCGACCGTTACTAGCGCTGCAGGTAACCATCTTATTACAGAAGCTGTCGCGGTAGTCTTTGATATTTTCAAATAAAAGTCCCGGTCCTTTCTGGGCAAGATTGACGCGCGTGATGGCGCTTAACTCCAGATTCCAGTCCACCTCGACCGTAACGCGTTTCAGTTCGTCATGTTCCTCGAGCAATTGCAGCCATTCCCGAAAATCGCTGGTTGCGTGCGGGTTCCAATGGGTATCAACAATTTTCTTTCTCATAGTAAAAACAGCATTTTATTAAATTCAGCATATTATCCTGTCGCTAGTTCCTCCGCGTCTATCGCGATAACGAAAAGGTCTATCGAAAACGCGCACCTCTCGGCGATAAGGAAAAAGATTTAACCCCGACGAGACAGGCCTGTACTCGGAGAAGGCAGATAGATAGAATGTGATCTGTAAATTTCAGTGTGCGTTGCCACTGGCTGAACGGAATTGCCTTGGACAATCTCACAGGAGAGCGCCTTGTATGCGGAGCCGGACATTTTATAACAACCTGCCAGAACCTCGGGTACCCATTCTCTTTACACGCAGATTGGATGAGCTGGAATCGTTCCACTCCCGGGAAACAGAACCGAGAAGCTGGTCGTATCTGCAATCGAAAAAAGCTGCCCTGTTTAAAATCAGTCGTCTTAAACTACGCTCAACGGAAATTTATAATTGTAGCTTCGGTTCGGCCATTCGAGGCATTTCAGAACCGCTCAACTCTTTTCAGCTTATTTTGCCTTTAGAAGGCCAGATCGTTACTAGGCATTCGAATCAAAATCTGGAAGTACAGCCCGGATTTGCAGCTATTCAGTTTCCTGGACATTGTGCAGATAATTGCTGGGACGACCAAAGCCAAGCGCTTGTCGTCAGAATCGGCACTACCAGTCTGGAGCCTTTGATATCGCGCAGATGCCTTGAAACAATGCGATCCGGCAGATGTTTGGTTTCGACAAACCAAGGCCTCGGGCAAAGTTTTTATTACCTGCTGAATCAAATCTTTTCCGAATACGACGACGCCACCGAGATGGCCAATATGAAGGATATTTCTGCGAGAAACTCGCTGGAAGACCTGATGCTCTATTGTCTTGCACTGACGCTAGAGAATCAGTTTATGGACAGGCCTAATACTCCTGAAGAGATGAAATTATTACCAAGTAGCCTTAGGCTTATATTGGACTATATTTATGCGAATCTGGATCAACCCATGACACTGACCGACTTGACCGAAGTGACTGGCGTTAGTAGTCGATCTCTGCAAAAGAGTTTCGCCAAACATATCGGCAAAGGCCCGTTAGCATTTATTCGGGCAGCAAAACTTACTAAAGTTCGTGAGCAATTATTAAAAGCCTCTCCGAACGATACTAGCGTTACCCATATTGCCATGCGTTGGGGGTTTTATCATTTGGGCGACTTCTCTCGGTATTATCTGGTGCAGTTTGGAGAACATCCGTCTGAAACCTTGAATAAATAATCCCAGCTCTTTTTTAAACGAAACCTTTACATAATGAGCTGCTAAAACAACGGGCAAACATCAGCTAAGGAAACCGCTTTTAACTGGCTCTTCATCATTAACGGGGGACACCGGCATTCATTAAACTGATTTTGCGACAATCAATTTAATGGAGAACACCGATGTCCCACGCAGGAAACATTATAGGCCTACCTGGCCTAGAGATTGAACGGGTAGCCCGAAATCAAGGCATAGAGGTGTGGGCAAAGCCCATCCGCAGACCGCCCTGTACCTATTGCCACGGCAATCATTTGAAGATTAAAGCTACTCATCGCCGGACAGTAAAGCACACTCGCCAGGGTAACCAGGTGATGACCTTGCACCTGCGGGTGCCCAAATACCATTGTCCGTGTTGTGGTAGATACTTCCGTCATGCCTTTCCCGGAATTCGCCCTCGTTTTCGTGCGTCTGAAGCCTATCGGCTGGAAGTTTTTGAAGCGCATGATGGTGGTATTACTCAGCGAAAACTGTCCCGAACACACCATATCAGTCCGGCGACAGTTGAGCGGTGGTATCAGCACCATATTGGCCAGAAGTGCTCCGAGATGAGCCATCAGCCCTGTCCTCGGGTGTTAGGCATTGATGAACACTTTTTTACCCGCAAGCAAGGCTACGCGACCACCTTCGTGGATCTGAAGAATCACAAGGTGTTCGATGTGAAGCTGGGACGATCAGAATCCAGCTTACGCCGCTACTTACGGGCACTGGAGGGGCGCGATAAGGTGCAGGTGGTGGTGATGGATATGTCCGAAACCTATCGCCGTATTGCCAAACGTTACTTCCCCGAAGCAACCATTGTGGCCGACCGGTTTCACGTTGTAAGACTAATCAATCAACACTTCTTAAAGGTGTGGCAACAATACGATCCAGAGGGCCGAAAGAACCGCGGATTAATCAGTCTGATGCGCCGGCATCAATGGCATTTAAGCGATGAGCAACACGCAAACCTTATGGTTTATCTCGCTGAATATCCGGTTTTACAAACGCTGTATGTCGTCAAACAAAAACTGATTCGTTTGATGCTTTTGAAAACGCTAACCGCTCAACGAGCAAAAAAGAAATTACCGCGCTATGTGAAGCTTCTAGAACAACTACAAGACAGTCCCTTACGGGCGTTGGCTCGGACATTAAAGTCTTGGATGGGGCCGATCATTGCCATGTGGCGATTCAGTAAAAGCAATGGAATAACGGAAGGTTTTCACAACAAGATGGAAATGATCTCGAGACGAGCGTATGGTTTTAGAAACTTTGAGAATTACCGATTAAGAGTGCTGGCCCACTGCGGGTGGGATGGTATTATCAACCGGGTTTGATGAGTGCTATCCCCCGATAATGGGGTAGAGCCGTACAACGCCAAAGCAGAAAGCTAATAATATCTGCCTTAAGAAACAACCAATCAGAGAGTATTCGTGGAAGGCTCATTGTAACGGATTATTCAATACGCCTATCGCTTGCTAATTTTGTAATTCGCACGGCACAGGGTAGAGCCGGAAAACTGTCGGAAAAAGAAAAAAGGATTAGCAGCTACTAACCTGCTAACCCTTTGATTTTGGTGGGCCGTGCTGGATTCGAACCAGCGACCAATTGGTTAAAAGCCAACTGCTCTACCAACTGAGCTAACGGCCCCACGAGGCGGCATATAATACTGATTTATAAATTTATCACAAGCCTTTTTTGCCGACTTGGGGGAGATATTTGATCCGTTGAAATTTGATTATCAGATATAGCGCGTCGGATCAGCAATCGCCGCTTCGTCAAAGCCTTTTTTGCGTAGGCGACAACTATCACACTTCGCGCAGGCGCAGCCATCGCCATCTGCTTGATAACAGGAAACAGTCAAACTGTAATCCACCCCTAGTTCGGTTCCCAGACGAATAATCTCCCCCTTCGTCAGATGAATAAGGGGGGTTTCAATTTTAATCGGTCGACCTTCCACCGCCACTTTTGTTGCGAAGTTCGCCATAGTCTCAAAGGCTGCAATAAACTCAGGTCTACAATCAGGGTATCCAGAATAATCAACGGCATTAACCCCAATGTATATGTGTTCTGCGCCCAACACTTCCGCCCAACCGAGTGCATAGGCGAGGAATATGGTATTTCTCGCTGGCACATAGGTGACGGGGATACCCAGTGACTCTTGTTCTGGCACATCAATATGCATATCAGTCAATGCAGAGCCTGAAAACGCAGCAGGATCTAGAGTCACAACTTTGTGCTCTGTGACCCTAGCAAATTCCGCCACACGCTGAGCAGCTTTTAATTCGGCGCTATGGCGTTGGCCATAATTGAAACTTAGTGTATAGCATTGCAAACCTTTTGCCTGGGCGATCGCCAAACTCGTGGCTGAATCTAAGCCACCGGAAAGTAATACAACTGCTTTCTCTTGTGTCATGCTTGTGTTCGATATCCTATCCAGAAGTGAGGTAGAACTTAGCGCCCTTGCGCATCTTGCCAAAGTAATTTGTGGAGCTGTAATTGTAGTCGCACCTTGAGACCATCATCGAGAATCCATTGCGCCAATTCGGATGCGGCCAGTTCGCCACTACTGGGCGAAAATAATATTTCGTCAGTACGTTCTTTTAATCGTAATTCAACCATTTTGAATTTCGCCCAATCATAATCCTGACGATTGCAGATCACGAATTTAATCTGGTCCTGTGGATTTAAAAACTCTACATTCTCATATAGATTTCGATGGCTCTCTTGCGAGGCTGGCGTTTTTAAATCGAGAACTTTAACAACCCTGGAGTCAACTTGATCAACTCGAATAGCGCCACTGGTTTCCAATGAAACTTCATAGCCTTTATCACATAGTGCACTTAACAATGGCAGTACATTTGGTTGAGCGAGCGGCTCACCACCGGTCACTGTGACATAATCTGTAGGAAAGCAACTCACCCTTCCCAGTATTTCCGCCACGGACATTATTTCTCCGCCACTAAAGGCGTAGGCAGTATCGCAGTATTGACAGCGTAATGGGCAGCCGGTTAAGCGCACAAAAACAGTTGGTAATCCAACTGTTCGGGTTTCTCCCTGCAAGGAATGAAAAATCTCAGTAATCCTGAGTGACTCGGACGACATAGGCTTAATAAATGGGAATTATGACGCGCATCATTAGATGCGATACTAAGGTGATAAATTTCTAAGCTCGGACTCTGACAATTTTGCCGCCGAAGAGCCAGGGTATTGATTAATCACTTCCTGTAATAGCTGTTTCGCCTTAGTGCGATCACCCAGCTCCCGATATACCTTACCTAGCTTATATTTTGCATCAGCGGTTTTACGGTGCTGGGGAAACCGGCTTAATAGCGTTTCGAAGGCCGATTGCGCTGCCTGATAGTTAGCTTTGACAACCTGCACCTCGCCCAACCAATAATAGGCGTTTCCCGTGTACTCTCCGTCTGGAAAATCACGAACAAACTGAGCGAACGCGCTAACTGCATCGTCGTAATGCTTATTTCGTATCAGGTCAAAAGCCGCATGGTAGGATTTTTTTTCATCCAGTCCCGACCTTGGCTGATCACTGTCAAAATTTGTTGTACTTGTGCTAGGCGTATAATTTGGCTCTGGCTCCAATTTCCCTGGTTTACCTTGCAAGCTAATACGTCGATCTAAATCCAAATAACGATCACGCTGCTCATCTCGCATCTGATTAATCTGATGAGCCTGTTGTTCCAACATGCCTCTAAGCGTTTGCACTTCCTGCTGTAAAAGTTCGAATTGGTATAACAGACTCGCAGGACTAGCACTCAGTCCTTGCATTTGATCACTGGTAGCTTGCGACTGTCTCAAACGGGAGGAATAACTCTGGGTATCACTTGCACCAGCGGAGTCGACAACCGGCACTGGTGGCGCAGCCTGTATACTGGGAACCGAGATTCCCAGCATAGTTACAAGTATGTAGCGAACAGATAAACCCATTACCAACCTTGCACTTAGTTCTCGTAACGCAACTCAACACGACGATTCAGACTCCATGATGAATCGTCATGCCCTAAACTAGCCGGACGTTCTTCACCATAGCTGACAGTTTCAATCTGTTGACTGGTCACACCCAAAACTGTCAAGTAGCGTCCAATTGCTTCAGCGCGACGTTCACCCAGCGCCAGGTTGTATTCTCGTGTGCCACGCTCATCGGCATGACCTTCCAGCACAACATTACCACCATTACTGGTCAGGTATAGAGCATGAGCTTCGAGAGCAGCACGAGCTTCCGGTTTAACCACTGACTGATCGAAATCAAAATAGAAGGTGGTAATCCCCAAGAGGCGTTGCTGGTCAGCCTGCCTTCGAGCATTTTCTTCTGCTTCCATTGCCTGACTGGCTAATCTCGCTTCTTCTTCAGCACGATATGCTTGAGCAGCAGCAGCTTCTTCCGCAGCACGACGTGCTGCTTCGGCATCATCCTTGCTTCCGGAGGTGGAACAACCCGCCATCCACACCAAAGCCGACCCCAGTAATAAAACCTTTAATACATTTGCGACTTGCATTTTACACTCCTAAATCTAATAGTTTACTCAAAATCAATTTTTAATACGGAGACCACGAAGGTTCTCTTACATCACCGTGCTTGGAGGGCAACCTAAACTTGACCCTACCATCAATCGAAACCGCTGCCAGTATACCTTTGTTATCATAATTGGTTGCATAAATTACCATACTTCCATTCGGTGCGATACTAGGAGATTCATCTAATTTTGTTTGGGTTAAAATGCGTAAGTCATCTCTGACAAGATCCTTAACGGCGATATGGAAAATACCCTCACGTCGATGCACCATGAGTAAAAATCGGCCGTCTTTGCTTAATCGCCCCCTGGCATTGTAGTCGCCTTCAAAGGTTAATCTTTTGACCGCACCAGTGGCCAAGGTCAATCGATAAATTTGCGGCTGACCGCCACGACTCGAGGTAAATACCAGAGATTTGCCGTCAGCAGCCCAACTTGGTTCGGTATCAATACCGAAATGATGAGTTAATCGGGTTAATCTTCGCGTGGCTATATCCATGAGATAGAGCTCTGGATTGCCATCTTTGGACAACACCATAGCCAAGGTTTTACCATCGGGAGACCAGGATGGCGCGCTATTCATTCCACGAAAAGACGGTATCTTTTCTCGCTGCCCCGTAACAAGGTCTTGGATATAGATTGCGGGTCGACGTGACTCAAACGAAACATAGGCGATTTTTTTTGCGTCCGGCGACCAATCGGGCGACAGTATAGGTTCGTAGGACTCCAAAATAGTCTGCGCACGATAACCGTCTGCGTCAGCCAGTTGCAATTGAAATCGATCTTTGCCATCGCCCATACGATTAGCAGTTACATAGAGTACTCGTGTCGAAAAAGCCCCGCGTACCCCAGTTAAATTTTCATAAATTTTATCGCTGATACGATGGGCCACATCACGCAGTTTGGTAGCGCCTCCAGTAACCATTTCACCAAAAATCCGTGACTGTTTATAAACGTCATAAAGTTCATACTGAACCTTGTACCCCGCAGTCGGTGATATCTGCGTAACCTCACCGATCAGCAGATACTCTTGTTCCAATACCCGCCAATCCCGGAAAAAAACATCCTTACGCTGACTTGGCAAGCTCAACATATTGGTACGATCCAAGGCAATAAACTGGCCGCTTCGCATTAAGTCCGCCGCCACAATTTGGCCAATATCCTCTGGTAAAGCTCCTACGCCTTTCCAGCCGAATGGAACTACGGCAATCCGAGTCGGATTATCAACGCCCTGCGTAATTTCTATCGTCAACTCCGCATAGCTGAACTGCCCCAATGTTAGCCAGGCTAACATCACCAACACAGCACGTAACACCACCCTACTCACCTAATAAGATCCTCTGGTTTAAACAGCATTCTAAATTGTCGAAACTTCGCATCAAAAACTCGCGGCGATAAATTCCGTAGCTCTTCAAATTTTCCAGCACGTTGCACCGCCTGAATGGCTGAACGGTCAAATGCTGCATCACCACTACTTTTAAGCACGTATACCTTATGCACCTCCCCAGTTGGCACTAGGTGAATCATCAATAGTACCTGCATATCGTTACGTGCGCTAAGTGGTCTGTGCCAATTCTGCACCACTCGCTCTTGAATTAACCCAACATAGGCCATCGCTTCCTCAGACTCCGTCTGATACTGCAGATACTCTGACTCGGCATCCAAAGCTCTGGCTATTTCAAGCTCTCGCTTACGCTCAAGCTGCGCTAATTCTTGCTCCTTTTTCTTCTTCGCTGCTAACTGATCCGCTTCTTGCTGCTTGCGCTCTCTTTCGGCCTTGAGTTTTTGTTCTTCCTTTTTCTTTTGCTCCGCTTTTTTCTTCAGCTCCTCAGTGCGCTTTTGTTCCAGCTTTTTCTTTGCTTCGACTGCCTTTTGCTTCGCTTGCTCTTGTTTTCGCTTGGCTTCTTCCAACCGTCGCTTTTCAGCCTCTCGTTGCGCCGCTATTCGGTTTTTTTCTTGTTCCTCTTTTTTACGTGCTGCCGTCGGATCAACATTTATGATCTGCGCTTTAACTATCCTCGGTATCGGCGTATTTTCCAACTCTTTGGCAACATTCCAACTCGATAAAAACATAATCAAAATGACCGTGTGCAACAGTACCGCTTGTAGTGTCGGCAGGATATAGCTATTTTCACTAAATTTCGACAAGCCTTTAACCCTTAGGCTGCTCAGAAATCAATCCGACACTCGGCACGCCCGCAGCCTGCAACACCGTCATTAAATTTACCACAACGCCATAATCGACGGCGCGGTCGCCGCGAATCATCACTGGCGTGTTGGGTTTAACACGGATGATTTTTTCAACCCTATCCGCAATAAACTCAAGGGGCACTGGCGCCTCTGGGTTTTCACCAAGATCAATGTAGTAGGTGCCATCAAACTTCACCGAAACCACAATAGTTTCCTGATCGTCCTTCAACTCCAAGGGTTCTGATGGGGCTTCCGGTAGCTCAACCGTCACACCCTGGGTGAGCAGAGGCGCTGTCACCATAAATACGACGAGCAATACCAACATCACATCAATGTAAGGAACCACATTAATGTCTGACATAGGCTTACGGCGTGAGCGTGAACGGGCCATGGTCTACACTTCCTGATCGCTGGCAGGTTTTAGGTCAGGCGAATGAACCTTCCTATGCAAAATACTGGAGAATTCTTCCGCGAATGTTTCATAGCGGTTAGCCAACGCCTCCGCTCTCGCCGAATAGCGGTTATAAGCAACTACTGCTGGAATCGCTGCAAATAAGCCCATCGCCGTTGCCACTAGGGCTTCGGATATTCCTGGCGCAACAGTGGCCAACGTAGCCTGCTGCACATTGGCCAAACCACGAAAAGAGTTCATGATTCCCCAGACCGTACCAAACAGACCGACATAGGGGCTGATAGAGCCGACCGTTGCTAAAAAGGGCAAATGTAATTCTAACTTTTCCTCTTCTCTAGCGAGAGCCACGCGCATCACTCGTTGCACGCCGTCCATTACCGCTTCAGCGTCAGCGCCAGTGCGTTGTCTGAGCCGTGTAAATTCCTTGAGACCGGCACAAAAAATATTTTCCACACCGCTATTGGCGTGCAACTTGGCTTTGGTATCGACATAGAGTTGGCGTAGGTCGACCCCCGACCAAAATTGTTCTTCAAATCCATTGAGTATTTGCTGTGCCATTTTTAAGAATTTCGCACGCTGAAAAATCATGACCCAAGAAACAACCGAGGCTGCGATTAACATTAGCATCACGATCTGCACAAGAAAACTAGCGTTAGCTACGAGACTCCAGAGTGACATTTTTTCGACCAACTTATTGCTCTCCTATATAGGCCTGCAAAGCTTCCGCTAATGGAATCGGAATAACGCAGGGCTTCATGGTATTTTTTCTAACGCAGGCACCTTTTATTTTAGCTTCTGTTATTCTGGTTGCGCCACGGAATATCTGTTGCCGAAACGTCAGGTGGGTACGTTTTATCTCATCAATGACCACACTGACCACAAGTTCATCGTCCAAGCAGGCCGGTTCTCGGTAATGAATTTCCGTAGAATGAATAACGAACATCGTACCCTGTTTAATCATTTCCGCATGATCGAACCCCAGATGACGCAAGAACTCGGTTCGCGCTCGCTCCATAAACTTTAGGTAATTGACATAATAGACGATGCCGCCAGCGTCGGTGTCCTCGATGTAGACTCTGGCAGGCCATTTAAATTCCATACCCCGCAAATCCTGTATTGTCGTTGGCCATTGTTAATATTCACTAAATTACAAAATCAAGTTACAAAAACCAGCTATAAAGGTAACTTGTTTTGCTGAGTTTTGCTGTTATCAGCTCCAGATTCGGGAACCGTCATCCCAAAATGCAAATAAGCATTCTGGGTAACCATTCGGCCTCTTGGCGTACGAATCATATACCCCTGCTGGATAAGAAAAGGCTCCAGTACGTCTTCAATGGTATCGCGCTCTTCGCTGATCGCCGCCGCTAAACTATCAACACCAACCGGGCCACCACCAAACTTTTCGATCATCGCTAATAGTAAACGGCGATCCATATGATCGAATCCTTGTCGATCAACATTGAGCATATCCAGCGCATCATCCGCAATTTTTTGGGCAACGACACCATCGGCTTTTACCTCGGCGTAATCGCGAACACGCCGCAATAACCGGTTAGCAATTCTGGGTGTACCTCGCGATCGTTTAGCTATCTCGGCGGCACCTTCTTCATTAATCGGTACAGATAACAATTCGGCAGAACGCAACACAATTCGTGTTAAATCCGCGGCACTGTAGAACTCCAATCGCTGCACAATGCCGAAGCGATCACGCAAAGGCGAGGTCAACAATCCGGCACGCGTCGTTGCGCCGACCAAGGTGAATTTCGGTAAATCCAATTTGATACTGCGTGCAGCCGGCCCTTCACCAATCATAATATCCAGTTGGTAATCTTCCATCGCTGGATATAACACCTCTTCCACTGCCGGGCTCAGACGGTGTATTTCATCAATAAACAGTACATCTCCGGGTTCGAGATTAGTCAACAAAGCCGCAACATCGCCCGCCTTTTCCAGCACCGGACCAGAAGTCGATTTTATGGAGACGCCCATTTCATGGGAGATAATATTAGCGAGTGTCGTTTTACCTAATCCAGGCGGACCGAATATCAGTGTATGATCCAGCGCTTCGGAACGTCCCCGCGCAGCACGAATAAAGATATCCATTTGCTCTCGCACCGCTGGCTGACCGATGTATTCCTCTAACGAATTAGGGCGTATGGCGTAATCTACACGCTCTTCAGCGGCAGTTAGCTGGGGGGAAATGATACGATCTGATTCAATCATTATTTTCGCTCAAACGAATAGTTGACGGAGCAGTGACATCAAACACTCGGTCAGCGCGCATATTAACGTTATCGCCTAGGGCTTCGCCATTACTTTTAATGCGTTACGAATTAAATCCTGATTTGACATACCTTCGCTTGCGACAGACTTAACTGCTCGTTCCGCTTCTTTAGGTTTATAACCCAATGCCACCAACGCACTTTCGGCCTCACCAATGGCTTGGTTGGTGCCAAATGGACCGGCAGAATTTAGTTCAGAATCATCACTGGCGTCACTTTGCCAATCTTTCAGTTTATCTCGCATTTCAATGATCAAACGCTCAGCGGTCTTTTTACCAATTCCTGGCAGGCACACTAACGCGTTGACATCATTATTTCTCACGACTCGGACAAACTCATTGCTTTCGATGCCGGACAGAATTGCTAAGCCCAACTTTGGCCCGACGCCATTAATTTTAATCAACTCCCGAAACAGACTGCGTTCACGCACATCATAAAACCCATAGAGCAACTGAGCATCTTCACGTACCACAAAATGCGTGTGCAGCAATACCTCTTCATTCAGTTCCGGCAACCGATAAAAGGTATTCATCGGCACCTGTAGCTCATAACCCACACCATTCACATCGATCAGAATATCGGGAGGAGTTTTTTCGGCAAGCCTTCCTTTTATACGACCTATCATGCTGAGCTTCTTCTGTTAACCTGCTGCTTATTTATGCAGTAAACGGCCACGACGTACCGCCCCCACTCCCGCCATACGGACAAGGCTCTGCCTCGTATGGGCATGACAAACTGCAATGGCGAGCGCATCTGCCGCATCCGCCTGGGGCGATTTGCTCAAATTCAACAGTACGCACACCATATGCTGCACCTGACTTTTATCTGCCGCACCTTTGCCCACCACAGCCTGCTTTATCTGACGCGCCGAATACTCGGCTACCGGTAAGCCTTGATTGGCTCCCGCCACAATAGCGACGCCACGCGCTTGCCCCAGTTTCAGAGCAGAATCCGGGTTGCGCGCCATAAACACTTTTTCAATTGCCATTTCCTGCGGGCTGTAACTGACAATCAAGCGATCAATACCCTGATAAATCTCGCATAGTCGATCCGGTAGCTCTTCCGATTTAACGCGAATACAGCCGCTATCGACATACTCACATTGATTACCGTTCCAGTTAACGATGCCATAACCAGTAATACGCGAACCTGGATCAATACCGATAATCAATGACATAGCATAGGGTCGCTTAACCCATCATCTCTTCAGGGAACTCGGCATTGGAGTATACGTTTTGCACGTCGTCCAGTTCCTCTAGCATATCGATTAGCTTCATTACGCTCTCACCAGATTCCGCATCCAGCTCAACCGTCGTTGCCGGAATCATTGCAACTTCTGCATTCACCGGCTCGAACCCAGCAGTTTCCAGCGCATCCTTTACGGCTTCAAAATCTTCTGGTGCGGTGACCACATCGATCGACTCGTCATCGTTGGTCTGGACATCTTCAGCACCAAACTCCAGCGCGATCTCCAGAATTTTATCTTCATCGGCACCAGGCTCAAACGTAATCTGGCCTTTTTTGGTAAACAGGTAAGCGACCGAACCATCAGTGCCCAAATTACCACCAAATTTACTGAACGCGTGGCGAACTTCAGCCACCGTACGGTTACGGTTATCAGTCATGGTCTCAACCAACACTGCCACCCCAGCCTGACCATAACCCTCGTAGGTGATCTCTTCCAGATTTTCGCCTTCACCACCGACACCACGATCAATAGCTCGCTGCATGGTATCTTTCGGCATGTTCGAATTCTTGGCGTTTGACACCGCGAGCCGTAAGCGCGGATTATCCATCACATCACCGCCACCCATACGCGCAGCGATGGTCAGCTCTCTAATTAAACGGGTAAATATCTTTCCCCTTTGGGCATCAACCTTAGCTTTTTTATGCTTAATATTGGCCCATTTACTATGTCCTGCCATGCCTGTACCTTAACCTACTTTTCTCTTTTTAATGTCTTTATGGCCACGGCCACTGTTAAAACTACTCTTAGTATTACCGCTCAATAAGTGATCAACTCTAGGCTTCCGCAATGGGTTTGCGTACGCGAATACTGAGTTCACGCAACTGCTCATCAGCCACCTCGCCTGGTGCGTCCGTCATGACACATGCGGCGCTTTGGGTTTTCGGAAAGGCAATGACTTCGCGGATCGATTTCGCGCCCGTCATTAGCATTACTAAACGGTCCAGGCCGAAGGCCAACCCACCATGAGGAGGACAACCAAACTGTAGTGCATCCAATAGAAAGCCAAATTTTTCCTGCGCTTCCTCCTCGCCGATGCCGAGCACACGAAATACCGTTTCCTGCATCGATTGGTCATGAATACGGATGGAACCGCCACCCAATTCGGTACCGTTTAACACCATGTCGTAAGCACGCGATAACGCAGCAGCCGGATTCTTTTCAAGTGCTTCCACCGAACAGGAAGGCGCGGTGAATGGGTGATGCAAAGGTGTTAATGAACCATCGTCCAGTTCTTCAAACATCGGGAAATCGACCACCCAGCAAGGTGCCCATTCGCGCTCGATCAACGCTAAATCTTCACCCAGCTTCACCCGTAGCGCCCCTAGCGCTTCATTCACTACTTTCTCTTTATCCGCACCGAAGAAAATAATATCTCCCGATTCTACCTGCAGACGCTGCATCAGCTGGTGCACCACGTCTTCAGGCATAAACTTGATAATCGGCGACTGTAAACCTTCGAGGCCTTGGCTGACATCGTTCACCTTAATCCAAGCTAACCCTTTCGCCCCGTAAATGCTGACAAATTTGGTGTACTCGTCAATTTCTTTACGGCTTAACTTGCCGCCACCAGGAACACGCAACGCCGCGACACGGCCTTTCGGATCTTTAGCTGGACCACTAAACACCTTAAAATCTACCGCCTGCATCAGGTCTTTGATGTCTTCGAGCTCGAGGGGAATGCGCAAATCGGGGCGATCGCTGCCAAAGCGTTGCATTGCTTCCGCATAAGTTAAATGCGGCATCTCACCCAGATCAACATTCAGTAATTCTTTGAATAAATTCGTCACCATGCGCTGGGTGATATCCATGATATCTTTCTCTTCCAGGAAAGAGGTTTCAATATCGATTTGAGTAAATTCCGGCTGCCGATCAGCCCGCAGGTCTTCATCGCGGAAACACTTGGCAATTTGATAATAACGATCCATACCCGCCACCATCAATAATTGTTTGAACAACTGCGGTGACTGCGGCAAGGCGAAAAAGTGGCCGGAATGGGTGCGACTTGGCACCAGATAATCGCGTGCACCTTCAGGCGTTGCCCGAGTGAGAATCGGCGTTTCAATATCCAGAAAGCCTTCCTCATCTAAAAAGTTGCGGATATTAGAAGTGACTTTAGAGCGAAACCGCAATTTAGTCAGCATCTCAGGACGACGCAAATCGACATAACGGTATTTGAGGCGTACTTCCTCGCCAACATGGGAATATTCATCAATCTGAAAGGGCGGCGTTTCTGAACGGTTCAGAATGACCAACTCTTTGCCCAGCACTTCCACAGCGCCAGTTGTCATCTCTTTGTTAACCGTGCCTTCGGGACGATTTCTGACGCGCCCTTTAATGCGCAGCACATATTCGCCTCGCACTTTTTCCGCTTCGGAAAAACTTTGTTCAACGTCGGGGTCAAATACCACCTGGGCGATGCCTTCGCGGTCACGCATATCCAAAAATATGACACCACCATGATCACGGCGACGGTGTACCCAACCGCAGAGTTCCACTTCCTGATCAATCATCGTTTCGTTTAGTTCGCCGCAATAGTGACTGCGCATATCGATTTCTTTCGCTCCTAAAAAATGAATTTATGCTGATTTATTGGTGGTAGCAGTTGAGCTGCTTGCCGTAGCGCTGGCGGTATTAGCCGACGCTGTTCCGGTGCTGCTTTTACCCTCGCCCACCAAGTTTTTCTTGGAACCGGTTTTAAAGTCGGTCTCGTACCAGCCGCCACCTTTCAAACGAAAACCCGCCGCAGATATTTTCTTCTTTAACTCATCTTCACTGCATGCGGGACAATTCACCAAAGGCGCATCACTCATCTTTTGCAGTTTTTCCAACAGATGCCCACAGGCTCCGCACTCATACTCATAAATCGGCATTGCTCAAATCTCTCCACGCCTGTCGTCACAGGCTATTTATCACTTGATCGGTCAAAAACAAAAGGGCGTAATTGTAACGTATTTTCAAAGGGGTGTAATGGAAATTTAGCACAAGGTCTAGCTGATTTTCTCCTTCTCTGGCTCCACTTAATTCCCACTGCTATGATAGCGACCAACACGAAATTATTTGAGGTGCGCATGGCGAAAATCAAAATCACCCATTTTTCTGACATTCTCTGTGTCTGGGCTTATATTTCTGAAATACGGATCGACCAGCTGCACGCAGATTTTGGCGATCGGATCGAATTGGATTTTCGTCTATTTCCGGTATTCGGTAACGTCAAAGGTAAGATGGAAACACAATGGCAAGATCGAGGTGGTATAGCTGCCTATAGCCAGCACGTGACAAGCGTCGCCAGTCAATTCACCCACCTCAAAATAAACCCCAAAGTCTGGTTGCATAATCCACCAACATCCTCCCTGCCAAGCCATCTCTATTTAAGTGCGATTCGCATCGCGGAACAGGCTGAGGTGATCGACCAGGGTGCCTTTCTCCGCTTTAAAAAGCTATTACGCAGCGCATTCTTTGCAGAGTTAAAAGATATTTCAAACACTGATGTGTTGAATGAACTAGTGGCCCAAATGAATCTGCCAAAAGCGTTGATTCAGGAAAAAATCAACAGCGGTGAAGCCTTTGCTGCATTGGCGGAGGACATGCAGCTTGCCAAAGAGCTTGCGGTTAGCTCCAGCCCAACACTCATTTTTAACGAAAACAGACAACGCTTAACCGGCAATGTTGGCTATCGCATCATCGAAGCCAACGTGCGTGAGCTCTTGGAGAGCCCCGTCAATCAACAGTCCTGGTGCTAAGCCTATCGGCTAGTCATCATTGCGCTGTTTGGGTATTTCTTTGATATAAACATCCTGCTTCGCGTAGGGTATTTCGACGCCTTGCGCCCTGAACTCTTTATAAACGGCACAGTTTAAACGATCCAGAATGCGGCCCCGCAATACCGGCTGGCAGATCCAACAGAGTAGTTCAAAATCTAGCCCGGAAGGACCGAATTGTCGCAGTCGCACTCGAGGCTCCGGGTCTTTACACACGTCGTCTAAGCTCTGCGCCACTTGTAGCAAAATTTCCCGCACCAGATCAATATCACTGCCGTAGCCAACGCCGACCTTAACCCGAACTCGAGATTTTTCATGGGGGCCACCCGATTCGTTGATAATCTTGGAGTTCCCCATTACCGAATTCGGCACTGTCACTTCTATATCATCGCGGGTTAACAAGCGCGTACTACGCAGCCCAATTTTGGTTATCTCACCACGTTCACCGCCATCTAATACCACGAAATCGCCAATTTTGTAGGGCGCGTCGGCAAGAATAAATACACCAGAAAACAGATTTGCTAAGGTATCCTTTGCGGCAAAACCAACAGCGATACCGACGATACCGGCGGATGCCAACCAGGCCGTCATATCCACCTTCCACGCGGAAAAAATGTAATATACGGAAATACCAATAATCAGGATATAGGCAATATTTTCGAACAGCGGTAAGGTTTTAAAATGCAACCAGTGGTGTCTAGTCGGGTTTGCCGCCATTTGGGTGAGCAGCAGGCTGGTTAAACGGATAAAGAATGCTGTCCAGAAAATCAGGGCGAACGTAATCAAAATGGAAAATATAGCCTGCTTCCAGCTTTCTTCCAAGCTAAGTGCTGCGGTCGCTGATGCCAGACCGAGCAAAATGACCGTCTTAAAAATCGGTCGCCGGATAAGCTGCAATATTTGAGTATCGAAAGTTGCACTGACTTTGCGAATTATGCCCGCCAAAGACGCAATCACGATCCGATCCAGAATCCAAGCGACTAGCAGACTTGCAAGGAATATGAGCAAGGCCTGAAGTAACAGGTTGTCACTCAACAAACCGAGAAAATGCGTGATCATCCCCTGCCATTTTTCCACTGTCTTCATCTCCTAAGCTATTGATCTAGAATCAATAAATACTCGTCTTACCTTGCTAAATCGTTGCTTTATCGCCTCATTCAACTCAGCACTTAACGCTTCAACCCGACCTACTGGAATATCCCCACAGTAATCAACACTGATATTCACCAAAATAAAATCCGGGCCCATGTGCATGGTCAAAACTTCCCCTACCTTATTAACTTCAGCATAACCGCTAACTAGCATGCGAATTCCTGAAACCACCTCATTTCTTGCGCTTTCACCAATCAGCAGCCCTTTTGTTTCAAATGCCAACCAGAAAGCGACCGCCGTCAAGATCAAACCAATAATGACAGAAGCAATGCCATCAAAATAGAGGATGCCCGTCACCTGGGTTAGCCAGACACCAACGAAAGCCACGACCAGCCCTAACATCGCCGCGCTATCTTCAAATAATACAACAAACAGAGTCGGATCTTTACCACTATGAATCGCGCCGATAAAACTACGATCGCCTTTGGTTTTCTTAAACTCAGTGAATGCAAAATACCAGGCAACGCCTTCAAACAATAACGCCAAACTCAGCACTACATAGTTGATTAATACACTCTTGATGGGCTCTGGGTGCAGAATATGGTGCACCCCTTCATAAATTGAAATCCCCGCACCTAACGCGAAAACCAGCAATGCAACCACGAAACTCCAAAAGTAGATTTCTTTACCATAACCAAAGGGGAACTGTTCATCGGCCGGTTGTTTCGCACGCTTTAAGCCGTAGAGCAACAAACCCTGATTGCCGGTATCAACCAGAGAGTGAATCCCCTCCGACATCATGGCGGAGCTACCCGTAATAACAGCTGCGATAAACTTAGTTATGGCAATCAGCGAGTTGCCCGCTAACGCTGCAAAGATTACTTTTTTTGAGGAGGCATCCATTATTTGATCACTAGCCCACTTTATCTGTTTTAACCTATTCGGAGATAAATCCTTTATCAGGAAAACGATTCAAATTGCTTGGTCAATAGCATATTGATCCGATCACGCATATTCTCAAGCTCTGATGCGGTATAGGGCACTAAGGGTACTTTCCCCCAAATCGGACCCGGCCAAGCAGCATCATTTTTATAGCGGACAATATGGTGTAAATGCAGCTGCGGCACCTGATTACCCAAAGCAGCTACGTTCATTTTATCGGCGTTAAAGCCATGGTCCAACTGTCGCGACAGGTAACTGGACTCCCATATCAACTGTCGTTGATCATCTTCCGACAGCTGAAATATTTCCCGAACTCCCTCACGGCGGGGCACCAGGATAAACCAAGGGTAATTGCTGTCTTTACAGAGCAATAAGCGTGACAAAGGGAAATCACCCAAAATAACGCTGTCCTGCAGCAATTGGGGCGCGACTTCAAACATTTTGAACACCTCCGATATTTGTGCCTGCTAACAATGACATTAGCCGGAAAACTATTTCTTCGAGTTTCAGAGCAATGTACCATCCCCCACTGATGAATACCAAGAGCAACACAAGCAAATTCCAGACGGGCTTCTTATCCGGCCTGAATAAGATCGATGGCGCTGACTGGAATCGACTGACGGGGGTTGATTACCCCTTCCTACGTTACGAGTTCCTAGCTGCCCTGGAAAGCAGCGGTTGCGTTAGCGAGAAAACCGGGTGGCAACCACATCACCTGGTGGTTTATCAAGCAAAGCAGCTAGTCGCTCTTATGCCGCTCTATATCAAGACTCATTCCTACGGTGAATACGTTTTTGATTGGGCCTGGGCCGACGCCTACCACCGTCATGGTGTTCCATACTATCCAAAATTATTGACCGCTATACCCTTCACGCCAGCAACCGGTTCACGCTTATGCGTTGCACCCAGCCAAAATGATGCGGAGATTTCACAGCTGGCGGTTGAAAAAATCAAACAACTTGCGGCGACCAAAGGCTATTCCTCTTGGCATTTACTCTTTCCCCGCAAAAGTGAGTTTGAGCAATTATTCCAGCACAACTTATCTGCTCGCAGCGGCTGTCAATACCACTGGAAAAACCGTGATTATGCCAATTTCGATGATTTTCTCGCACACCTCAGCTCGCGTAAACGCAAAAATATTAAGCGCGAACGACGCCGCGTCGCGGAACAGGGTATTACACTTGCCAGAATACCCGGCACTGAAATCACCCAGCCACAACTGCAAACATTCTATGACTTCTATCAGTCCACCTATTACAAGCGAGGACAACAGGGCTATCTTAATCTGGCGTTTTTTGAAAAAATTCTAGCGGCAATGCCTGATCAATTACTATTGGTTATGGCCTACCATGATAATCACCCCATTGCCGCCGCGCTCTGTCTCAGCAGTAGCGACACCCTGTATGGCCGTTACTGGGGTTGTCTCGAAGAGTATGAATGCCTACATTTCGAGGCCTGTTATTATCAGGGAATAGAGTATTGCATCGAACAGGGCATCCAAAAATTTGACCCCGGCGCACAGGGTGAACACAAAATCTCCCGTGGCTTTGAACCCACTACCACCCATTCCTTACATTGGATTGCTCACTCCGGATTTCGCGCGGCGATTGACGATTTTCTAAAGCGAGAACAAAGAGGCGTCAAAGACTATATTGAGCAAGCATCTCAGCTTTTGCCGTTTAAGAGAAGTTCCTATTAAGGGAACAAGACAGTGGGTTTAACACTATAAAGGATCAGAGCCCTTTAATACGACCTGGTCACTGATAATAATACTTTTGATCCGTTGATAGTCCTCGTCATTACAATCAATACCGTATTGCTTTTTGAGCTGATAGTCAGTCAAGCAATAATGGCTCGTCGGCACCACACCTCGCAGCTTTAAACAGTGCTTCACACACGCAAGTTCACAGCCATCAATAGCAATGATGTCACGCTTTGCCTGGGCTTTTTTAACCAGTGATTTAACACCGCCGCCAACGCCTGCAATACAAGACATTTCAGCCTGTTTGTTGCGATCTAACTCAACCGCAATACGGTTTGCTAGCTGCGCAATATTTGAGCAGCCTGAGCAGGAGTAGATAAGGGGTAGTTTTTTGGTTTTCGTCATAGTGCCTTGTAAAAAGTTATTTATCTCTCAGAATTAGCTTCGTCAAACAGTTTTCGGCCCACGGAACAAATCAATCTGAATCTAGCTCCAACCGGATCCAGGTTATCCGTATTTCCGTTGGCCAGCCTTGACCTCGATAGTTAATTTGTCATCCGCAGTAGTCGTCGGATAAGTCGCCTGGTCTCGGCTAAAACCGACCAGATAGAGCAAACGTTATCATGATTTGAATATCGTATAACCAAATATAACACGTGATAAATCCGTGCGGTCGAAAAAAGCTCACACACAAACGGCTTTTCAGGCGGAGCCTCATTATATATCTGAACTGATCGTTTTAATATTCACAGCGCTGCCGCTCTGCAAACCTTTCTATTACGAATATTCCACAGGCTGATTAACTTGGCCCTCAGCAGTGTACAATATTTTACTATCGGCTAAACTGCCACCTCACCAGATAACCCCATTACCGTTAATCATGCCCTTTTTCCAACCCAAATCCGTTTTACAGTTGGTTATCCTTGGCTTTTTACTCGCCATAGCACCGCTATGCCTGGCTATTTTATATACAATACAAACCCTTGGAGAGCTATCTGAAAAGAACCGGGTTGTCAGTGCTCAGGTGATCGCGATGACCCGGCACGGCCAGGATTTGCAAAGGGATTTGTTAGATTTAGAGCGCCGCACCCACCAGTACTTAACACTGAAAAACACCGAATTGCTGGCGCTATTCCAGCGCGAACGACAAGCAATTTTGGATCGCCTCCACAGTCTGCAACAACTTATCGGTGAAGACCAAAACATTATTGCCGATCTGCAATCACAGATTTCAACACTCGCGCCCCTTGATACCGAGCAAATTATCACTCAGTTTAAATCCATCGTTAACCTCAGCACAGCCTTGGGCGATTGGCTACAGACGGATGTAGATCGACGCGTTTCCGCCCATGCCGCCGAAGCCGACAACATCAAAGATTCTCTGTTAGTGATGGTTTTTGTCATGGCCCTAGCCACATTAACGTTGATGCTGCTTTCTTCCTACTGGATTAACAGGCCAATTCAACGCATTCTCAGCGAGATAAAGTCCTTGGGCGGTGGTGACCTATCACGCCGCATTGACATTAGCGGCCCTCAAGAGGTCAAGGTATTAGGGCAGGAATTGGAATGGCTGCGGGGTCGTTTGCATGAAATCGATCAGCAGAAGTTACAGTTCTTACGACATATTTCCCATGAGCTAAAGACGCCATTAGCAAATCTGCGTGAGGGCACTGATCTGCTGGCGGAACAGGTTACCGGCACATTATCAACCAGACAACAGGAAATTGTCACGATCGTCCAGCAAAATGGTATCGAGTTACAGCGTCTGATTGAAAACCTGCTGGACTATAATCAGCTCCCCTTGCAAAGCCTTACTCCCGAACTCATTCAACTGCAAGCGCTCGGCCAGCAATTGCTGGGCAACTATGAAATCCGCATCGAAAGTAAAGAACTCACTGTCAGCTGTGATTGGCAGGCCGCAACCTGGTTCGCCGACCGCGAAAAACTTAAAATCTGTCTCGATAATCTGATCTCCAATGCCGTTAACTACACCCCTCACCGAGGCTGCATTGAAATCTCATGCACAGAGCAGAACAACTGTCTGGTGATTGAGGTCGCTAATTCCGGCACGGCAATACCCGCAGAGGAAATCCCGCATTTGTTCGAACCATTTTATCAGGGCAGTTCAATCAGACATGGACCAATTAAAGGTTCCGGCATCGGCTTGAGCCTAGCACTAGAGTGCATGCAGGCACAGGGTGGTCGTCTTGCTCTGGTAAAACACCCTAGATTAGCGGTATGCTTTCGGTTGATATGTCCCTCCTTAAATCATTAACACTCTGTATCATGCTGTCGCTGCTATCCGGCTGTGAGCTACTACCTGCACAAAGCAGTGCAGCCTTGGAGCAACCCTTGCCTATCACCGAACTACACGATCTCAATGACTGGCTTAACATCAGCACTGCGGTGAGCAAATTATCGGCGGATATGGCCGCGACGAAACTGAGTCAGCTGGCCAAGCCGGAAGCGGGTGATGAGTTATTTTATTACGGGGCACTTAACCAGCAATTGAACCATCGTGAAGGTTGGATTCAAGCACGCGACGCTTTTCGGAAGCTTTCTTTGGATACCACCATAGAGCCCAATTTGAGAGAGCTCGCCCGTATCATGGAGGCACATAATCAGGCACTGATTAACTGGCATGCGCGCCATACCCACTTACAAAAGGAATTGGCAGAGAGCGTACTCGACAGGGAATTACTGGAACGTAAAATTGAAGCATTAACCCAGCTGGAGGCAACTATCAGCAACCGCAAACAACAAAGCACCGCGCCCGAGCCTCCCGCAACTAACGAATAGAGACCGCTTAACGTGCCCCACAGCATACTCCTGGTAGATGACGACCCCGACCTACTACGCCTACTAACGATCCGGTTGGAGGCGGAAGGGTTTATCGTGCATAGCTGTCAATCTGGAGAAACCGCATTACCGATGCTACGCAACCACCGCATCGACTTAGTGGTAACAGACCTTCGCATGAGCGGCATGGACGGTATGGAGCTATTCGAACAGATTCGTCATTTTTTTCCTGGTTTACCGGTTATTATACTGTCCGCACAAGGCACCATTCCGGAGGCAGTTACAGCAACGCAACAGGGTGTTTTTGAATTTCTGACCAAACCAGTCGATAAAAAACGGCTGTTTGTTGCGATCAAATCTGCACTACAACATAGCGGAGCTCGTCAACAGGAAAGAACCGAAATTTGGCGCTCTCATATCATTAGTCGCAGTACTGCAATTGAGGACTTACTCAGTCAAGTTCGACAGATTTGCAGCCTCGAGGTCAGTGTGCTGATTACCGGAGAAAGTGGGACAGGCAAAGAACTATTTGCCCGCGCTATTCATCAGGCTGGGAGTTATCAGAACGGCCCTTTCGTGCCTATTAATTGCGGGGCTTTGCCAGAACAACTGCTGGAATCCGAACTATTTGGCCATGTCAAAGGTGCATTTACCGGTGCAATTAAAGATCATCAAGGCCTGTTCCTCGCTGCTGAAGGCGGTACGCTCTTCCTCGATGAAATTGCCGACATGCCAGTTAGCCTACAGGTGAAGCTATTACGTGCGCTACAGGAAAGGCAGATTCGTCCGATTGGTAGCAATCAACATTTTCCAGTCAACGTGCGTATTGTCTCCGCTACCAACCGAAATATCGAGCAAGCGATGAAAGAAGGTTTATTTCGTGAGGATCTGTTTTATCGACTCAATGTAGTCAACTTACACCTGCCCCGTTTAACAGAACGCGCGGAGGATATACCCTTACTCGCCCTGCACTTTCTAACAAAAGCAGACGCGGGCGCTAAAAGGGTCACCAGCTTCTCCCCAGCAGCACTCGACCTAATGGTAAAAGCCGCTTGGCCAGGCAATGTGCGACAATTGGAAAATGTGGTGCAACAAACCGCCGCCTTCTCAACATCCCCGGTTATATCTGAAGAACTGGTACGTCGAGCTCTCGCTGTAGACGATGGCTATTTCCCCAGCCTCGACCAGGCCCGTCAACAGTTCGAACACGACTACCTACTCAAACTACTGAGAATCACCAATGGCTCTGTGAGCGACGCCGCCAGACTGGCCCAGCGCAACCGCACTGATTTTTATAAACTGTTAAAACGTCATAACATTCAACCTGGATCGTTTAAGCAGGAACAGTAGTAGCACCCTAATTCTCCTTGTCGCTATTTAGCGACAGCATAACAAGCTGATTTTTAAATCGTTTCTTTGACTCTCATAGTTATTCGTCGCAAAATGGAGACAGATTTTGCCGCAGGATGCCTGCTTTTTCGAACGTTCTCCCAAAGTACAACATGGAAGTCTTTGATATAACAAAATAATTCCATGCTGGCATGCTTTTTGTATTCAATATTAATTGATCAATATCACCACTACCCAGTGGTCGATATTCACTATGGGCTTTAGGTTAACTCGAGGGTTGCATGCAGGTTGTTTATGAATTTACTACAGATCCCCAATTACTTGAGCAATATTACCAGCTACGTGAGCAATGCTATCGAGAAGAACTAAAGCTGCCTGACTTCAACGGTGCCGAAGAACCAGCGGATCGAAATGGCCGCATCCTCATCGCCAGAAACGGTGACCTTTGCCTCGGTGGTGCCAGAATCACTTCCGGCACATCAGACGAAAGTATGAGCCTGTCTTTAAATGATTTAATGCCTGAGTTGGGTCTGCAGAAGGGCCCCTACTGTATGTGGGAACGACTATCACTTTCCAAAGAACTCCGGGAATATAACTGCCAAAAAGAGTTTTGTGCGCACTTAGTCAATGCATCATGGAATCTAGGTTATGACTATGCCTTTATGGTCAGCTCAATCCGTAACGCGCGTTTTTATAGACTCTGCCATTCGGTTTTGGATGTCACTTACCGCATTTTCAATCAGGTGAAATGCACTCCAAAAGGGACTTTTTCTCAGCTTGAACATGTGCTGTCAGCGGCACACCTTAGTCCGGTAGCCTTTGGCAAGCACTCTTGGGATTGGCGCCAGCATCAAACAAACCGCCCACTTCCCTATGGGGTAGCGGCTTAATCCCCTCCTAATAAGTAACTATTAACCCGTCTTATTAAAACCACAATACTGGGGCTATGTGCTTTATATATCAACCAGTTAAGCTAATAGACAATTTTCTACCCAAGAAAATACCATACGATGGGGCAAATGCTAGGAAAATGATCGCTTAATCCACTCTAACAAGCGATTATTCGCAGGCATCGTATGATCCGCTAGAAGAGACAAACCCGCAGCCTCAGCCAACTCACTCACCCACTCAAAATCTCGAATAGCGCTTTTAGGATTTTGCAGGAAAAGCCATTCATTAAAGCGAGCATTACTTTGGCTGGTAAATTTTCCGCCGTAATTAAACGGCCCATAGACGCAAAGGCGACCGCCATCTAGCAACGTCTCTGCAACACCCTGAAAAAACTGTTCGACCTCCGCTGCTCCCATGATGTGCAGACTGTTGGCGGTATAGATAGCATCCGTAGGTGCTATTGGCCAGGGCTGCATACGTACATCCAAAACCATAGGAGGTCGAATATTGGCTAATTTTGCCTCATCCAGCCAAAGTTGCACACCTGCCAAATTTTCTGCCAAGTCCGTTGGCTGCCAGCTTACTTGAGGTAGGTGCTCAGCAAAATAAACGGCATGCTGACCAGTGCCGCTGCCGATTTCTAAAACTGTTTCGACTTCGGCAAAGGCGTTTTTTAACACCGCAAGAATTGGCCTTTTATTATTTTCACAGGCCTGAGAGCAAGGTTTATTCATCTGCGATTTCGTTACCCCTCATGTCACCGATACCACGCTAGATGCCCAATATTAACATAGTCTCTGGAATATCCGTGCGGTGCACCTTACAATGCGTTATTTTCCATATAACTCAAGGCAAAATCTGTTAATGCGCAGCACTCATTTCCTCATCAACACCCTAAAAGAAACGCCAGCCGATGCGGTGGTTGTCAGTCATCAGCTAATGCTTCGCGCCGGTATGATCCGCAAACTGGCTTCCGGACTTTATACTTGGCAGCCATTAGGTTTGCGCGTTCTCCGAAAAGTTGAAAAAATTATTCGCGAGGAAATGGATCGAGCCGGAGCACTGGAGGTGTTGATGCCTGCTGTACAGCCTGCCGAACTTTGGCAGGAATCAGGCCGTTGGGAACAGTTTGGCCCCGAGCTGTTGCGAATGCACGACCGTCATCAACGTGAGTTTTGCTTAGGCCCAACCCATGAGGAAGTGATCACCGATTTGGCACGCAATGAATTACAAAGCTATAAACAACTGCCGGTGAACTACTATCAGATTCAAACCAAATTCCGCGATGAGGTTAGACCGCGCTTCGGCGTCATGCGCTCACGTGAATTCATCATGAAAGATGCCTATTCCTTCCACATGGACGACACCAGCCTGCAACAAACCTATGATGCGATGTATCAGGCCTATACCAATATTTTCACCCGCATGGGCCTCGATTTTCGTGCCGTGCAAGCCGACTCTGGCAGCATTGGCGGCAGTCAATCCCAAGAGTTTCACGTCCTGGCCGAGTCCGGCGAAGACCTCATCGCCTTTAGCGACACCAGTAACTACGCAGCCAATATTGAAATGGCCGAAGCGTTAATGCCTACAATTACGAGAGCTAAGGCGACCAGCGCATTAGCAACTATTGATACGCCTAATCAACACAGTATCGATGAAGTAGCTGACTTCTTGAACATTGAGACCAATCAGGTACTCAAAACCCTGCTGGTTGAGGGTGAGCCCAGCGAGGAGAATGCGTCGCCGTTGGTGGCGCTAGTTTTACGAGGTGATCACACACTGAATGAGTTAAAGGCCGAAAAATTAGCGCTGATCAAATCCCCTCTCGCCTTCGCCAGCGACGAACAAATTAAAGCCGCCGTAGGTTGCAGTGCCGGATCAATTGGCCCGGTTGGCCTCTCTATACCCATCATTGCCGATCGTAGCGCCAGCCTGATGGCCGACTTTATCTGCGGTGCGAACCAAAACGGTCAGCACCTGAACGGGGTGAACTGGGATCGAGACGCGAGTTTCGACCAAATAGCCGATATTCGAAATGTCGAGGAAGGCGATCCCAGCCCGGACGGACAAGGTAAATTGATCTTCAAACGCGGTATTGAAGCCGGCCATATTTTCCAGCTGGGGAAAAAATACGCAGAGGAGATGAACGCCAAGGTGCTGGACGAAAACGGTAAGACCCAGGTTATGACGATGGGCTGTTATGGCATTGGTGTCACCCGTGTAGTGGCCGCTGCCATCGAGCAGAACAATGATGACAAGGGTATTATCTGGCCTCAGGCGCTGGCACCATTCCAGGTCGGCATTGTGGCACTAAACTATGATAAATCGGAACTGGTACGCGAAACAGCGGATCAACTCTATCAGGTCTTAACCGCTCAGGGCATAGAGGTGCTATTGGATGATCGTGATAAAAAAACCAGCCCTGGCGTGAAGATGGCGGAAATGGAGCTGATTGGAATACCGCATCGACTGGTGGTTGGCGAACGAGGTCTCAAAGAAGGTTTGGTAGAATATCAGCGACGTCGAGACTTAAGCCGTGAGGACGTGACTATCGAAAGGGTGCTCGATTTTTTACAGGTGCGTTTAAACAACAGTTAGGAAACTTCTGTCTTAAGAAAATCAACCGGTATACCTAATTCTCAACTAAACTACAGAAAAGTAGAGAATCGAAGAATGTCAGCATATCGGATATTATTTTATTTAGCGCTTCTCACCTACTGCCTGGCGAACAACGCCCAGGCTCAGCAGGTTGATGACGAATTGCGCTCGCTGCTAAAACAAACCATTGAGGATGCAGACAGCTTCCAGGATCGCTTCGACGCTGAGGTCTGGCTAGTCGATATGTCCGCACGCCTTGACGACTTCATCCCGGATGGTCAAGAACGCCTAGCCTTATTACGGTTGGTGCACCGAGAAGCCACCCGCGCAGATATCAAACCTGAACTGGTTTTATCTGTCATCCAAATTGAAAGCCGTTTCGATAATTTCGCAATCTCCTCGGCCGGCGCACAGGGATTAATGCAGGTCATGCCCTTCTGGAAAGGTGAAATTGGCCGCCCTAAAGATAACCTGACGACTATCGAAACCAATTTACGCTACGGCTGCACTATCCTCAGTTATTATCTTAAAAAGGAAAAAGGTGATCTGATTCGTGCGCTGGCTCGCTACAACGGCAGTCTGGGCAAAACTAAATATCCCGAAAAAGTACTACTGGCCTGGGAAAGACGTTGGTTTACCAACAACTAGCCAGCAAGCTGCCATAATCAAATATGACACCAACAGCCGACACATCTTCTATTCAAGACTTCCTGTCTATTTGTTTTTATAACCAGTCACCATTGATCCAACCAAATTCTCACGCTGCTTCAAGCTGGACAGCAATACTCCAGCAATATGTAAGATGATTAAAAACAGTGAGCAATCCACAAAAAACTCGTGAATTTCTTCCCAGAACTCTTCCGCCTCTTCATCTTCATAGGCACCATGATTACGCTCATTCTTGTCTTCGTGCTCATCATGAGCTTTTTCCCGACTGATAACGCGTTTGCCACCTGTATCATCCGAAATAGCTGTTGGTTCAGGCACCATCGCCAATGGCCCATGTCCTTCTACACCATAGAGTTTGAGGCCACTAAACCCCGTTAATAGCAGGCTCGCTATTAACATCAACGTCATCCAACCCCCTGCTGGGTTATGCCCCTCATACTTATGTGTAGTGCCAGTAAAGAGCCCTTTGAGATAATCGTAAGCCTCTGCTGGGGGGCGTACAAAATCACCGAATCGCGCCCGTTTCGTCCCCACAAAACCCCATAAAATACGGGTCACCAATAACGCTAACACTGCATAGCCGGAATAAACATGAACCGTCTCATTTTCGTCACCAGTGAGATAGCTTATAACGAAAAGGAGCACTAAACTCCAATGGAAAATACGAATAAACGGATCCCACACATAAACTTTATCTTTCATGATATTTCCCCTGTACTGAATAAATCGATAGCATTAGGATGCTGGATCGAGCTACTCCTGTCATCGGGCAAATGTATGTAGCGGAACGCGTTAGTACATATGTCCTATACTAAAGAACCTTAGATTAATATTGCTGCAGAATTCAATTGACCATACGCCATTTCACTAAAGAGAAATATCTGATTCTGTTACTCGCCTTTATCATAGTTGCGAGCGGACTCGATTTGATTACTGATTTATCACATGGCATTGGTCTCGATCATATTCTCAAAGAAACAGCGGTATTTGTTCTTTCCAGCATCGCCATCATTTGCCTGATATTCGGATTAAAAAAGCAAACTCAAGAAATCAATGCCTTGAAACAAGAGCTAGTTGAAGCGAAAAATATCGCTAAAAACGCTAACGAAAATGTTCTCGTTACTCGTAGAGAATTGAGCAAAGTGATCGCTCAGCAGTTTTCAGACTGGGATTTTACTGAAAGCGAACAGGAAGTGGCTTGGCTATTACTTAAAGGGCTAAGCCTTAAAGAAATTGCAGCATTACGAAATACAGCGGAAAAAACTGTGCGACAACAGGCCTCAACTTTATATCGAAAAGCAGCTGTTACCGGACGGCATTCATTCGCCGCTTGGTTTATTGAGGACTTGCTGTGATATTCATCGCTGACCATAACCAGATCAGCTATTGTAGGGGTATTATTTGATTTCTCAAAAAATAACTAACAGCCTATGGTAGAGCATTTTTTTGAAGAACTGCTGGCGATCATGTGCGCATCGTTGTTAGCGACGGTACTCTTACAGCGCTTACGGTTACCCAATATCATTGCCTATCTGTTGGCTGGAAGTATCATCGGGCCGCATATTATGGGCTGGGTTGCACAGCCCTCTGACTTTGCATTTCTGGCTGAATTCGGTGTGGTATTTCTACTATTTGCTCTGGGCCTGGAGTTTTCATTACCTAAGCTCATTGCACTGCGCTCGTCGGTGTTCGGTCTCGGGGGCATACAGGTGGTATTCTGTACCTTGGCTTTTGGCGGCGCGGTTTGGTTGTGGGGAACCACACTCGAGGCTGCCATTATTATTGCGGGTGCACTCGCACTATCATCCACCGCGATAGTCACCAAAGAATTGAGCACTCTTAGAGAAGTGCACAGCCGCCATGGCCAATTGTCGATCGGCGTTTTACTATTTCAGGATTTGGCTGCGGTGCTCTTCCTCATTTTAGTTCCGGTGCTGGCGGGCAATGAATCAACATCGCTGCTGACGGCATTAGGCTCTGCCTTTGGTAAAGGCGTTTTCCTGGTCATCCTTCTGCTCAGCGTGGGTAAATGGTTGCTGCCACCACTCTATAAAGAAGTGGCGCTAGCAAAATCGGACGAGGTCTTTGTCCTCAGCACACTAGTCATAGTAATGCTGGCATCCTGGGTAACACACAGCTTTCATCTTTCGATGGCTCTGGGCGGTTTCGTCATTGGCATGATGCTGGGCGAAAGCCATTTCCGACATCAGATCAACAGCGACATCAGGGCCTTTAAAGATATTTTACTAGGGTTATTTTTTGTCACTATTGGCATGAATATCCAAGTTCAACTGCTCTTAGACTTCTGGCCTCGCATCCTTGTGTTTACCGCTACTCTGATACTGATCAAAACGATCTTAATCAGTTTTCTGGTAAAGCTGTCGGGGGATAGCAAAAATATCGCTGTACAAACCGGACTCAATCTCGCCCAGGCTGGAGAATTCGGTTTGGCGCTGCTAGCCTTGGGCGTAATGCATGGAGTACTGCCCGATGACCAAGCATCCTTTATTATCCTGGTTGCCATTTTTAGTATGGCCGTCAGCCCATTTTTAATTCGCTACAGCAACCAAATCAGCAGTTCTTTGTGGGCGCTGCTAGGCGACAAAAATGCTAAGAATATTAGCGATGAATATCGAGTCACCCTCCCTCAACTCGACCATGTCATCATCGGCGGCTTTGGTCGCGTGGGAAAAACAGTTGCCCGTCTACTTGAAGCCAATGCTATTGACTATATTGCTATCGATCAGAATATAGGGGTTGTGGGTAACGAACGCGGACGTGGGCACAATGTCGTTTACGGTGATTGCTCTAAAATGGAGATCTTGCACAGTTGCCATATTGGCTCGGCAAGGATGGCGATCCTTACCTTTAGTTCAATTGAAATGGCAAAAAATACCATCGAACAAATTCGAGCCAGTGGCTTCACCTTGCCCATCATCGCACGTTGTTGTGAGCACGGAGATTTTGCCGAGCTGCTATCGATTGGCGCCGATTATGTTGTGCCAGAAATGCTTGAGGCAAGCCTGGTTATTGGCGCCCAAGTGCTGGATTTACTAGAGATTTCCCAAAACGATATTGATAGCCAAATTGAGCTGGAGAGGTCTGAGCAACTCAGCAGTCGAGGTCGGTACTGACATCGGCAACGATACTGAGTAATTTACAGGGTTGAAAAATTCTATTTTTACTACGGCACCATATACTGCCGATTTTGGTTTTGATGCACCGTCAATTCTTCAATATTAAAATCGCTGTTCTCATCCCTATTAATATCGCTGTTCTCATCCCTATTAATATCGGCAAAATTTGGCGCATTAGTCATGCCTCGCATAGGGTGTGCTTCACGCGGAAAACTCTACAAATCCTTAACGAATAATTTTCTCTTCAATACGTGTTAAAGTATCTAAAAACTGTTTACGTTCGCTCGCTTCAAGATCAGATAACATATCTATTTCGACCGCCTCAGCCTTGGGTGTAATCTGCTGATAGATATCCTGCCCTTTTTTGGTCAAGCGCAGCACAATGCGCCTGCGATCCGCTTTATCCATACGCCGACTGATCATACCTTCGTCAATCAGGTTTGTCAGGGCGCGTGTCATTTGCACTTGGCTCAAATCCAACACTTCGGCTAACCCCTTCGCCGAAATTGGTGCGTAGGTAGCTACTGCGGCAATAAGCCGCCAATCAAACCCGCTTAAGCCAAATTTTTTGGCATAGAATTTTTCAAGAGAGAACCCCGCTTCTTGCGAAATCCGCCACAGTCGATAGACCAACCACTGTTCTATATTAAATTGCTGATTACTAGGCATTGTTTCGATAGCATCTGTTGTAAAGAAAAATAAGTACGCGCTTGGCACAGGAGAGCGGAAATCTTAGCATGAATCTATTTCAATCTGTATTTTTTTCATCCCACCCCGACCCTGTATAGCTAAACGAGCCATTCACGTCATTACTGCTCTCGACAATACGTCATCGGACAAAGCTCTCTGAATAGTTAAGTCACCTCTGATTAAGTTCCAAAAAAATACCCCGACAGGTATCAACCAGCGGGGTATTCTCATTTCTGCTTGTCTGGCTAGACAACAATGTGTTTGTGCGGTTAGCCGCCTTGACGCACTCCTTCAATCTGCAAATCAAACTCTACGTCGGTGGAGGCCGGCCCTAAATCAAAATCAATACCAAAATCCTTCAACGCTATTTTAGTTACCCCTGAGAACCCTTGACGATAACCTCCCCAGGGGTCGGGTCCACCGCCTACGGCATTTGCTTTAATAGCAATCGACTTGGTAACGCCGTGTAATGTCAAATCACCATGGATTATCGCTTCTCCCTCGCCCAAAGCCTCAACTCGAGTACTGACAAATTTAGCTATCGGGTATTTTTTTACCTCCAGAAAATCTCCTTCACGTAAATGTTTATCACGTTCAGCGTGATTGGTATCAACACTGGCAGGGTCAATATCAATAACAATTTTGGTTGCACTGACATTGTTTTCATCAAAACTAAATATACCTTCAAACTTATTAAAACGACCTGTTAACCAGCTATACCCCAAGTGTTTAATACGAAAATTAATGGACGCATGCATACCTTTTGAATCCACCACATAGTCCGCTGCGAACAACGACCCCGTTGCCAACATCAGTACCGTAAAAACAATAACCATCAATCGTCGTGTTTGCATTTTTCTCTCCTTCTTATGGGTTCATGGACGCCGGGACATTCCCAGCATACGTCTTAATGTTACATCCTTATCAAAGAAATGATGTTTCAACGCAGCAAATGTATGCAGCAACACCAAAGCCATCATTATCCAAGCAATAATTTCATGAATTTCTCCCGCAATATCTTCCTGGTGGTTAAAGGGATTAATAATAACCGGAATATTAAACCAGCCAAAAAATGTGACCCCTATATTATCAGCCGTAGCAATCAAATAACCGCTGCCAATAATGATTAACGCCAACAGATAAAGACTGGCATGCGCAATACGGGAAGTGACCTTTTCCCAGCGAGCGAGATTACCTGAAGGCTCAGGAATCGGATCAAACTGACGCCAGAAGTAACGGAAGATCAAAAGAAAAAGCACTAACAACCCGATACTTTTATGCAGCTCGGGGGCACGGTGATACCAAGGATCATAATATCCCAACTCTCGCATCCAAATGCCCATTATGAATAAACCAATAATCAGCAAGGCTATAATCCAGTGCATCGCGATAGCAACTAGGCCGTAAGAATTTTTTGTATTTTTTATCAGCATTTAGGCGCTACCGACTGGTTGGCTTGGAAAGGTTGTTCGCGTAAAACTCAGCATTAAAACACGAAACTGATTAAAAGTTCCGTCAATTGCCTGGAACAGCTATAAATAGCGGCTTCAATTGGGAACGGGAATTTAAAGCCTTCCAGGCAAACTATTCGCCTTTTGGTTGGTTCGCTCGTTCAATAGAAGATGTCTGTTCACTTTGATTTTCGATAGGTTCATCGTCACCCTCAATCGTATCTAACCTCTCAAGGCCATCTTCATCGGGAAGTGCATCTATTCCAGCAATGTCATCCATAAACTCGCGGTTTGTATTGGCCGATAGTTCACTAGTATCGACTCTATCTGGCTGATTAAATTGGTTATCGAATTGTGCTTTACTGTCACGAGTTGCTGTCCCAATTGGCTCAACCACTGGAGGCGAACTTTTGTGCAACAGCATTATCAAATCAGCTTCCGAACGCGAGAGCCCACACTGATTGACCAGCTGGTCGGCCGTAGCTCCACTGGCGACCATCCGAACGGCCTGATTATAAGGTAACGCACCGAGGTCACGCTGCTCCAACTGCTGTTGTTTTTCCCGCGTATCCTTCATATCTCTTTGCAGTTCATTCAATTGATTACCCATACCAAAACTGCCATCCAACAACGCAGACAACTCGTTTTCAAGCTTATCAATCCGCTCGCCAGAACTCTTTTGCAGTGCGGCAAGCTGCTCCTTTAGAAACACTGCCTTTAGCAGTGCAATGGTGCTTATTAGCGCCAACAGACCCAAGGCAAGCCAGAGGTAATTAAACACCATCATTTTTTCTTCTCATCTTTCGTAAACAAGAGTCCGCCACCTTCCAGCTCTAGTGTTTTAACGTTGTTTTTTTCCTTCAGAAAGGTATTATCCTCAGCCGATTCCGCCGTCGGCTCCCCCGCACCGCTGGCTGTGCGCCGCAAGTCTAAATCTTTGGATACCACCAACACGACTCGCCGGTTTTCGTTTCGCCCTTCAGCGGTCTCATTCGATGCAACCGGTTGATATTCGCCATATCCAATTGCCGCCATACGGTTTGCCTCCACACCGGCCTGCGCCAAAAGCCTGACGACGGTGGCGGAACGGGCAGAGGATAACTCCCAGTTAGAGGGGAAAACGGTTGAGCTTATCGGTACGTTATCGGTAAAACCTTCAACGCGAATGGGGTTTTTATAGCCGCTTAGAATCCCCGCTATTTCCTCCAGTATCGGTTGTGCTGCCGCACTGGGGGTGGCGCTGCCGCTGCCAAAAAGTAATCCAGAGCTTAAGGATATTTCAACCCAGGTTTCATTGCCGTTAATGGCAATTACCTTATCTTCAATCAGATCTGCAAAAGCTGATTCGACCTGCTCTGACAGCTGACCTAACTGGCTTTTTTGTGCCTGATCCGTATCGACTAAATCACCTTCTTTATTAGACTGACCGGGGAAATCAATCAGACTATTTTTCACATATTCACCCAACTCTACTAAATTGGAACTGGATGTCTGTTTTTTCTCCACCACATCGAATGCCCCAATCAAGGTCTTGGATAATACCTTATACTTACCCTCATTAACCGAAGAAATCGAATACATGACGACAAAGAACGCGAATAATAATGTAATAAAGTCCGAATAGGAGATTAACCAACGTTCGTGATTCTCCTGGTCATGGCTTGAATGAGGGTCGCGGCGAGGCATTCAATTTACCTCTTTAAGTAGCCTTGCAGTTTCATCTCAATGGCTCTGGGGTTTTCGCCTTCAGCGATGGCGACAACACCTTCAATAACCATTTCCCGATACTGATACTGATCCTGCACAACACTCTTTAGTTTACTTGCAATTGGCAAAAACAACAGGTTTGCCAACCCCACTCCATAAATGGTGGCGACAAAGGCGGTTGCAATACCCGAGCCCAGTTGGCTCGGATCAGCCAAATTGCGCATCACATGAATCAGCCCCATCACAGCACCGATAATGCCGATAGTGGGCGAGTACCCGCCCATACATTCAAAAAACCGGGCGCCCTGTAAATCCTTTTGCTCGGTCACAAAAAGATCAACCTCCATAATACGCCTGATCGCATCCGGCTCGGTACCATCTACCAGCAGCCTCAGCCCCTTTTGCGTAAAGTATTCAGTCTCGGCATCCACCAATGTTTCCAACCCCAGCAGACCTTCCTTACGCGCTGTCATACTCCAGCTGATCACTTTACTGACAGCGCCTGTAATATCCTGTTGCGGTGGTTTAAAAACCCAGATAAGAATAGTGAGAGCTCGTTTAAGATTCTCATAGGAGGTATGCAATATGGCTGCGCCCAAGGTGCCACCAATGACGATCAGTCCTGCGGGGGCATTAAACAAGGCTCCGATAGAACCACCTTCAATAAAGTTTCCGCCAAGCACTGCGACAAAGGCAAGGACAACACCAACTATACTTAACACATCCATTTATCTTCCTCAGTCATCTCTTAGCGAGGGCTTCAGTACCGATTCAGTACTTACCATAATCCGCAGCCTGCCTACCACAGCCTATTCATCTATATCACGCCAGTCCGTTAACCTTGCCTTCAAACGCAACGCGGCCTGACTATGAATTTGACTCACTCGCGACTCACTCACGCCCAAAACACTGCCTATTTCCTTAAGGTTCATTTCTTCTCGGTAATAAAGCGCCAGAACTAATTTTTCTCGCTCTGGTAACCCGGAGATTGCGCGCGCCAGGCAGGAACGAAAAAGCTGATTCTGTACATTATCCAGAGGCCCTTCGTCGGCGAAGCTACTCTGGGTTTCGGCGCAATTTTCATCATTTTCCTGCACCTCGTCAAAACTAAACAATCTCGTACCTGCGCTATCTTGCAAGTGGCTATAATAATCATCCAAACTAATATTCAGTTCCTTTGCTACCTCAGCATCATGCGCATCACGCCCGGTTCTGGATTCAATTGCTTTAATAGCGTCGGCAATACGTCGCGCATTACGGTGCACCGAGCGTGGCGCCCAATCATCCTTACGCACATCATCAAGCATCGCTCCGCGAATGCGTATCCCGGCATAGGTCTCAAAGCTAGCGCCCTTGGTCGCATCATACTTTCTAGCTGATTCAAGCAGCCCAATCATCCCCGCTTGGATCAGGTCATTAACCTGTACATTGGCTGGCAAACGGGCCAACAGGTGGTGAGCAATACGCTTGACCATAGGCGCATATTGCTCCACCAAAGCGGTTGCGTCGATGGCTGAGCTGCCAACTCCCGCCTGTGAGTACATTGTCAGCTTTTGCATTGGTAGCATAATGCTCTTACGTTGCTCTGTTGCATGCTAGTTAAGGTTAATAGCTTCTTTGAGTACTGGTGAAATTGGCAGAGTTAAACGCTAACCTCACTTTGTATCAGTCTTTCGATAAAAAATTCCAGGTGTCCCTTGGCAGATTTCGGCAATGGCCAAGCATCAACCGCATTCGCCAATTGCTTAAATGCCAAAGAGGATTTCGCTCGTGGATAGGCCTCATATACCGGTTGGCGTTTTTTTACCGATTTGACCAGCATTTCGTCATAAGGAATCGAGCCCACCCGCTTCAACGCCACATTTAAAAAGCGCTCGGACACTCTATTTAATTTCTCAAAAATTTCCCGCTCATCATCGGGTGAATGCACCATGTTGGCCAGAATATTAAACTTAAAAACGCCATGATCTCTGTTAAGTACTTTAATCAACGCGTAGGCATCGGTAATTGAGGTCGGCTCATTGCATACCACTACCAGCACTTCCTGAGCTGCCTGTACAAAACTGGTGACGGCATCAGAAATTCCCGCCGCGGTATCGACAATTAACACGTCCAGCTCTTTGTCTATTTCGCTGAACGCCTGGATGAGACCCGCATGCTCTGCTACCGTCAACGACACCATTGATCTAATCCCGGATGAGGCGGGAACAATTTTAATTCCCATCGGTCCTTCGACCATTACATCGGCAAGTGAGCATTCTCCGCTAAGCACATCCGCAATATTTTTTTTCGCTTCGATACCCAGCAGTACATCAACATTGGCTAAACCAAGATCCGCATCCATTAAAACCACGCGCCGACCCAGCTTTGCGAGTGCCAGGCTTAAATTCACGGAAACATTAGTTTTACCGATTCCGCCTTTACCGCCAGTCACGGCGATCACACGAACAGGATTAATAGTACTCATTAACAGGCGCTGCTCTCTGGCTGCAATCGGTTCATAATGATTAATTCCCAGCATACGCCCTCGAATTTGTCATGGGGCGCACCGTTTTAGTGATGTCAGGTACTTGAATGTCTGTTATTTTTTGCTGTTTAAACAACAACCTAATTAAACTTTCAGCATGCGCTGTCTGAAGGTCATCAGGAATGCTTTGTCCATTGGTAATATAGGCTACCGGCAGTGCTTTTTCTACCACTAGACTGATTACTTCTCCAAAACTCATGGTTTCATCAGTTTTACTCAGAATACAGGCGTCAATACGACTCTTTGCAAGTAGATCGTAGGCCGCCCGCAACGTCGAATCCTGGTTGGTGCAAGGTAATACCAGCAACTTCTTAATATTCACATTGGCGCTTTCCAATGCTTCGAGCTGCTGTCGGCGTTCATCATCTGCCTGTTGAAATCCAGCCGTATCAATCAGCACCAGTGATTTATCCCGTAATGAACGCAACACCTTATTCAAGTTAGTGTTCTCCTCCACTAATCTAACCGGCACATCAATGATCCGGCCTAATGCTTTTAACTGTTCGTAAGCCGCCAACCGATATCTATCGGTGGTAACTAACGCCAGCTCATCACGTCCGTGGCGTAGCGCGAAACGTACTGCCAACTTTGCAATGGTTGTTGTTTTACCCGCACCGGTTGGTCCGAGCAACGCAACAACACCCTGATTGAACTGGTTGTTATCAACAATTGGAATTTGCTTTCGAAGGATAGCAATTGCAGCCCGCCAGCCCTCTTCAATAGTGATATGCTGTGCCACCTGCCGTGCAATGGGCCTCGTCACTTTAGTGCTCAACCGATATTTTTCAAAACGCTGCATGACAGCGGCCTCAACCGGATTTCTTGCGTTCCAGTTCTCCCGTGTCATCTGCTCCATCTGATCCTTTAGCAGGAAGCGCAAACTTTCAATTTCTGATCGCATCGCTGCCATCAAATCCTCATCCAGATTTTTTTGCGGGTTCGATTGCAGATGCTGATTCAGCAGCGCCTCAAAAGCCGAGTCCAATTGATTTTGAGAGTGCCCAGCCTTTGACGCTGCCGATGGAATGGAATGTGAATGCTTAGCGCCAGCGTCCATAGCACTCGTTTTTGTCGAAGCTTCGTCGCTAGACACAGCAAAAGTAGTCGCGTCGTAATCCAGCGCCGTTAATATCTCGACACCACCGGGCACGCGCTTGTTTGATAAAATCACCGCCTCGGGTCCCAGCTCTTCTCGAATTTGCTTCAAGGCTTGGCGCATGTCTTGGGCTATGTATCGTCTTACTTGCATCTTACTAGTTTCAGTTTTCATCGAGTTTAACTCCTAGACCCATATGCAGGCGCTAATTTCTGCCTACCGTTGCAATGATGGTAACTTGTCGATTATCGGGAATTTCCTGATAGGACAGGACTTGAACATTTTGTAATCCAAAGCGCACAAAGCGCGCCATTAACGGCCTAATAGGAGCTGCCACGAGTAAGACCGGCGGTTTACCAATCAGCTCTTGTTTCTCCGCAGCTTTGGCCAACGAACTCTGTAGTCTTTCCGCCATACTTGGCTCAAGCACCGCAGAGTCCTCTGCGACATCACCTAATTGTTGCGCCTGTTGCACCGACTTCATCAGCAGCTGCTCCAATGCGGAGTCCAGGGTAATCACCTCTAGCATGGCCTGGCTGCCAACGATTCCCTGTACGATTGACCGCGCCAGCGCAATTCTCACAACGGAAGTCAACGTACCCGGATCCTGTGTTCTGGGAGCAACTTCGGCGATGGCTTCAGCAATGGTGCGGATATCGCGGATCGGAACCTGTTCCAAGAGTAAATTTTGCAGAATTTTGAGTAACACACTGTGAGGAATTAACGTTGGCACTAAGTCCTCCGCCAATCGCGGCGAACTCTTACCTAATAGCTCCATCAGTTGCTGTACTTCTTCATGCCCTAACAGCTCGTGCGCATGCTTTTGCATAATATGGTTAAGGTGCGTAGCGATTACGGTGCTAGCGTCGACCACCGTGAAACCCAGGGTTTGGGCATGTGATTTTTGTCCTTCTTCAATCCAAACGGCATCCAGCCCAAAGGCTGGGTCTTTGCCTGGAATGCCATTTAACTGCCCGAAAACCTGTCCTGGATTGATGGCCAGCTCACGGTCAGGGTGTATTTCCGCTTCTGCCAGATTGACACCCATCAAGGTAATTTGATAATGATTCGGCGCAAGATCCAGGTTGTCGCGAATATGGACTGTTGGCATTAAGAAACCTAAATCCTGGGACAGCTTGCGCCGTATACCCTTTATCCGCCCTAGCAGTTGCCCACCTTGGGTTTTATCCACCAGGGGAATGAGTCGATAACCGACTTCTAGCCCGATCATATCGACCGGCATGACATCATCCCAACTCAATTCTTTAACTTTTTCTTGCGCTGGCACCGCCTGCAAGGCCTGCTTACGATCACCTTCAGCCTGTGCTTCTGCTTGGATTTTCCGGTGTGAAATCCAATAAGCGCCACTACCCGCTATCAGGGCTAAACCTAAAAATGCCACATGTGGCATGCCCGGAACCAGTCCCATCACCGTCAAAATCACGGCGGCAACCGCCAGCGCTTTCGGCGAAGCAAACATTTGACTAGTAATTTGTTTCGCCATTTCATGCTCGGAGTTTACCCGTGTCACCATGATAGCAGCGGCAGTTGAAAGCAAGAGAGCAGGAATCTGTGCCACTAATCCGTCGCCGATGGTCAATAATGAGTAATAGCGCATTGCGGTACTGAAATCTAAATCATGCTGTGCCATACCAATACTGAGACCGCCGATGATATTGATCATCAGAATCAGTAAGCCAGCCACAGCATCACCACGTACAAACTTGCTGGCACCATCCATCGCACCATAAAAATCCGCTTCGCGCGCCACTTCAACGCGACGCTGTTTAGCCTCGTCCTGGCTAATCAGGCCAGCATTCATGTCCGCGTCAATAGCCATTTGCTTACCGGGCATAGAATCCAAGGTAAAACGCGCGCTGACCTCTGAAATTCGTCCGGCACCCTTAGTCACCACCACAAAGTTAATAATGATCAGGATCAAAAACACCACCAGACCCACCACATAATTGCCACCAATCACGACGGAACCAAAGGCTTCAATCACCTTTCCAGCGGCGTCACCACCTTCGTGACCCTGTAACAACACCACCCGCGTTGATGCCACATTCAGCGCTAAACGTAACAGCGTTGCAACCAGTAGCACCGTAGGAAAAACTGCAAAATCTAACGGGCGCAGCGAATAAACACCAACTAACAGAACTACCAGTGCCAAAGTAATATTGAAGGAGAACAGCACATCCAGTAAAAAAGGTGGCACTGGCAGGGTCATCATCGCCAACACCACGAGCAACAACAGCGGAATCAGAAAATTACCCTGCGCTGCGATTCTAAAGTTGTTTAAAATTACCTGCTGGTTCATACCACCCCGTGCATAAAACACTGCCATCCATACGCGCATCAAAATATTGACGCTTTTGATCCTCACAAAGGAACCCTGCAAAAAGCTTTCCAGCTTTACCAATTCGGTCAACTATTTTTTAACGGCTATCCCCATCCCTGCCTCTTTAGGCTATCCTTGGTCTCAGAAATTTAATGAGGAAATCGATTCAAAGTGCCCTCGACGACACGCTCATTACCGAACAACTCGTTGCACATCTGGCAAATACCGCTTGCTTCCAGCTCAATATATGCGAAGGAAGATTTCGAGCTACTCGGAAAGGAGGAAAAGAAACGCGCGGAGGCAATCCACGATAGTATTGCAAAGCAGCGATTTGTAAGGACTCATGTTGCCGTTCGATCTATTTTAGCGGGCTACCTAGGCATTCCCGTTGTGCAGCTCCGACTCGCTAATACGGCACTGAATAAACCCATACTAATGCCCGACCTATACGACCGGGATATCCGCTTCAATCTGTCACACTCTGGGGATCAGGCAGCACT
Source organism: Pseudomonadales bacterium (assembly GCA_024234615.1). NCBI lineage: Bacteria > Pseudomonadati > Pseudomonadota > Gammaproteobacteria > Pseudomonadales > Pseudomonadales bacterium. The sequence continues at coordinate 204,899 of JACKNY010000002.1, forward strand.
TGCGGTGGCACTTGACATCGACCTGGGTATTGACCTGGAGCAGGTCAATATCAAAAGAAATATTTTGGGAATCGCTCGTCGTTATTTTTCGGAAGCGACTGTTGCTGCCATCATGGCACAAGCAGAACCCCAAAGAAAACTCAGCTTCTTGTTAGCCTGGACACAGTATGAAGCCTATAAAAAAGCGCAAGGACTAGGGCTACGCGGTGGCGATCCCAAACTGACACTTTGCCTCGATGAATTTACTGAGAATCAATTCCGTCCGTTGTTTACAGAACAACAGCCTTGTTTATGGCAGGTTGCTGCGTTGCGAGTAATGGCTGGATGGGTTGGCGCGGTGGTCATGCCGCAGAACGATGTATCAGTCATTATTGATTACTTTAACTATGAGGACATTGGCAGAAATACCCTGTGAAGTTAAAACCAAAATGAAATTAAAACTAAAAATAGTACCTGGCGCCGCCCAGGACAGTATCGCCGGATGGTTAGGGGATGCGCTAAAAGTACGCGTCAGAGCCCCTGCCGAAAAAGGCAAAGCAAATACAGCCGTCGAAAAGCTAGTTGCTTCGGCGCTTAAACTACCTCAAGCGAACGTCACCATCACAGTAGGAAAGACCTCCGCGCATAAGATTATGGAAATAACCGGACTGAGCAAAACTGAAGTGATTGCCAAGCTTGAAGGTAACCCAGAAATTGGCAAAACCCGTTGAGATACCTCTTTCTAGAATCGCGAGTCAAAAACATAGAGCCGTAACAATAACCCGATCATTCCTAAAAGAAGCAATACCAGCGTTCCCGGGGCGGGCACCTGTGCTTGTAACATAAACATAGTCTCCGGCATTCCGGTATAACTGGTATTTCGTTCGATAATATCGTTAAGATGGGTATGCTGTTCAAACATGGGGTCAATCATAAGCAGATCTTCCATTTCAGCCGCATTAAGAAACGCAAACCGGTCGCCATCACGCAAGCGAGCAAACTGATCCGCCAAAATTCGCCAAAAGGTTTCACCAACCATACCACCGTTATAGTGTTGTTCGGCCAACCCACCAACCCAGAGATCAACCGCATCGATGTCACCACCATAAACGCTGCTAAACAATGCCGCTAGCTCTAAATCGCCAGCGGTAATATCGGTAAAATCTGTCGCTCGTCCCAAGCCATATAATTCTCGATAATCATTGTAGCTCGCCAGACCATGATCTCGACCGCGTTGAATATTAAGAGACGCAAGATCAAACCCACCCGCGCCGGGGTGACCAAAAAGGAAATTACGCACATCATCAACAATTCTAGTGTCAACTTCCTGAGCAGGTTGCAGCAACATGCCAATTAACAGCGTATCAATGCCGTTGTTAATGATTTCCTGAGGATTGAAAAAAGCATCCCTAAGCGCAATGCTATTTGCGCTTGAAATATCCAAATCATGGCTACGCAATAACGCTGCCGGCAGCATGGTATGGCCGACCCGGAAAGCCGCAGTGGAAAAGGCGTTGGTAATCCCCGGATTAACACTCTCATCATAGCCACTATAGGTCGGCAAGGCGTTATCCCCCAGCAACACAGGGATAAATTCATCATAGGTAATCTTTTGTATCTGCGCACCCACCACTTTACGCGCGGCTTCATAGATAAAATCACCCTGATTATTGATACCATTACCTATCGCAAGAATCGCCGAATCCCGCATGGAAGAAAGCAGCGGGTCAATACCACTATCGAGTCGACTTTTAATTTCATCGGCAAGTCGATTATGTTCGCGCATAAAAAGTGTATGAGTAGCGGTTAGCCCGATTTGCTCATTAGCCCGGATATCTCCAGCAATAAAAAAGTCCGCCGCCGTGCCAGGCCCCGGCATAGCATTTTCAAGGCCACTGGTATTAAACGGCAGCAGAACTTCACCATTGGCAGCATTGCTGGTTCTAAGCTTGCCGCTGCCGTCAAACGCCCGCAAATCGGCAGCCCGCAATGCATCGGAGCCATAAACGTTAGAGCCGTCGATAAAGGCGGTTATCTGATTAATCTGCTGACGCGGCCCGCTACCGGCTGTATTGAAGATAGAACGATCAAGGTGGATGAGCTTATTGCCCTCTGCAGCCGGATCAAAGCTAGGGTCGCCCATAGGAACTACAATATTAAACGGCTCAGCGGAATTCGAGCCAGTCAAATCCAAATCGTGATCGATAAACTGACCCCACTGCCAAAGCCAACTACTTACGCCCCTGGCGCTGGGCATAACCACAGACTGTGCAGCGAGTGCATTACTGATTGCTCTGGCGCTAGGAAGACTAGTACCGCTGGCTCCACCTCTTGGCTCTGAAACGCCATCATCATAGGCTGCCGGAAGTAGCCGTAACAGTTCACTGTTGGCACTTGCATTAATAGTGTTGACTAAATTATTACCCGTACCATCGATCTGTCTGATTTCGATAGCGGTAGCATGACTACTTAAAAATAGCGTTAAAGCAAGGCCAACAACGAAGAGCGCTTTTATTCCGATCATTCGTATCCCGTGCATATTATTTGTCCCAAAATTGGCTCAGACACTTCTCTTCCCGATAAAACTGGTCACCCCAATGACACTAGGTTTTCTAACCTACTTTTTTAAAGCATAAATTACGCCAAAAATTTTAATTTCCTTTATTAACAACCTGTTATAGGGTATTGAAATATTTTTAGCAGAAATTTTGAAGTAAGTATGTAAGTATTGCTGACAGTGCCCATTTGAATCGGTTTAAATGAAGGTAGCCCTTGATGACAAAATCAACCCAAGATGAAATTGTTGAATTCATGGCAAAAGACCCCTTTGCCAAATTCCTAGGAGCAACAATGGAGATTGTTGCGCCGGGGCATAGCCGGGTATCGCTCACTGTGACTAAGGATATGGTTAATTTCCACGGCATGACCCATGGCGGATTGGTATTTTCACTGGGCGACATGGCCTTCGCTGCAGCCAGTAATTCTCGCGGCCAAATGGCCGTAGCCTTGAATGTTGATATCGTCTTCCTGAAAGCAACTAAACCGGGAGACCAGCTAGTTGCCGAAGCGATTGAACAACACCAGAGTGGCCGCACGGCGCTTTACGACATTATCGTGCGAGATCAAACAGGTGAAATGGTCGCTAAAAGCCAGAACTTGGTCTATCGCAAAAAGGAATGGTTTATGGGTGGGCCGGAAATGGAAGACAAACGCTGATTAAAATAAAGAAATTCTTCGACACAGCGGGCCATAGCCAAACAGGAAAAGTCGTCGATGCTGGTCCGCCGAGGATTCCACGGTCACCGCATGTTCGTACGTTCGCACCGGGTCAAGCATCTGGTACTGATCAGGTAATAATTCAGAATAGGCTATGCCTTTCTCGAACTCGATGGTGATCCAGAGATTTTCGGCTGCCCCACCCACGTAATACTCCTGTGCCGGCATCACCTTAGGCCCCTCCCAAACACCACCTTGGTAATACTCTTCCTTAATGCGTATACCCTGAAAATCCCAGACTCTCGCCCCGACTTTATTATCTTCGTCTTCATACACATACTCATCCACTAATGCCGCATGCGCTTGCAGTTTCGCCACTGCCTGGAGCTTTAAATCCTCTGCCCCTTCGGAATAATCAAAATCAAAAAAGGTTAGCCAAGAACCCATCGGCAAGTTTTGTAATTGACCCTGCTTCAGTTTAATCACAAGATGTGGCGTCTGTTTCGAACAGGCTGAGCTGAGGAGACTGATGCTGAGTATGAGAAGAACGGCTTTAGGCCAGCTCAAATAGTTAAAATGCGTTCTCACAACGGCCAACCTAGATACTTTATAGTGGTTCGCTGCGTTGTTTTTACGAAGGGCATTACTTGTTTTTCACTCGTTTGGCATCGAATCACATGGATTTTAGCCTAGATTAGAATTCACACACAAATATAAGACGGCTTCAGTTGTTATTTATCACGCCGCAAATTTTCTGGAATCTCCATCTCCGGCAATTTACCCGGCCGTTGGCCTTTACCCTGTTTGAACCTTTTTAACTGGAACACATAAGCCAACACTTGCGCCACTGCCACATAGAGCCCGGCTGGAATCTGTTGGTCAATTTCAGTACTGTAGAAAACCGCTCGTGCCAGCGGCGGAGAAGCCAGAATCGGCACCTTGTGCGCCAGCGCAATCTCACGAATTTTTTGGGCAACCAAATCAGCACCTTTCGCCACCAATACCGGAGCGCCCATCTGATTCGAGTTGTAGCGAAGCGCTACCGCAAAGTGCTCGGGGTTAGTAATCACCACATCAGCCTCTGGTACGGCTGACATCATTCGGCGTTGCGACATATCATACTGAAGCTGTCTGATGCGGCTCCTCACCTCTGGCTTGCCTTCAGTGTTCTTCATTTCATCCTTCACTTCTTGGCGAGTCATTTTCAGCTTGCGCGTATGATCATAAAGTTGGAAGGGTATATCGATGGCGGCAATGATCAGCATTGTGCAGCTCAAACCCAGCACAGCCCAGCCCACCACGTCGAGAGAAGTCACCATCGCCGCTACCGTATCCTGTTTCCCAATGCTAATGATCTCAGGCGATAGTGCGAGTAATATGAGAATAGCCAAGGCGACCACCAACACCACTTTAGCAATACTCTTTAGGAGTTCCATCAGCGCCCGCACCGCGAACATCCGTTTCAGACCTTTGAGCAAGCTCAGCCGGCTCCACTGCGGCGCCAGCGCTTTCGCGCTTAACACCCAACCGCCCAGCGCCAACGGGCCAAGGATAGCGGCCAAAATCAATACCGTAAAAACCGGCAACAATGAAACCAAGCTTTCAACCATAGAAGCACTGAGGTGTATCGCCATGAAATCCACTTCAAAGATATCCCGCCGATCCAGTACAAGATTGTAACGCATCATTCGCGCTAAGCCCGCAACAATAACTCCGCCGAAGAGAATCATACCAACTGCACCGCCGATTAAAATTGCGGCGGTGTTGAGCTCTTTAGAGCGGGCGATGTCACCCTTTTCGCGCGCGTCAGAACGACGTTTCGGAGTTGCTTCCTCCGAGCGTTCCTGACTGGAATCCTGCTCTTCTGCCACCGGCTAGAACCTCTTACGATGTAACGGAGAATACATTTTCACGGCATCCCTATTAACTGCCGCATCATCACCATACCTTCCTCAGCAATTGTCTGGTATTGCGGCAAAAATCCGGACAGGCTGATAAAGACAATCAGCAAGCCAAATAACATGGTGAACGGAAACCCCAACGAGAAGATATTCAATTGCGGCGCGGCACGGTTCATAATGCCAAAAGCAAAGTTAACGACCAGTAATGCCGTTACTGCAGGTAACGCAATAATCACCGCGCCCGCAAACATCCAAGCCCCCCAGGCAACAATTTGCCAAAGTATGCCGACATCAAATAACGTTAGACTTACCGGTATAACTCTAAAACTTTCCACTAACACATCAATGACGACCAAATGCCCATTCATCGATAAAAACAAAAGCATCGTTAACATCAAATAAAACTGACTGAGCACTGCAACGGATACCCCATTCACCGGGTCGGCAATGGAGGCGAAGCCTAGCCCCATCTGGTAGGAAATCATTTGTCCCGCGACAATGAATATCTGAAATAACAATTGCAGTGCAAAGGCCATGACAACACCTAAGAGCACCTGTTGTCCAATCAACAGATATGCTGCAATGGACAAGCCATCGACACGTGGCATATCTGGCAGCAATGGCGCCACAACCAAGGTCACAACAATACTAAGCCCTAACCGCACCCGCATCGGCACTAACTGAGTACCGATGACTGGCATTGCCATAAAAAAAGCACTGATGCGGAAAAAAGGCCACAGGAATCGGCCAAGCCATGCAGTCAGTTCACCGACTGGAATTTCCAGCATCATCAATTCCTATTACTAAAATTAACCAATTCGCGACCAACCCTTTCACAGCTAGCCAATTAAAGCCGGAATATCACTGAATATGCGCTCCGCAAATTCCAACAGTCGACTAATCAACCAAGGGCCAGCCGCCATAATGGTCAAGAGGGTGATGAGTAACCGCGGCAAAAAGCTCAGGGTCTGTTCATTGATCTGTGTCGCGGCCTGAAACATGCTGATCACTAAACCCACCAATAAGCTTGGCACCACAATCACTGCGACCATCACCACCGCTAAAAAAAGCGCCTCACCAAATAATCCGGTCACTACTTCAGGCGTCATATGAGCTCCTCGCTGACCCGTTAGATGGCCTGCTATTATTCCTCAAATCCCATAACTCGCGGCTAGGGAGCCAATCACCATTGCCCAACCATCCACCAGCACAAACAGCATGATTTTGAAGGGTAACGAAATAATAATGGGCGACATCATCATCATACCCATGGCCATCAATACACTGGCCACCACTAAATCGATCACCAGAAAGGGAATAAAAATCATAAACCCGATCTGAAAGGCCGTTTTTAACTCACTGGTCACAAAGGCTGGCACTAGAATTCTAAAGGGAACCGTCTTCGGATCATCGAGCTGACCGATATTAGCAATGCGGGCAAATAAAGACAGGTCGCTTTCCCGTGTTTGTCCGAGCATAAATTCCCGAAAGGGGCCAGCCGCTTCTTGTACCGCCTGCAACGGCTGCAGTTCGGAGTTGAGATAGGGTTGCAGTGCCGTTTCATTTACCTTTTCGAACACCGGCGTCATGATAAAAATGGTTAGAAACAGCGTAAGGCCCAGCAGAATTTGATTCGAGGGCGTTTGCTGCAATCCCAAAGCTTGGCGGAGGATAGCGAAGACGATAATGATACGCGTGAATGAAGTCATCATCATTAACAGCGCTGGCAATAGTGTCAACGCCGTCATTATGAAGAGGATTTGGATGGTCACACTATAGTTCTGAGTACCATCCGCGTCCGTCGTCAAGGTTATAGCCGGGATACCAAGGGGGTCGGCTGCTAGCGCCAAAGGCGCGATCGGCAACAACGCGAAAACCGTCGAGGCGCGCAATAAAGGTTTTAATAACGATAACAATAAAGGCATATGCACCAACAAAAAAATGTCACATTACTGACGTGACATTAACTGATGCAATTTCTGTGCAAATTCTGAATTCTTGCCAAATGAAGGGGTAAATTGAGTGGCGTCAACCACCGGTTCGTCAAAACAATGAAGGGTGGAAATTTGGGTGGCGGTGACGCCCAGCAAGAGCTGCTTGCCGCCGACCTCGACCAAACAAATACGCTCCCGGGTACCCATGGGTAAGACCGAAATCACTTTAATTGCGCCATTCGCCGCATTGGGTATAGCGCCTAGGCGCTTAATCAACCAAGCACAGCCAAATATCAACACCAGAACAAAGGCTAAACCCAGCATCACGGTAATGATATCAGCGCTGGCGACCCCCGGCTTACTCGCCTCCTCCGCATAGACATAATTCGTGCTGAGGCTGAGCAGCGTCAGGCGCCTAAATATTACTTGCAATGGTTTCATAAGGGCCAAGTGTCGAATTATTGACGCGCCTTAACGCAATTTTTTAATACGTTCTGACGGACTCACGACATCCGTCAAGCGAATACCAAACTTATCATTCACCACCACGACTTCGCCGTGGGCAATGAGGGTGCCATTGACCCGTACATCAAGTGGCTCTCCGGCCAAACGATCCAGTTCAATGACGGAACCTTGATTGAGCTGTAGCAGGTTACGGATAGTGATATCGGTATTACCAACCTCCATAGAAATGCTGACAGGAATATCCAAAATAACATCCAGTTCCGGTGTCGCTGTGTTCACACGGCGGCCCTCATCACGTAGTTCCTCGAGATTAGCAGGTTCAGCGGCTGTTCGCTGCTCGGATTCCTGCCAGTCCTGCTCAACCGCTGACTCTTCAGCGCTATCCACCGCAACCTCCTCTTCAACTTGGTTATCTTCGTCCGCCATACAGTTCTCCTAACCCAGTCCACACCGCCACAAAGAGCTAATTGGGACGTTTAATTTGAGAGATAATTTTCAGCGCCAGATGCTGATTCGAGATACCTAACCGCGTTTCAAAAATAGGTACACCGTTCACCGATAAAGTATGGGTATCTGGCATGTTAATGGGAATCACATCGCCAGCTTTAAAACTCAATATCTCGCGCAGGGTGATTTTACGCTCAGCAATTCTGCAATTAATGGGCACATGCGCGTACAGGATGTCTTTTTTCAGGGCTTGCCCCCAACGTTCATCCGTATCTTCCACATCAGCCTGAACACCCGCATCAAGGGTCTCTCTTACGGGTTCCAGCATAGAATAGGGAATCGCGATCTGAAACTTTCCCTTAGACTCGCCCACGCCAATTTCAAAAGTACTAAGGACAACAACTTCACTGGGATTAATAATATTCGCCATCGCCGGATTCGACTCCGTACCAGTAAACTCGAAATCCACCGGCATCACCGTTTTCCAGGCTTCTTTCATATCAATAAAGGCTTGATCCAGCACCTTTCTAATAATACGTAACTCGGTGGAGGTAAACTCTCTTTCCTCCACATTAACCTCACGATCACCACCGCCAAAAAACTTATCCACCAACTTAACCACCAGTTCGGCATGTAGCACAAACAGCGCCGTGCCACGCAATGGTCGAATCTTTACCATGTTCAAACTGGTGGGCATGGCAAAGGTCTGCATATACTCAGAAAATTTAATACTCTCAATCGCGCAAGCTGTCACTTCTACAGTTTCACGCAACATGTTGAACATACTCAGTTTGGTATGCCGCACAAAACGCTCATTAATCATTTCTAGCGTTGGTAAGCGGCCACGGACGATATGATCCTGCCGAGTAAAATCGTAGGCTTCTGTGCTCCGGTGCTGCACTGGTTCTGACGGAGCTTCTACCGCCACCCGACCTTCATCGACACCGTTTAAAAGGACATCGATTTCGTCCTTCGATAAAAGCTCATCTACCGACATACTGGCAATCCTGCTCCGAGTCTCACTATTGCATTACAAAATTGGTAAACAACACCTGCTCTATACCTGGCGAACCGATTTCCTTTTGTAAAAAACTCTGCACCGTTTTAGTGGCATCCTCGTTCATTTTCAACAGTCCTTCTTGTGTCTGTAACACCTGTATTTGCTGGCTTCCAAACAGTTGATTGAGGTCATTTTTAACAACTGGCTCATGCTTCTTAAGGGTATCCATGGCATGTTGGTCTTTGCCTTTAATAGTGACATCCACCTGCATATGGCGCTGTCTGCCGCTACTTTGAATATTTACGACAAAGGGTTTTTCGAGTCTAAAATAAATTGATTGGACCTTTTTGTTCTCTATCCCCGCCACCTCAGTGGTGGTTTCTTTGTCGCCGCCAATAAAAAAGTAACCCGCAATCGCACTAACCCCAATCCCTAAAAGAACAGCGGCAATAATAATGATCCGTTTATTACTGCTCTTTTTAGATTCATCCTCTACCTCTAATACTTCTTCCTCTTTCGCTTTACCTTTCTGTTTACCTTTAACTGCCATAATTTTCCCTGCGATATGATTTTTTTTCGTGGCTAGCTCATGGGGAATTGATCATTAAACAATCACTCCATCAAACCATGCCTCAGTATCACTAACTATAGCAACAATCCCTATGACGAGAGAACTTCATGCCTAAATAAAAGCTGTTATTTTTATTCAACAAAACGCTTCCGAGGTGGCTTTAAACATAGTAATCCACCAAAGAATTAGTCTCTGCAACCCGCACCAAGGTTGCTTCAGCACCTTGGTCTTGAGCAAACTCAGCGACAAAATTGGACTGAGACGATTCCGATGTCGACTCTCTCTCTTGCGAACCCGATTGATCGGACACGTTAACATCAACTAAACCCAAGCCGTTAGATTCAAGCATATCGCGCAAACGTTGTACCGACAGCTCTAGCGCATCACGAACCGAGGCGTGCTGGCTGGTAAAATGAATACTGGTCTGCTCGTTATTCACTCTAATCTTAACTTCCACCGGCCCCAGCTCCTGCGGATTGAGTTGCAGCTCCGCCGCTCTGATACCATTACCTGCCAACCAGGTAATACGCTGAGCCACCACTTGACTCCAGGCAGCAGAATCGACTGGTGGTTGAATATTCACGGCCATAGTGGCACGTGGCGCGGCGTTTAATCCCGCGCCGCTTAATCCCTGAATAGCCTGCGTCAGGCTGTGTAGCCTAGCGGGGGTTAGCGCGTCTGTAGCTAATGCCGGATCTTTATCCGTTACACTTGGTAATTGCGCAACCACAGGATCGACACCTCTTCTCGCTTCGCTCAGCCACTGTTTGAGTTCGAATCCGAAGGGCAGCTGTCGAGCAGAACTCTGTGTCGTCAGCTCTGGCTTCAACTCCCCAGTGATATTTAAATCTATTTTCTTAGCCTCTTTAATGCTCCCGTCATTACCGAGAGGAGGCAACTGCACCGATTCATCCAGTCTCTGTGTTAACGGCGCCGATGCTTGCTTAACTTGATCCTGCGCGGTCAGTGGCGCTGTAACCGATGCCGCCACTGTGGCCAGTGCAACGGCGTCCGAACTCCCCGCCACAAGGACATTCTGATCGAGCACGGCTTTTTTATCCGCAGCGTCCAATTCAACATTTATACCCTCTCCCGGCACAACCTCAGGCGTCTCTGAGGTTAAATTCGAGTCGTTTTCCAATCCAACCTGATTCCCTGCCACAGCCGCCGGATTGATTGCCGCGAGCAAGCTGGCCTCTGCACCAGCAACAGATTCTTCCCGCATCCCGTCCGCTTTAACCGCTGCATCTTCCAGGGTTAGATCGCCATTATTAATATCCACCACTGCTAACAGCGGGCTGTTTTCTGCTGCTGTCGAATGCTCTGGGGCCAACTGATCTTTCGAGTTCAACGCATTTTCTAACAATGATATATCTTCAGCCCCACCGTCACTTGGCTCAAGCAGTGACTTCGACTCCGGCAAGACTGAGGTTGAAGCTGCGAGTGGCTGACCTTCGATCAATGGTTCCAGCTTAATATTCATCTTTTCTTGCGACGGATTAAATTCTTTGGCCTTTAGCTCAGCAGCTTCACTTTGCTCAGGCGGCAACCTATTGCCGCCAGCGACCGCCGCTTTTCCGCTCGCTTCGGTTTTCGTCTTGGCTGGCAACGTCTCACTTGTAGACTCTTCAGACGCTGATTTAACTTCCCTTTTGCCCTCAGGACGACTGGTTTCGGGTGTTTTATTGTCTCTGGCAGATGCTTCCTTCTGTTTCGCTGACAACAGCTCATTAAAAGAATTTTTTCTATCATTTGAATCAGTTAGCGTCGATTTCTCGCGGCGGGACTGGCTAGTCTTAAGTGCCTCTGAATTGAGCAATACGTCAGTTGGCCGATTGATGGCAGTCATAGTTGTCTCCAGCAAAAGCGGTATAAGTTGTCATCGATTGTCGCAGGGTCCTGAGTCGCCCTCGTAGGTATAACTGCAATTGCCAGGCCAAGTTAGGGTTATCTTAGAATAGTGACAAACCCGCCATTTGCTGTGCTTGTTCATCCATTTCTTTCTGCTCTTTTTTATCCGTGACTAAACGCTCATCCCTGGCATAACGCGACACTAAATTATCCATATTGATAGTGGCACCACGCTGACGCAGCCAATACTGCTCCTGCTGTTCAGCTTCCTGTTGTACTAGCAACAACTGCTGTTGCTGTTGCGTAATCGCCTGGTTGAGTTTATTGATAAAACGATGATAAGACTGCAGACGATCCGCCGCGATGCCAACACGTCCTTTCTCTTCAATCATCTCCTGGTACTCTTTGCTGTATTCAATGAGCTGTTGCAACTTTTGCTTTTCTTGCTCACATTGCACACGGGCATCAGCATAGCGTTTGACCGCTTGCTGTTCTTTCATTTCTTCCAGCTTCAATACGGGCGTTAAGCGTTCAGATTTTTTCATCGTCTAGCGACTCCTGTGGTTGCCGGTACGGGATGGTTTTGAGGAGACCCAGTTTGAGAGTTCGCCGAGGTCTCAATCACTGTCGCCAAATGTGCAAAACTGGCCGCTAAATTAACCGGCTGCTGCAGGCTTTGTTGCAAAAAGTTTTTCATAGCAGGCATTTGTTGAATGGCGTAATCTGTGTCGCGGTCACTACCGGCGCTGTACGCGCCAACGCTAATCAGGTCTCGATTTTCCTGATATTGAGCGTAGACCTGTTTGAAGCGCTGCGCTTGCTTGAGCTGTTTCTCACTCACTACCTGAGGCATCACCCGGCTGATCGAACCCTCAATATCAATGGCGGGGTAATGCCCTTGCTCGGCTAGCTTTCTGGATAACACAATATGCCCATCTAAAATCGCGCGCGCGGCATCGGCAATAGGGTCCTGCTGATCATCACCTTCTGTCAGTACCGTGTAAAACCCAGTGATGGAGCCCTTGCCCTTGGCGGCATTACCTGCCCGCTCTACCAGTTGCGGCAGCTTAGCAAAAACAGAGGGTGGATAACCCTTGGTTGCTGGTGGTTCTCCCACCGCCAGCGCTAACTCACGCTGCGCTTGGGCGTACCTTGTAAGCGAGTCCATCAGCAGCAATACATTCTTTCCCTGATCGCGAAAATACTCCGCCACCGCCGTCGTCAGCATCGCTGAGCGTAACCGCATCAGGGGCGAATCATCCGCCGGCGAAGCAACCACCACTGAGCGCGAAAGTCCCTCCACCCCCAGTATCTGCTCGATAAACTCTTTTACCTCTCGACCACGCTCACCCACCAGACCGACGACGGTAATATCGGCCTCAGTAAAGCGAGTCATCATCCCTAATAGCACGCTTTTACCCACGCCACTACCGGCAAACAAGCCCAGACGTTGACCTCTTCCTACTGTCAGTAAGGCATTAATCGCGCGCACACCCACATCCAGCGGCGTGGCAATGGGATGACGATCAAGGGGATTAATTGGCTTGCCGGTAAGACTCACCCGTGCATCGGTATGCAAAGGCCCTTTACCGTCAATCGGCTCGCCGATGCCATTTAACACACGCCCGAGCAAACCGAAGCCGACAGGTACCGTTTTACGCTTATTCAAAGCGCGAATGCGCGCACCAGGACGCAGCCCCTCAACACGGGTAATCGGCATCAAAAATATTCGATTATCCGCAAAACCGACTACCTCAGCTTCAATGCTACGATCCTGATCAACATCAATCAGGCAGTGTCCGCCCATCGCTACGTTGCAGCCAACTGCCTCAATGGTCATGCCAATAATACGCGTGAGGCGCCCCTCAACCTCTGGCTGAATCGAATTCGGCACATGATCAGCATAGGCCGCTATGTGTTCCGCTAAATTGCGCCGATTCATTCAACACCACCGGCTGTCAACCCATTCGGGTCGTCATCTGGCTGCGTCGCCAAGTGCTGTTTAACGATATCTTGCAGGGTTAACTGAAATTGTTTTTCCAAGGTGAAATCGACATAGCTGTAGTCGGTTTTCACAATACAACCACCGCTCACCAAACTCGCATCGGCAATAATTCGCCACTCATCAGACTCCGGCGACGCGGCTTTTTTAATCAGCTCCGCATCCTGAGGATGCACGGTCACGCGAATATTTTGACTGGCATCCGGCAGTTGCGCTAAGGCCTGCTTAATAATCTTTAATAACCTGTCGCCATCTAATTGAATACTGGTTTGCACCACCGCTTGAGCAATCACCCCGGTGAGCTTGACCAAAGCCTTTTCTAAATCAGCACCCTGCTCTGCCAAGGGATGCATCAACTGCCCCATAATTCGGTTAAGCTGCGCGATCTTTTCGTTAACCTCTGCTTGTGCTCGTTGTAACCCTTCCTGCTTACCCAAGGCCAGCCCTTCGGCATAAGCCTGTTTGCGAACGGCCTCTATTTTAGAGGCCGTCAGCGGCTCAGGACTGGCGCTGGCAGCATCGGTTCTACCCGCTCGACGAGAAGATTTACCGGAGGCGCTCACCACCCTGCCGGAAACCTCAAGCGTTGGCATTTGCCAGGATTCACAGTTTTGTAATTGCTCCGCTGGAATCAGGCTGGGTATTTCGTTTGACTCACTCATGCAATACCTAACGAAGAAAAGAAGAGCGTGTCATTACAGCATCTGATCGCCACCGCCACCTCCCAAATCAATTTCGCCTGACTCAGCCATGCGCCGGGCAATCATAAGTATCGCCTTTTGCGCCACTTCCACTTCGCTCAAACGCACTGGTCCCTTCGCTTCTAGGTCATCTTTCAGAAGTTCCGCCGCGCGTTTGGACATATTCGAGAATATCTTCTCCTGCACCTCTTCATCGGCACCCTTAAGAGCAATAATGAGTTCATCCGAGGACACTTCTCGTAACAGCGCCTGTATACTGCGATCATCTACATTTGCCAGGTTTTCAAATACAAACATGAGTTCTTGAATTTCGCTGCTGAGCGCCTCATCAACACCCGTTAGCTGCTCAAATATTACCGATTCGATTGAGCTATCAATGGCGTTGAGGATATTGGCAGCGGTTTTGGTGCCGCCTAAACTTGTGGTTTTGGTGGTTTTACCGGTGCTGACCTGATTCTCAATGATAAAGTTGAGTTCCTCCAGCGCTGAAGGTTGCACCGTCTTCAAATTAGAAATTCGTATAATAATTTCAAGACGCACTTTTTCCGACAACAGTGCTAATACGCCTGCGGCCTGATCAGAATCCAAATAAGAGAGAATAATGGCTTGCACCTGTGGATGTTCAAACCGAATAATATCCGCCACCGCCAGCGGCTCCATCCATTTCAAGGTATCCAGGCCGGTTGTGTCGCCACCCATTAAAATACGCTCGATCACGCTGTTGGCTTTTTCCGAACCGAGGGCTTGAGTCAGCATGCTGCGGATATATTTATCCGAATCGGTCGTTAACCCGGTCTCATCCTGCGCATCCTCAAGAAAACCTTCCAGTACTTTGGTTACCTGTTCCTTGTTGATATTTTCTAATTGCGTCATTGCCGCACCGATACGCTGAACTTCCTTGGGCTCCATTAGCCGTAAGATTTGGGCCGCATGCTGCTCTCCCAAACTCATCATGAGAATGGCGGCGCTCTCGATGGCATTAAATTCCTCATTCATTTTCAGTAACCCACTGCTTCACAACCTGGGCGGCACGCTGCGGGTTATCCGCAATCATGCTCTGCGCCGTTGCTAACTGCATATCATAACTTTGGCCTGGGCCGGGCAGTAGCGCCGCTGTGTTGCCACTCCCGTACTGCGGGGACAGATTCGTACCGCCGCCAGCCGCTCTGCCCTGCGCTGTAGCTGGGGCCGTCTGCGCATTAGCAACCGCCAATGCCAGTTCCTTTTGCTTAGCGCCATCGCTAGATAGCGACTTCATAATGGGCCTTATCACCATAAATATCAGCAATAGTACGAGAATCCCCGCCAGCGACTGTTTAACCAATTTGGGAAACCATGACTTTTCCCAAATCGCAACCTCTTCGATCACCGGCTCAAACTTTTCCACCGGTGCAAATGCCGCATTAATTACGGTTACGCGGTCACCACGCGCCTCATCATAACCCACCGCACCACGCACCAATTCAGTGAGCCGATCCAACTGATCCTGCGGCCAAGGGGTCGGGGTGTCACCTTCGCTGGGCAAATTGTCGACAACTACCGCCACCGATAGCCGTCGGATCTGCCCTTGCGGACGCTTGGTGTAACTGATGGTACGATCCAATTCATAGTTGCGGGTGGATTGGCGGCGTGAATTCTTTTGAGCATTTAAACCAGCCTGTCCTGTCGCTGCAGCCGGGTCTGTGGTGCCAGCACCAGGCGGTTGATTTGATAAAGCGCCGGGTACACCACTGGGTTCTGTTGCTGAGCCCGAACGCTGCTCATCCAAAGTTTGTTCACTTCTCACCACGGCTGTCTGTGGATTGTACGCCTCTTCAGCTTGCTCGATGGCGGTAAAATCAAGATCAGCAGAAACTTCAGCCTTAAACTTATTAAAGCCAACAACCGGTTCTAATATCTGCTCAATGCGTCGGCTTAATACCTGCTCCATTTTGCGGGTATAGTCAAACTGATGCGCGGCTAGCGCCGAAGACTCAGAACGACCTTGCTCGGATAACAGCCGCCCATTTTGATCTACAATAGTGACATCGGAAGAGCTTAGTTCCGGCACACTGGAGGCCACCAGGTTAACAATCGCCATGCTTTGCGCTTCTTCTAATTGGCGGCCAGCCGTCAACTCCACAAACACAGAGGCGCTGGGTTTGCGCTCATCGCGGACAAACACCGTCGCTTTTGGTAACGCCAGATGCACGCGCGCACTACGCACGCTCTTTAAGCTCGAGATGGTGCGTGCCAATTCACCCTCCAGACCACGGCGATAACTGATGTTCTCCATAAATTGGCTGGCACCCAGACCCTGCTCCTTATCAAGCAGCTCAAAGCCCACGCTGCGGTTATCCGCAATACCTACCGCCGCCAGTTGCATACGCGCCGAATGCAGATGCTCCGAGGGCACCAACAAACCACCGCTGCGCGTATCGATTTTGTAGGGAATATCATTGCCGCGTAATAGGTCAATTGCTTGAGTAGCGTCAACACCACTGACATCCGTCAACAGCGGACTGTAATCAGGCTCCTGCGACCAGAGTACGACGGCAAAGCCAATGGCGATACTCGCCGCGAGCCCAACCAATAGCCCAATTTGCCGGAACAAGCTAAGACCAGAAAATCCGGTTGCCAGGTTGTTATCGTTCTGCATTTTCTGGGCCTGTGCCTCAATATTTGCGGGTAAAGTAGCCATGATCTTAAGTCTAGGTTCAAATTATGAAGATTACTCTGAGTTGTTACGTCACTAACCTCTGTGTCGTCTCCGAAGATAGTGTTGCAGCGTAGCTTACACGGGCATATTCATAATATCTTCGTACGCCCTGACTAAACGGTTTCTAACCTGGTTCATTGCATCAAAAGATAAACTGGCCTTTTGAATGCTGATCATCACCTGCGTCAAGTCTACACTCGGATCACCTTTCTCATAAGCTGTCGCCAAAGCCTTCGCTTGCATTTGCTGATCATTGACGCCGTTAACAGCATTGGCCATCATTTCGCCAAAGTTGGGACTATCCGCTGTTTTGCCTGCCTCGATGGTATTGCTGGGCTTTTCGATTGGCCCTTGAATCTGCGCCTGCATTTGTCTCATTTGCAGTAGCACACTGTTAATATCCGCTCTTCCCGTTTCCACGCTGACACCCCCTCATCAAATTCTTAGTGTGAACTTCCAACATTACGCTATCACGCAATGTCTTTTAAAATCCCAGAGCGGCGTCCAGATCAAAGCCAGACTCACGCATCTTAGCTAATTTATATCGTAATGTTCGTGGACTAATGCCAAGTTTTTCAGCAGCCTGTTTTTTGCGGCCACGCTCTAAAGTTAAGGCTTCTACAATAAGCTGGTATTCATGACTCTTCATATCATCGCCCAAACCCGCCGCATTTTCCTCCGCACTCCCGTTCTGTTCAGACAGTGGCGATGATTGGTGTTCCAAACCCGCTAGCCTGGAGCCCGGCGTTAACATCAGATCTTCAGTTCGAATACTATCGCCCTGCTGCAAGATCAGTGCACGCTGGATCACATTGTCCAACTCACGAACATTTCCCGGCCAAGAATAAGCACAAAGTTTTGCCTTCGCCTCTGCAGCTAAACGCACCAATTTCTTATTCATTTTGCGACAATGCTGCTCAATCAAACGCTCAGCTAAAGGCACAATATCCAATTGTCGCTCACGCAAAGGCAACCACTGTAAAGGGAATACACTCAGGCGGTAATAAAGGTCTTCTCTAAACCGACCCGTTTCAACATGTGCCAGCAGATCACGGTTAGTGGTAGCGACAATTCTCACATCCAACGCAATAACTTTTTTACCGCCCACTCTTTCAACTTCTCTTTCTTGTAAAACACGCAGTAATTTCGCTTGTAAACCTAAATCCATTTCCGACACTTCATCAAGCAGAATAGTACCGCCATTAGCCTGTTCGAACTTACCCGGATTGCTCGTGTAGGCACCGGTAAAAGCGCCTTTCTCATGACCGAATAAGGTTGCTTCCAACATGTTTTCTGGAATTGCCGCACAGTTGATCGCCACAAACGGCCCATTCGCACGTGCAGAATGAGTATGAATAAAACGCGCTAGCACCTCTTTACCGGTGCCGCTTTCGCCTGAGATCAAGACCGTGGAATCGGTTGCCGCTACTCGTTGCGCCAGCTGAAGCAGTGCTTGGCTTGAAGGCTCATCAGCCACTGGCGATGATTGGTCGGCCTGATTGCATTTACCCACCGCATGGCGCGCCACCGCGTCTACCAATGCTTGGGGTTTAAAGGGTTTAACCAGATAATCCACTGCGCCATTGCGCATGGCGTTGACTGCATTGCTAACATCACCGTAGGCCGTCATCAATAACACCGGCAAGGACGGAGAGGTTTTTTGTAAGCGCACCAGCAGTTCATGGCCGCTAATGCCACCCATATTGACATCACTCACCACCATGTTGACGCTTTGCTTTTCCAACAGCGCCAAGGCTGCCTCTCCAGAGTCTGTTTGGAATACCTCAAAACCCGCTAATTCGAGGGTATCATAAAGCGCCTCGCGCAATTCAAGGTCATCCTCAACGACCAGAATTTTACTTCTATTCATCGGATACTCCTTCCTGCCTTTCTCCTGGGTTTGCTCCAAAAACCGGCAAACTCAGCAACATGCACGTTCCCTGCGCTGTGCTGGATTCCAACTTAAATTCACCCTGATGCGCACGCACTACAGCTTGCACCACCGCTAGGCCCAAGCCGGTACCATGGGACTTAGTTGTCACGAAAGGCTCCATCATTCGGCTCTTCACCGTCTCATTTATACCAGGACCTTGATCGACCACCCGAATTTCTAGCTGCGTATCACGTTGCATCAATTTAATGCAAATCACAGCGTCGCAACCAACCGCTTGGATTGAATTATTGATTAGGTTAAGAATCGCACCGATTAGTGCTTCCAGATTACATTGCAGCACAGCGTTAAGTGCTTGATTGTTAATACTCAATGATGAGCCGCTCGCCATTAGCGGAGACTCCGCAGCTACTTCGATGCCTGTGACGAGCTGCGTGGTGTCAATACGATCCGCCAAGGGCATATCACCTTTGGCAAAGATCAGCATATCGCGCACCTGTTGTTCAAGGTGATTGAGGCGCGAATTCAATTTATCCGCGAAACGTTTTTGCTGGGCCGGCTCCAAATCCGTATTGGCCAAGTGCTCACCGTAGAGCATCGCCGCCGTCAGCGGGGTACGAATTTGGTGCGCCAAAGACGCCACCATTTCGCCCAAGGACGACAGCCGCTGATGTCTGCTTAAACGCTCCTGTAAGGCGCGAGTTTCAGTCATATCTGTCAATACGATCAGCTGCCCCGGCTGTCCATCCAGAGAACGGGTCGCTAAGCTAACCCGACGACCATCCTTTAACGATACCTCATGGCCATCATCTAACCTTGGCGCAAAACTGCGCTGGATAATATCCAGCCAACTTTCACCCAATAATGGCTCACCGAGTAATTCCGTCGCCGCCAGATTGCACTGCTGTACACGTCCACGCACATCCAGTACCACCACGCCAACCGGTAAAATATTGAGCAGACCCTCCAAACGATTGGTCACTATTTCTTTTTTGGCAACTTCCTCTTCATGCCGCGCTTGCGCTCGCACTAATTCTGCCGTCAAATCCTTAACCTGTTGTTCCAAGCCTTGATAGGCGTCGGTAAGCTGTTGCGACATTAGGTTAAAAAACTCGAAGGCTGTTTCCAGCTTATGCTTGTCCGGCAAATCCAGATCAAGCGCCAAACTGCTGCCAGTCCTCTCTTTTAGGCTCGTGCCATTGTGCTGAGCCGAACCCAACATGGCAGGCACGGCATGCACTAAGCTCTGTGGTTTTTGTGTCGTTATTTTTGATTCGGTGTATGCAGTCATTGCTATCCCCTAAACCCGTCAACCTCTGGTAGCATCATCACGGAGTGACAAATTCATGACGGGTTTGTGCTAGTAATAGCTAAAACTGCAAGGAATGTGCCTAATCTTGACTTGGCGAGAACCGGATAAATTTATTATTATATTTCAGCCACTTAACCTACAATAATTCTTCACACATAACTCATTCGAGTTGTCGGAAAATTGACTGGAGCAATGAATTCGAAAGTGAAGAGCCTAGTGTCTCTCGACGTATTTTGAAGCCGACGTAGTGGGTTAAGTCCTATTGGCAACAACAATTAATCCCGTTGCAGACCATACTTGCGCATTTTTTCGACCAGGGTTGTACGCCGAATATTGAGCTTTTCAGCGGCGCGCGCGACCACCGAACTGGAATCGTTGAGGGCTTGCTCTATCAGGCTTCGCTCAAGATTGGTCAGATATTCCTTCAGGTCAATTCCTTCCTCTGGCAGCAAGGTAAGACTAGGCGGACTCAGTACCACATCATCCGTGGCAACCTGCTCTGCCAAAAAGAAGGTCTCATCTTCCTGCTCGGGGTCGCTTGCTTCCACATAACGCAGTTTCTCAGGTAAATCCTTTACGCCAATCACCGCATCAGGGTGCGTAATCGCCAACCTTTCAACCAAATTTGCCAGTTCACGCACATTCCCGGCCCAACTGTGGCGGCATAGCGACTGAATTGCCGTACTATTGAATTTTACCGAACCCCGCTTCTCCGCCTCAAGACGCACGATTAACTCATTGAGCAGTAAAGGAATATCATCTACCCGGTCGCGTAGGGCTGGCATTTCAATAGGAAATACGTTCAAGCGATAGTAGAGGTCTTCACGGAATGAACCGTCTTCGATCATTTTTTCCAAATCTTTATGAGTTGCCGCAATGATGCGAACATCCGTTTTCATCTCCTGATTGCCGCCAACTCGCTCGTAAACCCGCTCTTGCAATACCCGCAAAATCTTCACCTGCATCGTGAGCGGCATATCGCCGATTTCATCTAAAAATAAAGTACCGCCTTCAGCCATTTCAAAGCGGCCCGGCCGACTGCTGATCGCACCCGTAAATGCGCCCTTCTCATGCCCGAACAATTCACTTTCCAATAATTCAGCGGGAATCGCACCACAGTTAACCGGCACAAAAGGCTTCTGGCGTCTTTGTGAGTTATAGTGAAGATTACGCGCCACCACCTCCTTACCGGTACCGGATTCACCGGTAATAAGGACGCTCACATCCTTATCCGCCACCTGTGCCATCAACTTGCGTACGTTCTTAATACAATCACTATCGCCAACCAGACTACGAAACAGCTCCAATTCACGACCCTTGTTTTTGTCGCGCATATTTTCATACTGCTCACGGTACAACTGCGCACGATGTAGACACCCAAGCAATTGATTGTAACTGGGAGGTAGGCTGATATTACCAATCACCATGCGCCGCAAAGTAGCATCACTGCTTTCCTTTAACTCGCGCTCACCCAGCAGTAACACCGGCACTCCGGAGTCCCAGGCATTGAGGTCAGCAAGCACTGTTTCCAAAGCAAAATCGTTTTCGATTCCCCCAATCAACACCGCTATCACTTCATCACTGCCCTTAAAGCCCTCAGTGGCTCGCTGCTTCCAATTACGTGAATTAGCCGAGATAGAATACTCCCCAAGGAAGTCCATAATTACCTTTAGATCGTAGCAACGCTGGTTATCCTCTTCAATGATCAGGGTTTTTATCTCTCGGCGCATTCGAATTCTGTCTTGAGTGAGGTGATGGCTAGCACTAAGCAAAGCAATCCGGGTAAAAAGAAATATTGTTCAAAATTTTGACGCATTGTACCCGCGCCTTAATTAAATTTAAACCAACATTTAAAAATGTCAATTTAGTGACGCTTTGGTGTTTGTTTAATTTAACGTTTAACGTACCGTCAGATCATCGAGTGGGGGAAACTTAACCTGTCACTTCAAGTAATTCATCTCGCAATTGCCTGACCAAACGTCCCATGCGTGGTCTCGATGTCGAAACCTTGTTCTCGCTGTCAATTGGCATCGACCATTCAGCAGAGGCTATCTTTACAAACCTTTACACAGCGCTAACCCAACATTACATATCAGTGACCTAAAATAGCCAGGATTTGAACTGAAACTCAAACTTTGGATGTGGCGCGATGCCTACACCCCTTGAAATAAATCCTTATTAGAGAAGAGATCATGAAAAAAAATTTCACAGGCGTAAGATCAATCATTAGCAGTAAGTTTCTTGTTATCGCGATTCCCATAGCATTGACACTGGGGTGTGCACAGAATGCACACAAACATCCAGACAACCGTCCAAAGCCGAAAGAAACCTTCTCTACCGAGATCACGGCAAACGGTACCAAATTCTTCTCCTATAGCGTTGAAATGCCTGAGCGGCCGCGCATGAAGAGTGGCGAGCGGAAGCAACGCTCTGGTATGGAGAAAGGAGACCATCGTGCGGAATCGGACGCGGCTGGCAGGGGGCGATCAACAGAAAGACTCCATAAACAACTGGAAAAAAAGATTGCAGAAACAGGTTTCTGCAAGGAAGGCTACATTGTCCTCGATGAGGTCTCCGGCGATCGCTACGCTTCAATTCGTGGAGAATGCCGAGACGGTGCGGACGACCAGGAAAACAGTATTGTGTCGTGGCAAAATACTTGAGGGCACTTCGCAGGCACCATTGAATAAGGCTCTAGCCTGCAGTTTATTACTGACAGTCACATTGTAATGCGCTGTTTCATACACTTGTGGCAGTTTGATTTAAAATTTCGTTCCACACAGGGAGTGCGAGTGGTTGTAATGAACAAAAATAAATTACGGTGCTCTGTCAACCTGCGTTCAGGTCAAACGTTTTAAGGTTAATAGAACAATAAAGCCCATAACGTAATGGTTGATTTGCAACTATAAGGATGTGCAATAAACAAACTATTGTAAAGGAGTAAATGAATGAACAGGAAATTTCTTATCGCAGTTTTATCCGCCGGAGCCTTATCCATTGCGTCGGCTGCATATACTGCGCCAAATGACGACCGTGGCCCGGAAAAACCCAGGCATCAAGTTGTAAAAAAGAGCCATAAAACGGGCCCCAATGTTCGATTTTATAATCCAGGACATCGGGTTTCGCGGCTACCGCATGGGCATTACCGGATTAACGTGCGCAACCAAGACTATTACTATTTTGGCGGACAATATTATCGTCCGTTAAACAACGCTTATGTGATTGTAAGGGCACCGATAGGGGCTCGGGTACGGCATTTACCGGCAGGCTTTTTAACCTTCTATATCGGTTCCCACCTTTTTTATCACGTAAACGATACCTATTATCGGCGTGTAGATAGCGAATACGTAGTCGTGGAGGAACCTGAGAATATTGAGTCAGCCAGGATTGAAGAGGCGCAGCAATCAGAAGGTAAAGCTGTAGCGGAGTTAATCATTTACCCAAAAAAAGGGCAAGATGATGAACAGCTGGAACTGGATCGCTATCAATGCCATCGCTGGGCGAGTGAACAGACCAGTTTCGATCCAACTTTATCAAACCAGTTAGAGGGACATCGTTCAGATTACTATCGAGCGATGGGCGCCTGTTTGGAGGGCCGTGGTTATGTGGTCAAATAAGGGAGCAAGCGGCATACGCAAAACATTAATACTTGCCCTGGTGCTAGGAACTTCAGGCGCAAGCCAGAACGCACTAAGTGCTAAACAACTTTATATCTACCCTAACAAGGGACAGCCTGAAGAACAGCAAGCGAAGGATCGTTATGAATGCTATCAGTGGGCGGTTAAGAATACGGGCGTTGATCCTAATACATTAGAAGCGCCTAGAGGCTTGGCGCAAGTTAGAGTGGCGATACCTGAAAATCCCAAACAGGGTGCCAGTGCTAAGGGCACTATCATTGGCGGCGCTACCGGCGCAGTTATTGGTTCACTGGATGATGGTCATGGGCGAAGGCATCATAGCCATACCGCGGAGGGCTTTATTATTGGCGCCATTGTAGGAAGCATTATCGGCTCGAGTGTAGAGCGAAAAGGAGCAATTGACGCACGGGAAGCGGCTAGAGCAGAGGCCCGCGAGGAAGCACAAAAAAATGCAGAAGCACGAGCGCAGTACGAGAAAGCTATAGACAGTTATGGTCGGGCTTTTAGTGCCTGCATGGAGGCCCGAGAGTATACGGTTCGTTAGGCTGGAAATGCCGTTACATGTAGGTACGACAAAGTCGCTCGGTAATTAGATCGACACAATCCCTTGGTAATCACACTAATACACCTAATAGCGGATATTCTATTTATTCCACATACAATTGGCGCCAGATGATATCTCCCTTCCGGCGCCATTTTTATGTCTGAATCATATTTTGGAACGTTAGAAAAACACCTTTCAAAACCATAGATCGCTGAGTTGGCCGGACTCCAGCTCGTTAGCGTAACTTAGATAGTAGTTTCGGTTCGATGCATTGTACTCCCGCGCTGCGAGTCCACGTAATGCCTTGATTCTGGCTTTGCACACCAATCCTTTATCGGTGCCATCCAGCCACTTCAAATAATCGGCCAATTGTAATGCCCACTGATAATCTTCATGTTTCAATGCTTTCTGTTCGCGCTTAGATCTACGCTATGTTTAATGGCAGAAATTTAGCGGGTGGGGCTATAACGCTTTTTTAGCCAACCATATCAGCGAGTCGCTGAGTTAGCGCCTGCAGCCCTTTACCTTTATTACTGATTTTCCAGGCAATAAAATTCTCTTGCATAGCCTCCTCCCCCAAATCCAAAGGTATGAGTTCGCCACTATTGAGCTGTTTTTGAACACGCTGTCGTGGCAGGTGGCCTATGCCAATCCCTGCCAGTATCGCTTCGACTTTTTGATCGATATTTTGTACATAGAATACTTTTCCATCGCTGCTTAAGCCTTCACTGCGAGCCACATCGACCAAGGATGTATCGTGTGTGATAACACGTCGAAGTTTTGGAAAGACATTTTTGAAGGCCTCGCTATTGCCGGCTAAATCCGCCTGAGCATGGCGATAGGAAATCACCGGCACAAGTTCGATGTGAGCTACTGGTATGGCCCGATAGCCCTTTTGCAGCGGCACTGGGCCAGGCGAGCCTACAACCAGATCAACCTGTCCTTGTTCAAGAGCTTCCCATCCACCGTTGAGCACGCACTCACGGACATCCACTTCGATAGTGGGATGCTCTTTGAGGAAATCGTGCAGCACGCCAAAAAATACCGCATACGATTGGTGTGACTCAACTGCAATACTGATACGGGGCTCCCAGCCCGTAGCGATTTCTTTTGCCTTGTTAGCCAGCCGTGCCGTGGTTTGAAGAATTTCCCTACCCTCTGCTAGCAGTAATCGCCCTGCTGGCGTTAACACCGAGCGGCGTCCCTCGCGCCGAAACAGGGCAATGTCCAGTTGCTCCTCCAACTTTTGCACAGTGTAAGAAACGGCCGAGGTAGCTTTGTTCAGTTCTTCCGCAGCTTTTGAAAAACTTCCACGCCGTTCAATGGCGTCAAACGTTTCCAGCGCCTCTATAGTTATAGGATTTCTGGTAGCCATAGCAATATTCCAATAGTTCTAATATTTAGAACATTCTAAACAAAAAATAGGTCTTATTGCGAATATTACAATCATTACAATAGCCATATCATTTAAACCAACACACAAATACAGTTTTGGAGAGATAATTATGAAATCATTAATAAACAAAATAACCACCTCGACCACCGGCTTTGATGCCTTACCTCTGCGTGTGGGAGCAGGCACAATCTTCGCCGCTCATGGAGCACAAAAATTATTCGGGTGGTTTGGCGGGTATGGCCTGGAGGGTACTGCAGGCTGGATGACTTCCATTGGGCTTGAACCGGGCCTGCTGATGGCGGCAATGGCCGGTAGCGCAGAATTCTTTGGCGGTTTGCTTCTGATTATCGGTCTACTGGTTCGTCCTGCTGCTTTAACGTTAGCTATCACCATGCTCGTGGCGATCGTTACGGTCCACTTGCAAAACGGTCTATTCATGGCGAATAACGGCTACGAATTTGGCCTGGCTTTACTGGCGATTAGTGTTGCTCTTGTGTTCAGGGGCGCAGGTAGCCTGAGTGCCGATCACTTACTGCAAACCCAGCTAGCGAAGTAAAATCCCGCCACGCCAATCAACAGAACTGAAATAAACGTTGAAACAAGAGATGGAGCAAGAACATGACCGTACTACATATCAATAGCAGCGCACAGCTGAGCAATTCAAATACTCGAATCCTTGGACAGTATCTAGTTAACGCGCTGGGCGAGCGAGTGATTCACCGAGACCTGGCACAGCAACCCTTGCCACCTATCCGCGCAGAAGATCTGCTAGCTGTGCATGGATCATCCGACAGTCAGCGAGCCAGTTTGCAACCTCAGCTGACATTGTCAGAGCAGCTGATTACTGAACTAAAAAGTGCCGATACCCTGGCCATAGGAGCGCCAATGTACAACTTTGGGATTCCGGCCTCATTAAAGCAGTGGATCGATGCGATCTGTCGTGCAGGCGTTAGCTTTAAATATACCGAGCAGGGCCCCGTAGGTTTATTGGAAATAAAGCGGGCTTTCATCATTACCGCTTCGGGCGGCACACCTATCGGCAGTGAGATGGATTTTGCCAGCCGCTATCTGGAACACATTTGCCGGTTTATCGGCACTAGTGAAGTGTTTCATATCGATGCCAGTGGCTCAAAAGGCAGTCCAGAGCAAGTGATTGCTCAGGGTAAAGAACAGGTTGACGCCTTGATAGCGGGTGTTCATTACCGCGATATTTCAGGAGCAGCATAATGGGCTTATTACAGCAGGGTCAGTGGGTCGACGAATGGTACGACACCAAAAACAGCAGTGGTGAATTCCGTCGTCAGGATAGCCGTTTCAGAAACTGGCTAACCCCCAATGGCGAAACCGGACCCAATGGTGAGCCTGGCTTCAATGCGGAAAAAGGGCGCTACCACCTCTACGTGTCATTGGCTTGCCCGTGGGCACATCGCACGCTGATTTTTCGCCAGCTTAAACAGCTGCAAGACTATATCGATGTCACAGTGGTCGAGCCGACCATGCTGGAAAACGGCTGGGAGATGAGCGATCCACTGTACGGCCTGGATTTTATGTATCAGCTGTATTTAAAAGCTGACGCCAGCTATGAAGGCCGTGTCACGGTGCCGGTATTGTGGGACAAGCAAACACAAACCATTGTCAGTAACGAGTCCGCGGAGATTATTCGTATGCTCAATACAGCGTTTGATCATTTAACTGGCAATACCGAAGATTACTATCCCGAAGCGTTGCACGAGACGATCGATACCTTGAACGAGCGTATTTACGAAACTATCAACAATGGTGTTTACCGGGCCGGTTTTGCAACGACGCAGGCAGCCTATGAAGAGGCTTTTTATACCCTATTCGATTCACTGGACTGGCTAGAGGGGCTGCTAATGCAGCGGCGTTACCTGGCGGGTGATCAATTGACAGAAGCTGATTGGCGTTTGTTTACCACCCTGATCCGTTTTGATGCGGTGTACTTCGGACATTTTAAAACCAATCGTCAACTATTGGCCGATTACCCTGCGATCAGTGGTTATGTGCGCGAGTTATATCAAGTCCCCGGTGTGGCTGAAACCGTCAGTTTTGAACATATCAAAAAGCACTATTACACCAGCCACCCTACGATCAATCCCACTGGGATTATCCCAGTCGGGCCTGAGCAGGATTTTGCCTCGCCGCACGGCCGAGAGAAGGAAAAAACCAAATAGATATTTTCGCTATGGCAATTTTTGGAGAACCCCGATGAGAAAATTAACACAAGTCATTAATGCTCAGCCCACTCACGATGGTGACGGTGTAAAAATTAACCGGCTAGCGGGTCGTCGTTTACATCAGCTACTTAATCCATTTTTGATGATCGATGAAATCAACTCTGACGATGCCGCCGACTATATCGGCGGTTTTCCAGAGCATCCTCATCGCGGTTTTGAAACCATCACCTACATGAAAGCCGGCCGTATGCGCCACCGCGATCATATGGGCAACGAGGGTGTCATTGGTGCTGGCGATGTCCAGTGGCTGACAGCGGGTGCCGGTGTACTTCATTCGGAAATGCCCGAGCAGGAACAAGGCTTAATGCACGGCTTTCAACTATGGTTGAATTTACCTGCCAGCGAAAAAATGAAACCGGCGGCCTATCAAGATATCTCCAGTGCTGATATCGCTGAACAGCGGTTACCTAACGGCGGGTTGGTTCGCGCCATCTCAGGTAACGTGACAATAAATCATCAGGCGCTGCAAGGTCCGCTGCCAGAAATATCGACGCAGCCGGTATTGCTCGATGTGCAAATGACCGCCAACGAAACCGTTGAATTGTCTTTTCGGGCGGACAACCCCGCGCTGGTGTATGTCTATAACGGCACAACGGATTTGCTGACATCGAGCCAACTCGGTATCTACACCACCGGCAACGCTTTGCAGCTAAAAGCAGGAGCTTCAGGCGCCGAGTTATTGGTACTCAGCGGTCGGCCTATTACTGAGCCCATAACGCAATACGGCCCCTTTGTGATGAATACGCCTGAGGAAATTGAGCGTGCAATAAAGGATTTTCAGGACCCGCAGTTTCTCAACGGATTAAGGACAATAGAAAGTCAGGACGGTTCTGGGGGAGTTTAAGCACTGGATTAGATTCCTGTAAGTGAAAACAAAGTAACAGCTGAATACTACATTAATGATGGAGATCCTTTTAGCCGTCGAGGATTGAAAGCAGCCTTTTTCGTCTCTAAGTACCCCTAACCTTTACCGTTCGTAACTCCCTGATTCAAGCGGCTACTACCCCAGATAAAATAGAGCCCTCTTATTTTAGCCTCTTGAAATGGTTTTATATATATGAATTATCGTATATACTAAATTCCGCATATAAATTGTTTGGTGAGCGTATTGATCAAGGGAAGACGCGTCCTTTTTCTATGTACTGCAAATTTAGCGCGATCACAGATGACGGAAGCATTACTTAAACACCATGCCAGCGAGTATTTTGACGTACTCAGTGCGGGTACAGCCCCGAAAAAGTCGCTCTACGAGCGATTGAAGCACTGAACAATTTTGGCCTGAAACATATTGTGCACCAAGAACGAGAAGGTTTAGACATGAATCCTGTTCAATTTTACAAGTGTTTAGCGGATGAAACGCGGCTTCGATGTCTGATGCTGATTGAGCATGAAAATGAGCTATGTGTTTGTGAGCTAACCGAAGCGTTACAGGAGATTCAGCCTAAAATTTCTCGGCATTTAGCGCAGTTACGTCAGTGCCAATTACTCCTTGATCGCCGCCAAGGTCAATGGATTTTTTACCGTATCAACCCGTCAATACCGGACTGGGCCAAATCGGTTCTAACGCAGACAACCGAAGCAAATATGGTTTTCCTCAAAGAAAACATGAAGAATTTACGGCGCATGGGCGATAGGCCGGAACGAGCGCGTGCCTGCTGTGAAAAATAGTCTACATAGACGTTTTAATGTATATAAAATCTTTATTGGGTGAACCCCGTGAAACCACTACTCTTGTCTACCCACAATACCTATCGGAGCATTTTGGCAGAAGCAATTACCCGATATTTAACCAGTGACCAAATAAGCGCTGCCAGTGCTAGTATGGATTACCTTACTGATAGACTGAACAGTGAAAGTCGTCCCGCCTGGTTCGGCATAGCAGCTAAAAAACATTGGGAACTAACCGTCCCTTCTCAAGCGAAACCTAGTTCGGCCGAGCAAACGGCAGGGTTCAATAGCATTATCAGCACCCTGGTATCGCGCATCAACCAGCTGTCCACTCATCCCTTGGAATTACGGAATAAAGACGCACAGCCAAACTTAATGAACGACATTGGGGAGAACCGCTAATGGGCTTATTTGAACGCTACCTTTCGCTTTGGGTTGCACTCTGTATCACCGCCGGCGTTTTACTAGGAAATGTGTCACCCGGCGCTTTCGCCTTCATCGCAGGTCTTGAGATCGCTCACGTCAATCTGATCGTGGCCCTTTTCATTTGGATAATGATTTATCCAATGATGGTGCAGATAGATTTTTCATCGATTAAAGAAGTTGGCAAACGGCCCAAGGGGCTCGCGCTGACATTAGTCATCAACTGGTTGATCAAGCCATTCACGATGGCGGCGCTCGGCTGGTTCTTTTTCAAGGGAGTATTTGCCGACTGGGTTGATCCACAGTCCGCCAACGAATATATCGCCGGTATGATTCTACTTGGTGTCGCACCTTGTACGGCCATGGTGTTTGTCTGGAGTCAACTGACCAAAGGAGACCCAAACTACACGCTGGTACAAGTCTCAGTGAATGACCTCATCATGGTGGTAGCCTTTGCCCCCATCACCGCATTCTTATTGGGTGTCAGTAATATCCAAGTGCCTTGGGACACATTGTTGCTATCAGTCGTTCTGTATGTCGTCCTACCGTTAGTCGTGGGGGCTGTGACTCGGCATAAGCTTGAGGCCCAAGACGATGGGGAACAACTGTCGCAATTTGTGCGCCGACTCAAGCCCTGGTCAGTGATCGGCTTATTGGCCACGGTTGTGCTGCTATTTGGTTTTCAGGCGGAGACCATCATCAGTCAGCCACAAACCATCATCCTGATTGCCATTCCATTATTACTGCAAACCTTCGGCATTTTCGCCTTAGCCTACGGTGCCGCAAAGCTAATGAAATTACCTCACAACATCGCTGCGCCAGCCAGTTTAATCGGCACCTCTAATTTTTTTGAATTGGCTGTGGCGGTGGCCATTTCATTATTCGGTCTTCATTCTGGTGCCGCATTAGCCACAGTAGTGGGCGTGCTGGTTGAAGTTCCGGTGATGCTCTCCTTGGTCGCCATCGCCAACCGAACCCGCCATTGGTTTCATACGGATTTAGATAACACAAAACTCCTGGAGACGCAGGATGACTATCAAAGTAGGTATTAACGGTTTTGGCCGTATAGGACGTTTAATCTTGCGTGCAGCGTGGGATTGGGACGATATAGAATTCATTCATATCAATGATCCGTCTGGAGATGCCACGGTACTAGCCCATTTGGCCACCTTTGATTCTGTCCATGGCCGCTGGCAATATGAAGCGACAGCTGAGAATAATCAGATTAGGGTCGGAGAGCAATACATGACGACCAGTCGCCACACCACCATAGATGAAACCGATTGGTCGGCTTGTGATGTGGTGATTGAAGCCTCCGGCAAGATGAAAACTAAAGCCTTGCTGCAAGCCTATCTCAACCAAGGCGTGAAGCGTGTCGTTGTCACCGCACCAGTTAAAGAGGAAGGTGTATTAAATGTGGTCATGGGCGTTAATGACCAGCTCTATGATCGTGAATTACACCGCATTGTGACAGCTTCATCGTGCACCACCAATTGTCTTGCCCCAGTGGTCAAAGTAATCCACGAAAAGTTGGGTATCAGGCACGGATCAATAACCACCATTCATGACATTACCAACACCCAAACCATTCTAGATGCACCCCATAAGGATCTACGCCGCGCGCGTGCCTGTGGGATGAGCTTAATCCCCACAACCACCGGTTCAGCAACGGCAATTACTCATATATTTCCAGAACTTAGGGGCAAATTGAATGGACATGCGGTTCGAATTCCTTTGGCTAACGCTTCACTCACTGATTGCGTGTTTGAGGTCGAACGGGAAACCACGCCAGCCGAGGTGAACGCCCTGTTAAAAGCCGCCGCCGACAATGAACTCCAGGGCATTCTCGGCTATGAGGAACGCCCATTGGTATCGATTGATTATAAAACCGACCCTCGCTCCAGCATCATTGATGCTCTCTCGACGATGGTAATCAATGGCACACAGGTGAAACTATATGCCTGGTATGACAACGAATGGGGCTACGCTAACCGAACCGCCGAGTTAATGCGTATGGTTAGCCTGATGGATCAGGAAAAGAGATAAATTTCACCATGAGTACGCTAGCTGGACTCTCTACAGAAGTGAGGCAATACCTGATTGTTACCGGTAATTACTGGGCTTTCACACTCACGGATGGCGCGTTACGGATGCTTGTCGTACTTCATTTTCACGGGTTGGGCTACAGCCCTTTAGAAGTTGCCATGCTGTTTCTTTTCTATGAAATATTTGGCGTAGTCACCAATCTACTTGGCGGTTGGCTGGGAGCACGGGTCGGTTTGAACACCACGATGAATGTGGGTCTTGTGTTGCAAGTGCTAGCATTGTCTATGCTGCTGGTACCCGATAGCACACTTAGCGTTATTTGGGTCATGTCCGCACAAGCACTATCTGGAATAGCGAAGGACTTGAATAAAATGAGCGCCAAAAGCGCTATCAAAGTTCTGGTACCCGCTGATGCAGAGGGAACACTCTACAAGTGGGTAGCAATACTGACAGGCTCCAAGAACGCGCTTAAAGGTGTGGGAGTTTTCCTCGGTGGAGTATTGCTCACCACATGGGGTTTCAGGGCAGCGATTGAAATAATGGCCTCAACCTTGGCTATTGTCTGGCTATTCAGCATCTTTAATTTGAAAAGAGATCTGGGCAAAGCCTCAATTAAACCCAAGTTCAGCCATTTGTTTTCCAAAAGCCGGGCCGTCAATTGCCTATCCGCTGCGCGGTTATTTCTGTTTTCGGCCCGCGATGTCTGGTTTGTGGTAGCCCTACCAGTTTACCTCTCTTCGACTATGAACTGGAGTCACTGGGCAGTGGGCGCATTTTTGGCCAGTTGGGTCATAGGCTACGGGATTGTGCAGTCAGTGGCTCCCCGATTTACAGGTGGTCGAGGTGGTGGCGTACCCGATGGAAGCACAGCGTACAAATGGGCTGCCGCGCTGTCGCTGGCCCCCGCATTGATAGCCATTACCATGGCAATGGGTGTTGCGGTACAGTTCAGCCTGCTGCTGGGTTTGCTGATTTTCGGCGTATTGTTTGCTGTCAACTCGGCTTTACACAGTTACCTCATTGTCAGCTACGCTCAGGCTGATGGTGTATCGCTGGATGTCGGCTTTTACTACATGGCAAACGCGCTGGGTCGGTTATTGGGAACAGTATTATCAGGTTGGGTCTATCAGACCTGGGGGTTAGAGTACTGCTTATGGATTTCCAGCGTGCTGGTTGCTACTTCGGCAGCTATCGCAATTTTGCTGCCAAGGCAATCATGACCATCGGATCAAATCAAGAGGAACGAAAATGTACAAAAATCTGGTAAACCTGTGGAAAGAGAACTCTGCGCAGGGGCGACTAATTGCCCTGATGGTCGCTGTATTCCTGGTTATCTATTTCCTGCCGGCGGGTAATGCGCGCTTTGATAATGCCGTGCTTGAAGCCTTTCGCCTGACCCACTGGTATGCACAAGAGCACGTCATTCTCTGCCTGCTCCCGGCATTTATCATCGCCGGCGCCATGGCTGTTTATATCAGCCAGGGATCGGTGTTAAGGCACCTAGGACCACAGGCTTCGAAGCCAGTAGCCCTGAGCGTGGCCTCAGTATCAGGCACATTACTCGCCGTCTGTTCTTGCACTGTTCTACCCCTGTTTGGTGGCATCTACAAGCGTGGTGCAGGCTTGGGCGCAGCGATTGCATTCCTTTATTCCGGCCCAGCCATTAACATCATGGCTATTGTCGTAACAGGCAAGGTGCTGGGAGCAGAACTGGGTATCGCCAGAGGCGTTGGCGCTATTGTTTTTGCGGTGGTCATCGGCGCTATAATGCATCTGATCTATCGCAAGGAAGAAATGGCCAGAGCGGATGCCTCAGCACGAGGTTTCGCTGCTGAAGAGGCAGAAAAGCCATTTGGCACTGTCGTTACCTTCTTTAGCCTGATGATTGGCATTTTGGTATTCGCCAACTGGGCAGCTGCCGACAGCCAATTCTGGATGCAGGTGTATGAATGGAAGTGGCAGATAACCTCGGTGCTGGCGGTGCTCCTTGGTATCTTGCTAATCTATCAGTGGCAATGGTCGACCATCCATTTGTTGGTGCTGGGAGGTTTGGTGTTGGGCAGTGCCCTGCTGGCACCCAACACACCCGAACTGCCTTTCGCCATCGGCGCCCTGGGCATTCTATTCCTGGCAGCATCCAATGAGCGGGAGCAAGAATGGGCCGCACAGACCTGGGATTTCACTAAACAGATCATGCCATTGCTGCTGGGTGGCGTCTTTATAGCGGGCCTACTGCTGGGACGCCCTGGTTACGAAGGGTTAATGCCCTCTGAATGGGTCAGCGCAGCGGTTGGCGACAATTCATTATTGTCCACCGTGATTGCGTCAGTACTGGGCGCATTTATGTACTTCTCCACACTGACTGAAGTCCCCATAGTGGAGGGGTTACTGGGGTCGGGAATGGGTAAGGGGCCGGCACTGGCATTGTTGTTGGCTGGCCCAGCATTATCATTACCCAATATGCTCGTTATAAGGACGATTCTTGGGAATCAGAAGACTATTGTCTACTGCTTTCTCGTCATAGTGATGGCAACGATCACAGGTTATCTCTATGGCAATCTTTGGTAAAAAACTGAAAGGAAAAACACTATGAAATTTCAAATTTACGGTAGTGGTTGTAGTAAGTGTAAAGCCTTGACAGACAATGCGAAAGCTGCCGCTCAAGCGTTGGGTATCAGTTACGATATCGAAAAAATAACCGATATGAATGATATCATTGACGCGGGAGTGATGCGTACCCCAGCGCTGGCGATCGACGGCGAAGTTGTCGTCGAGGGAAAGATTTCCAGTGTAGATGAAATCCAGAAGTTACTCGCATAATTCAGGTCCATTAGTGACTAACCAATGACATATCATCATGGTGGCGCGAAGTCAGGCAAAGTATTTCGTAGGCGATAATACTCAGCTTGCTTTTTGTTTTTGTTCTGGTTGTGTTCTTTGATGGCCTGAGCGCAGCTTGACTCGCCCCCATAGCGGATACGAGCCACAACTTAAGTGATGTGGCAAGCCTCGTATAGTATGGGCCAAAATGGCTATTGTATCTTACTGAGCCAGCTCTGTGATGACATCATAAGCCATCATTACGTCGTCACCAGTGCAATCAAACTGACCGACCTGAAAACGAATCACAAACTTACTCTGATGACGAGTTTGAGTCAGATAAATCCGCCCGTCATCATTAATCCGTTGCAACAGGTCAGCTGTTTTTTCATCAGGATTTGCACCTTGTGGCGTGTACTGAAAGGTAAACAGCGAAAACCGGCAATGGGTTATGATGGTAAAATCCGGGTGTTCGGCCAGCTTTGCCTCTAACTGTTGCGCCCATTTGATATGGTTGCGGATCCGTTCCCGCAGTCCTTCCAACCCGTAGGCACGGATCAAGAACCAGATTTTTAGGGCGCGGAAACGGCGACCCAATGGTACAGTCCATTCATTGAAGTTTACAATTTCAGTTTGGCCTTGCGTTTCCAAATAACTTGGTCGCATCCCCAAAGTCTGAATCTGATCCACCGGGTTAGCAAGAAACTGAACCGAGCAATCGAATTGGGCCCCCATCCATTTGTGTGGATTGAAAACGATGCTGTCACACTGTTCCACCCCTTGCCAAATCGAGCGCAATTCAGGGCAGATCATCGCTGAGCCAGCCCAAGCAGCATCGAGGTGGACATAAAGACCTTCCTTGCGGGCTATTTCAATTAATGGTGGTAGATAGTCGCAAGCCCCGATCGATGTTCCACCAGTGCAGACCACCAGTCCCGCCGGTGTCAATCCTGCCGCACGGTCAGCTGTGATTGCGTTCTGCAACGCGGCTGGGCTCATGGAAAAATTATCATCAGTTTCAATCTTGATCAGATTGTCCAGACCAATACCTGAGACCTGGCAGGCTTTGTCCACCGAGGAGTGGACCTGAGCAGAAGTATAAATACGCAGATGCTTGGCCCCACTTAGCCCAGCCGTATTTCCTGTAAATTCTAGCGCCTTTTCGCGCATGGTTAAAACTGCAGACAGCGTGGCTGATGAGGCGCTATCTTGTATAACCCCCTGCATTCCCTCAGGCAGGCCAAGGGCCTGACGCAGCCATTGGATCATGACCATTTCAATTTCAGTCGCTGCCGGCGAGGTTTGCCAGAGCATACACTGAGCGGCAACGGCATTTGCCAGTTGCTCGGCTATCATCGAAACGGGTGCCGCATTGGCTGGGAAATATGCGAAAAACCGGGGGTGCTGCCAATGGGTCAGACCATTGGGCACAATGCGTTCAAAATCAGCAAAAATGGTTTCCATGTTGACCGGCTGTTCCGGTGGAGAACCGGGCATCTGGGCAGAGATTTCACCTGGCGCTGTCTTAGCGCGAACGGGCTGGTCTGCAATAGTGCTGAAATAGGAAGTGATCCACTTAGTGGCGCGATCGGTCCACTTTGCGTAATCGGCATATTTCATCTCAATTCTCCTGAAAGTTAACAAAGGCGGGCCCGGTAAAAACCCCTCCGCTGCAATTAGAGCAAGAACACCAGCCAGTTGCGGTTCCACAATTTCGACGCCAAATCCAGCGACGTTATGCTAAATAACCCGACCGAAGGCAAGACTGAGTTCCAGTCGTGCAAAGCTCCGTTATAGATTGTGGATAACCGACGTATTTAGTACAACCAGTGGCGCAATAGGCGAGTAACCGGCGGCATGACCACATAAGTCAGCATTAACACCTGGGAAAGTGCCAATATCAAGACTCTCGGTATCAGTGACATTTGACCTAACCAATCGCCAAACAGTATGTTAACCAGGAGCACCAGGATAAAGACTACCACTGATAACACCAGAGCCATCTTGTGCCGACTGGGCGCCACATTTTGCGGAACCTCGGGCAGCGAAAACCAAAATTCGATACCGGACGCTTTTTTTACCCGGGTCTCACCTTCCGTCAGTTCGCCCAACTCAAGCAAAAGCATTGCTCGGGTTTCGGACGACTCCCAATCACGCTGGTGAGCATAGGAATCAAAGCGTACAATGAGCACATAATCACCGCCTGTTTGCGCGGAGGGGCGCAGTACATCGACTCCCATGTGCCCTGGAAACTGCTTCGCTGCGCTAATAGTGCGGCGCAACCAAGCTTCATATGCTTCCTCTTTCCCCTTGAGAATGCGGCGTGCGATACTGACCGTAACCGGCCCGTTTTCTGCATTGCTGTCTGGCATAGATAATTTGACCGTTGAGTAGATGACACTACCATTATACAAACACCGGATTCACCTCAAATCAATACCTATTCACCGAATTCCGATGAGTAAGCGCATCATGCCCCACATTGGGCAAAGGCTCTCAACGAGCCAACTCTATCCACCCCAGAAGAACCAGGGCTCGCTGGGAAGATATGTGCTGGAAATGATGGCAAACACGAAGTTGGCGGAGTTTACTTCTTTTCGGATAGAAAGTCCTCCCAGGGTGGCGTCGTTTATTCTCGCAATTATTCTGATCCAACATCAAGTTGTCGTTAATTTGTCCGCCTCCAAACTTCCTGACCCCAAACTTCTTCAAAGTAACGGCAACAGTATTGTCTGCAAATCGTCCACGGTCTGCTGTTTGATGAGCTTATCACAGGCTTGATGCAGTGCTTTTTGGGTCGACTTTTCCAGCGATATTACGTTTTGTTGAAAGTCCGTTGCCGCGAAGCTCAGCTGGCCCCGGTTAGCATGGTTGCGTTCACTGATTTGACGGGACAGGTGAATAAAGCGACCGATCACCACATAGGGAAAGTTGCGGTTTTTTATCGGCCCGAAGCAAGCTTCGTAACCGCCGAGCGGCAGACCATGCAATTTAAGTTCAGCTAGCCGATCAGCGCCAAACCAAGCACTGCCAAACCCCGCCAGGCCACCGCCTATCGCACCAAGCATCAAGCTGTGGCCCGCCAACGCGATATCCAAGGTAACACCGGCAGCAGCACCGGCGAGTGCAGCGGCCGAAACCAGTTGTTGCTTGGTTAGCCCCCAGGCATACCACTTATCAAGGTCAAACAGGTCTGGTGGAAAATCCAGCTGGCTGAGGTCGATTTTGATCTGATAATGCTGGTAGTTGGCGAACAGTTCGCGTATTGCCTGATTTTCCCTTGCCTGCATCCAGCTTTTATATTTTTTTTCGAGGGTTGGCTGAATTATTTTGGCCTGCTGTTGGTTCAGTACTTTCTGGCTCTCGCGATGAAAACACAGATCCTCCACCAGCCGTGACAGAATCATTGCGCTATTGGCTTTTTGTGTGATGCGTTGTTGTTGCAGATCCTCAGTAATGGTATTTAGGGTGCCGGCCCAGTTAGGGTTAAGGTGAGCGAATGCCTGCAATAATTCTATCTGCCGGGTAAAATCAGCGGTCATGGGATTGAATACCCTGACAATTTTAAAATACTGGGTCAGCGCACGCTCCCATTCGGCAACATACTGCTCGCTCTCGATGGGATTTATCAAGGCCATACTGGGCCGACCCGTCCAACGCAGTATTTCCATTTCCGCTTCGTACTCTGCCCCATAGGGCCGGGAACCATCCACCACATACAGAATTGCCGCCCCCTTAATCAATGGGGTGAGCAACTCAACTTCATCGGGAAATTGTTGCTGGCATTGCGGATCTGCGACAAAAGCACTAACCGCCTGAGCACGAAGGTTGGCCGTCGGCGCGTGCTGATTGAGCCAAGCCATGACTTTGGTTGGCCGCTGAAAGCCCGGCGTATCAACCAGCTCATAACCCGAGTGAGCGGTTTTCACCTGATAACAAGTCGCCTTTTTGGTGGTGCCGCTATCACCAGAAATATTGATTGAATCATCTTGTGACAGGGTGGAAACAATCGATGACTTGCCCTTGTTGGGGTGCCCCACCACTGCAAAAATTACTTTTTCCAAGGTTATCCCAGTTGTTGCGGTAAAAATATACGCCATTGAGGCAGTTGACTGACAAACCGCTGCCACTCCTGCAGATGGCTTTGGCGCGGCGGTTTTAATCCCGTTTCATCCCAATCCAGCGGCAACAGATAACCACGGCCATGCTGTAAAAAATCCAGCAACTCTCCCAACGGAGGTTCCCAGGCTTTGACCACCACAAGTTGTTCCCCATGCCATGATTCGGCGCTGGCTTGTTGCTCTTGAGTGGCCAGCGGCCCGGCAACCAGCAAATTATCCGCCCGCAAATCCAGCTCAGCCAGCGACTTCAGCAGACCTAGCGACACTCCGGCCCAATTATTGATGGCAATAGACGACGAGAGTTCAGTTACTACTGGGGCCAGTACATAACTCTTGTCGGGAGTGATGGGATGACGACTGATTTCCTGTTGCAGTCTCGATTCCAAATCTTGCCGAGCCTGATGAATAAAGCTCAGCCGCGCAACGACCAGCACCAAGGCCCGGGGTAACAAACTATAATATAGTTGGCTGGCCAGAATAAACTGCCACCAGCCTGCGTAGCGTGTCGCATCGACTCCGCTTATCAGTAATCGGGAGTCCTGCGTTGCCTGTAATAACACCAAGGAAGGCTGTGCCCTTTCCCAGAACCCCCAGGGCAAAGCGATCGTATTCAGAAAAGGTAATAGGTCAGTGGCGTCAAGCAGGGTGCTACGCCAGACAAAATTAATATCTGTCGCCAATAACAGCATGAAAAACACCAATAGGCTGGCACATGAAAATGCCAATGCCGCAGCCTGGCTCTGCAATAACAACCAGTGTTTGTGTAGATTGAGTTGACGTGTTTTTCTGAACAATGATTGTTGTTGTGCAGACCACAGCGGCAGCGCAATTAACAGGCGAGCCAAATTGATACCTTTCCTACCCAGCAGTGACACCAGGGAGATAAGCAGGCTTACAATGGGTAATAATACATAGAGGAACAGCAAATATAGCAAATTAACTCTGCCATGCTGATCGCCACTTAATACCCCCCAGCTTAAAATCAACCCGAGAGCGGCGCCAAGGACGACCATTAACCATACTATCTTTGGTGAATTATCTGACGAGGGTTTGTTAGGGGGCACGCTGACCCACCAGATACATTTTTCCAAGTTGATCCGGCGCAATGATGATCGTGTGTATATTTTTAACGGTCACTCATATTTTCCCTATCAAATGAGCCGCAGATAAATGCTGTTTTTCAACTTGCCATTTATTGCGCTTTAAAGCGGAAATAATAAGAACTCTACTGGATAAAGTCCATGACTAACTGTACGCGCCCCACTGCTGGCAGGTCGATTTCTTACTCTTCTTCAAAAGTATCCACATAGTGTGAAATCTTAAGGCTAAAGTCGTTCTCTTTAATTTCTTCGAAGCTGGCGAGATAGGCGTATTTATCCACCACCACACCAAGCTGTACCTGACTAAAATCATCAGCCATACAGGGAGATGAACTCAGTTCCATTTCCGGCTCTGTCCGGTAACGTACACGTCGATAGGTGCTGACGACTTTGCCGATATTTTTATCGGTCAGCAGGTTTTGGTTTGTACCGGATTTGAATTCGCGAGAGGCATCGATGAATAATACTCCCTCATTCTGAGAGAGAGGGAGTCTGTCTTTGCGAAATATCAGGATAACAGCAGGGATGTCAGTGCCGTAAAAAAGCTTTTCCGGTAAGCCGATAACAGCATCGAGCAGGTTTTCTTCGATGAGTTTCTGTCGGATTCGACCCTCACTGGCACCGCGAAACAGTGCAGCATGGGGCACGACCACAGCCATGCGCCCGCCGGGTTTCCCTCGTGAAGGGGGTCGCATAGTTTCAATCATATGCAGAATGAAGGCATAGTCGCCCTTGGTTTTTGGCGGTATGCCGCGACGGAAACGGCTGAACCTGTCGTGCTCAACCGCATCGTGACCCCATTTATCCAGGCTGAAAGGCGGATTGGCGATGATAATGTCAAACAGCAACAAGTTGCCATTCTGATCCAACAACTTGGGATTACAGATGGTGTCACCCCATTCAATTTTGTGGTTATCTTCGCCATGTAGGAACATATTCATTTTCGCCAACGACCAGGTGGAACCGATAGTTTCCTGACCATAGAGGGCGTACTGCTTACTGCCGTAACGCTTGCGTACTTTCATGCCGCATTTCATCAGCAGTGAGGCGGAACCACAGGCCGGATCACAGATGCTGTCATCGGGTTGCGGGTCCAGTAGTTCTGCCATGAGATCGGACACTTCGGGTGGGGTATAGGATTCTCCGGCTTTTTGGTCACCACTGGCGGCAAACAATTTGATCATGTATTCGTAGGCATTCCCTATAATATCCAGGCTGCCAACGTGGGAGGGCTTGAGGTTAAGCTCCGGTTTGGCAAAGTCTTCAAGCAGGTGGCGCAGCATGAAGTTTTTTTGCTTTTCTTCGCCGAGTTTGTCGGTGTTGAAGGAAATATCCTGGAACACACTTTTACTCGCACCCTTGAGTTTACTCCCGTTAGCTTCTTCAATGGCATGCAGTGCCTGGTCAATACGTTTACCGTTACCCGGTTCGTGACGGCGCTCCCACAGAGCATAAAAACTGGCTGCTTTGGGTAAGACAAAACGCTCATTTTTCATCATACCTTCAATCAGCTCCGGCTCATCACCGTACTCGGCCTGATACCCATCATAGTGATCCTGCCAGACATCGGAGATGTATTTAAGGAACAACATAGTGAGAATAAAGTCTTTGTAGGTATCTGCGCTAATCTTGCCACGAAAGGTATTGCAGGCGCTCCAGAGGGTTTTATTGATATCGTCCTGGTTGATCTGGTCATTCATTCGCGGATTGCTCCATTGAACATTCTTCTTTTAATGAGATAGCATGCATTTATTTGTCTCATGCAATTGAGGTTTGTATCCTTTCCAAGCAGCTCGTCATGTTTTCATGGTCAGGTTGATTTGCAATCGATTTTATATATCATTGTCTGTAGTTTAATGATGACTGTTGCTCGATAAAGCAGTACCTTGAAGTTGTAAACATTCCCCGAACTAAATAAAAGGGCATACTAGCCATTTTTAAGTTCCCCCAGCCATAAAGCAAGGAGACCACCATGAATAAAATAATCGTACTGGTGATAGGTAGTATTTTAAGCATGCAGCTATTTGCTAACGATTCGCCAGCAGAGGACGATATTGAATATCGCACTTCTGTGATGACCGCTATCCGAGGCCATAATAATGCCATTAAACTCATCGTTACCGAAAAGGTTTCTCACACGGGCAAACTTGTAGGGCACATTGATGCGATTAAACAGTTATTCGACGAGCTGGATAGTATTTTCCCCGCTGGTAGTGGTAGTGACTCCGGCAAAACCAACG
Organism: Pseudomonadales bacterium; assembly: GCA_024234615.1. Classification (NCBI taxonomy): domain Bacteria; kingdom Pseudomonadati; phylum Pseudomonadota; class Gammaproteobacteria; order Pseudomonadales; species Pseudomonadales bacterium. Next base: position 247,118 of record JACKNY010000002.1, read on the forward strand.
CCAAAAATGATATCTGGGAAAAGCCTGAAAAATTTAATCGAACCATTTCCGAAGCAAAGCAGGCATTAGATACTTTTAGGGGTATCGCCACACAGGGGGATTTATCTAAAACTGCTGTGGCATTTAAAGAGTTCGGTAAAACCAGTTGCGGTAGTTGCCATAAATCGTTTAAGAAAAAAGACGACTAAACGGACAACAAAAACCTCATGAAACAACCCTCCACCCTGTTATGGCTTTTATTATTGCCCGCCATCACAGGGGCTGATACGAACCTCGATAAAGGTAAATATCTTTTTCAGCTTGCCAACTGCTACGCCTGTCATACCGACACCCCCAATGACGGACCAGCGCTCGCTGGTGGACGCGCCCTGGAAACCGAGTTTGGTACTTTTTATACACCCAACATCACTTCCGACAAGCAAACCGGCATCGGCAACTGGAACGACCAGCAATTCATCATGGCAGTACGTGAGGGCATCGCGCCTGACGGCTCCCACTATTACCCCAGTTTCCCTTACCCTGCGTATCGTAACATCAGCGATAACGACCTCTTATCTATCAAGCAATACCTATTTAGCTTGCCTCCCGTCAAACAAACTAACAAAGAACATCAACTAAATTGGTACGTCAGTCGACTTTTAATAGGCGTCTGGAAGGTACTAAACGACTTTTCAACTTACCAATCCCCAGCCGAACACAGACGCGGCGCATATTTACTGGATACTTTGGGACACTGTAATGAATGTCACACCCCACGTAACAGCATTGGTATCCTGCAATTCTCAGAAAAATTTAAAGGCAATAAAACACTCTCCGCACCCGATATCACCAGCGGACCAGAGGGCATAGCCGACTGGGATACCGAAGAGCTGGAGGATTTATTCAGTGATGGTGCCTTACCCGACGGCGACTATGTCTCCGAACATATGGCGGAAGTGGTGGAATTCTCCACCTCAAAGTGGACCAAAGACGACCGCCAAGCAGCCATCGACTATTTGCGCGACCATTGAGGCAAACCTTTGATACGAACCATACAATCAACGCGTTACTGAATTGGTCGGCAAGTAAATTCCCGAACCTTGCTACGTGCCTTTGGCACTCGAAGTATTGCGTTACCCCGTGCGATTACTTTTTGTGTTTCCATTTCTTTCAGAATTACTCCGTATTCGTACTCTTTGCCAGCCTCGGTATAACTCACTTTTTTGTAACTCGGCTTTGCTCTGAACTCCAGAGACATCGAATGCATTGGCCCACTGACAGCATAGGGACGAAGAAAAAAACCATCAAAATAATAGTGGTATCCAAAGCCAACATCGCTCTCTAGCGACGCGACCGACACCTTGCAATCCTTCTTCGTGGTCAGTTTTTCTTTATAATCACGAGATGCGGCGCTCAGCTCCAGATTAAAGGGCTGCTTAAGCGCATGGGCTGGAACATAAGCAGAACCGCTAATAGCGACAAGCTGCTCAACCGTATCCGTTGAAGTCAGATTGATGGTCTGACCATCCGCCGCAACCCACTTGATACTCTCTGGTGCCTGGATCGGGATACGTATGATTTGAGTGTCAGCATCGGATTTGTTCTTTTCCACCAAAGTTAATCGGTATTGGCTAACACTGGCTTTCTCCGGCTTCAAGTAGACGGTGTAATTGCCTTGAGTGACCGATCGTGCCACTTGTTCGGCATCAATATAGGTAAAATTTTCGATCACCTCCAGTGAGCCAATCAAGGATTCGTCTTTGCACGCTATCAGCAAAAACGGCATAAGCAAGAAAAAAATAATCTGTCTACCGGTTAATACAAGCTGCTTCATTGTTGCCTCACCTCCTCCGAATACAGACCTTGGCATTCTCTACCCGTTCCGGTCCAGGTAAAATTATGCCTTACAACTCTTCAGCTAGGATATCAAATAGTTCGTGATCACCTAAATTCCCCGCTATACTTGAGCTACTCACAGTTACTCAGTTGTCATTCAGTGTTTATAATTTTTCGACCAAAATGTAAATCAGTTAAATTTAGCCCTTGGCGCCGCTCTGTTCAAAGCGCGAGCTTTTCCTCATTGCTAAGTATTTTATTGTGTCTGAATATGTCCAGTTTGCAGGCAGGGCCCCTGCTGATAACAAGCAACGACACTCATTTGAACGAGCCCAGGGCTGTGCCGGTACAAGAAATTTCATTACCCAGCGACCAGCCCTCCGAAGCCATTACCGAAGCGGCTCCTGCAATGGATCCGGCAGCAGCCGACACACCAACATTTAGCAATGTCGACGCCCTGCCAAGTATCGAAGAAGCTGCCCCCGCAGAATATCCTGACCCCCTTCAACCCTTTAACCTCCTCGGCACCGAAGTACCGTCTGGCAACAAGAAAATTCTCTCCTGGACATATAGCCAGACCAACGAAGGGATCACTTCACCAGCGCCTGTCATTGTCGTTCATGGCACAAAGCCGGGTCCAGTCATGTGTTTAACCGCAGCGATTCACGGTGACGAATTAAATGGAATTGAAATTGTGCGCCGTGTTCTGAACAACCTGGATGCGGAAAAACTTACGGGCACCCTGATTGGTGTACCTATTGTCAATATCCAAGGTTTCCACCGCGCTTCACGTTATTTGCCTGACCGGCGCGATTTGAATCGATATTTTCCCGGCAAGCTATACGGAAGCTCCGCGTCGCGCATTGCCTATTCCTTTTTTAACGAGATAATTGTCCATTGTGATGCGCTGGTCGATTTGCATACCGGTTCTCTACATCGAACCAACCTGCCACAGCTACGTGCCGACCTAAGCAATCCACGCGTGCTGGAACTCACCCAAGGTTTTGGTGCCACCGTCGTACTACATCATACCGGCACCAAAGGTACGCTCAGACGCTCCGCGACGGATAGAGGCATACCCGCCGTCACCTTAGAGACCGGCGGTGCTATGCAATTACATGAAAAGCCAGTAACGCATGGCGCGAAAGGTATCCTGACGCTACTTTACAAACTCGGCATGTATAAAAAATCAAGCCTGTGGGGAGAACCCGAACCCGTTTATTACAAATCTACCTGGGTGAGAACCAATCAAGGCGGCATTCTCTTTAGTCGCGTAGCGCTGGGACAGAGGGTTAAAAAAGGTCAGCTGTTAGGTACTGTGACGGACCCTATCACTAATGCTCGACAGGAAATTTTTGCGACCCGTAAAGGCCGAATTCTGGGTATGGCGCTAAACCAAGTGGTGCAACCAGGGTTTGCCGCCTACCGCATCGGTATCCAAACCTCAGAAGAACCGGATCAAGTACAGGGTGATGAACTTGAAGATGAAGAAGACCCCGCCGCTCACCCTGCGTATGACTCTACTTCAGAAGAAGAACCCGACCTAGCCCACGCCGGGATCGATCCTGACATTGATCAAAACATTGATCGAGACATTCTGGAAGACTCCGAATAGGCAATTACTTTCTACTTCTCGGGCACCGGGCGAGTGTTAACACCCTAAATTAACGCTGAGCATCCAAAAGTTCACTGGTTAGTATGACCCGATCTCATTTACTTCATGTGCCTTCAAAATAAAGTAATTTCTAAGCTGCCTGTGCGGCAGTGAACTTGTAATACATTTTTTCCAGATCGATCCGGTCTTTCTAAGCTGCCTGTGCGGCAGTGAACGTTAACGCGCCTAACCCCATCGCTTCTGCAGTTTTCTAAGCTGCCTGTGCGGCAGTGAACGCAATCGCGCCATAGCTCTGATGCCGTTTTCTTTTCTAAGCTGCCTGTGCGGCAGTGAACTGTTGCCTTTACTGATCCACTTTTCTTTGTTGTTTCTAAGCTGCCTGTGCGGCAGTGAACGCGGAATGCACAGAGCGGCGTATTACTTAACTTTTCTAAGCTGCCTGTGCGGCAGTGAACAGCGCGCGGTCTGTGCAATCAACGCCACCGAATTTCTAAGCTGCCTGTGCGGCAGTGAACGTTGATAATATGCTCAGTCAACCTCTTTTAATTTTCTAAGCTGCCTGTGCGGCAGTGAACGCAGCAAAGATGTAGACGAGTCTTTTGTGCGTTTTCTAAGCTGCCTGTGCGGCAGTGAACAATGACAGTTATGACAAACCGTGTCACCCTCGTTTCTAAGCTGCCTGTGCGGCAGTGAACGGCACGCTGGCGTCGTAGGTCTTGTTTGCGCATTTCTAAGCTGCCTGTGCGGCAGTGAACTACCTCGTTCGACAGGAGCACCGCGTTCATGTTTTCTAAGCTGCCTGTGCGGCAGTGAACCGCACCCTCCCGGATCCGTTGCACACCTTGCATTTCTAAGCTGCCTGTGCGGCAGTGAACTTACCCGTCGATCTGCCCAATTATGGGTTAGATTTCTAAGCTGCCTGTGCGGCAGTGAACGTAACGGCACTCCCTTGATGGTACGGCGCTGTTTTCTAAGCTGCCTGTGCGGCAGTGAACGCTCATCTGTCACAGCTACAACCCTATCCATTTTTCTAAGCTGCCTGTGCGGCAGTGAACGAATACACGGTCATTGTCCGGCGTACCTGTTGTTTCTAAGCTGCCTGTGCGGCAGTGAACCCTTATAAGGGCCGGGCTTTTTTTTTGTTGTTTTTCTAAGCTGCCTGTGCGGCAGTGAACTTTCTTAAACTCCATGCTGGTTAAGTTGGTATTTTCTAAGCTGCCTGTGCGGCAGTGAACAGCGCGGCAACGTGGGTGCCCTCTTCGGTGATTTTCTAAGCTGCCTGTGCGGCAGTGAACTTTGTTTTCCTGAACATAAATCCTCCATTCTTTTTCTAAGCTGCCTGTGCGGCAGTGAACCAACTGTCTCGTCTCGCGGGGCAGTTTCAATATTTCTAAGCTGCCTGTGCGGCAGTGAACGCTAAGGCAATGAAGGCTGTCAAAAAGGTTGTTTTCTAAGCTGCCTGTGCGGCAGTGAACATAACCGCTCGTGCTGCTAATTCTGCGCTCTTTTTCTAAGCTGCCTGTGCGGCAGTGAACATTGGGCGATGTGGGTAGAGTCCACTTGATCGTTTCTAAGCTGCCTGTGCGGCAGTGAACAAACAGTGGACAAACGCAATGCATATTGCTATTTTCTAAGCTGCCTGTGCGGCAGTGAACCCTGCTATTGAGCTTAAAGAAACACGTAGTAATTTCTAAGCTGCCTGTGCGGCAGTGAACCAAGCAATCAAAGAGTACGAAAATTCACTATATTTCTAAGCTGCCTGTGCGGCAGTGAACTTAGGCATTTTGTACATAATAGCAGTATCCTATTTCTAAGCTGCCTGTGCGGCAGTGAACTCAAGGATGCGATTCGCGCCGCATGTTTTTTATTTCTAAGCTGCCTGTGCGGCAGTGAACGTATCGCTATACGACGAATACGGAATCGAAATTTTCTAAGCTGCCTGTGCGGCAGTGAACTTTAATACACCATCCGGGCAAGATTTAATCTTTTTCTAAGCTGCCTGTGCGGCAGTGAACGGGGAATTAATGTGAACACATACATCATTGAATTTCTAAGCTGCCTGTGCGGCAGTGAACCCCGACTACCGGATCATGGGTTCCTTATTTTGTTTCTAAGCTGCCTGTGCGGCAGTGAACATAGCAAGGCTAATAATTGGGTAGGCCAAATTTTTCTAAGCTGCCTGTGCGGCAGTGAACAAACAGTGGACAAACGCAATGCATATTGCTATTTTCTAAGCTGCCTGTGCGGCAGTGAACGTAGCATTACATGATGAATACGGAATCGAAATTTTCTAAGCTGCCTGTGCGGCAGTGAACATCAAGCCGCCACGCCAGATGGCATCTTTGTTTTTCTAAGCTGCCTGTGCGGCAGTGAACATTAAAATAAAACCGATAACGCTTGTTGAGACTTTTCTAAGCTGCCTGTGCGGCAGTGAACTCTTTATGGCAGGTTTCGAGCCGTGCTATCTTTTTCTAAGCTGCCTGTGCGGCAGTGAACACTAAGATTGCATTGTGGGGGGTCGGTATCGTTTTCTAAGCTGCCTGTGCGGCAGTGAACATTGATAAGATTGAGGAGGTCAGCCTCTTTGATTTCTAAGCTGCCTGTGCGGCAGTGAACTCTATTACGACACGCTCTATCATATACAAATATTTCTAAGCTGCCTGTGCGGCAGTGAACTCTGTCTTGCTGCCAATGATAATCTGACCATTTTTCTAAGCTGCCTGTGCGGCAGTGAACTGCCAATGGCTTAATGGCGTCAGCGGCATACTTTTCTAAGCTGCCTGTGCGGCAGTGAACAAAACACGGCTGCATTACAAACCGCTCATTAATTTCTAAGCTGCCTGTGCGGCAGTGAACGATTTATATACATGTATATAAGCGTCGTGTTCTTTCTAAGCTGCCTGTGCGGCAGTGAACAACGAATGAACCTGTTCACGCGAATCTCTGGTTTTCTAAGCTGCCTGTGCGGCAGTGAACAAAAGAGCTCGAAATCTGCAACTAGTTTTATTTTTCTAAGCTGCCTGTGCGGCAGTGAACCAAAATTTACGGGGAGTATGGCGCCACCCTCGTTTCTAAGCTGCCTGTGCGGCAGTGAACAACAGCATATAACAGAAAGTACTAAAACTAGATTTCTAAGCTGCCTGTGCGGCAGTGAACTTGGGGAATGTTAATAGAGTTTGTTTATGAGTTTTCTAAGCTGCCTGTGCGGCAGTGAACAGCCTATTTATTAAAGCGCAAATAGCAGAACATTTCTAAGCTGCCTGTGCGGCAGTGAACCACGGCGCGTGCGCAGCTCAGGAATTTAACATTTTCTAAGCTGCCTGTGCGGCAGTGAACTACCCAGCGCTTGCGCCTGCGCCAAGTTGTCTTTTCTAAGCTGCCTGTGCGGCAGTGAACGTTGTACGCATTATTATTTAGATGATGCTGACTTTCTAAGCTGCCTGTGCGGCAGTGAACGTTCTGGAAGTCTATCTGATCGACTGACATAATTTCTAAGCTGCCTGTGCGGCAGTGAACAAAAACTATATACACGGCTCAACGATAGATCATTTCTAAGCTGCCTGTGCGGCAGTGAACAGGTGGGTTTTGGGCTGTTGGAAATGTTTGCATTTCTAAGCTGCCTGTGCGGCAGTGAACATGAGCGAGTTGACAGATAAGCAGTTTGCAGCTTTCTAAGCTGCCTGTGCGGCAGTGAACTTTTCGTCGGTATGTTTATAAATCTCTGAGTATTTCTAAGCTGCCTGTGCGGCAGTGAACTGAAGTATAAGACACAAAAAAATAGTTACAACAAACACTTAGTCAAAAAATCCCGGTTTAACCAAAGTTTTTGAGATGTCTGTAACTATTTGATTTCATATAAAATTTTTAAAGAGCAATAAATATTAATATTTAGTTCCATATAAACACGAAGTACAGATCCAGTTATAAACGATTATTACTACTACTTCTGATACGTAAATACTCTAACAACGCTCCATTGGGGTTTGGGGGAAATCAACTCACACGCCGCACCGCTCTATTTTCTCTTCAATCGCAGCACTTACGAAGGCATTTAATGATTGTTCACCCGCAGCGATTGTTGCCCGCCGATGTAAATCAGGAGAGACCCTCACATTGAATGTCCCTTTGAACGGAATATTAGGTTCTTTTTTTTGCTCTCGGCAAAAGGTTAAGTAGTCGTCAACCGCCTCTTTAAACGCTTTTTCAAGATTTTTGACTGTCGTTGCTTCGTAGTTAACCAGGTCGCGAATGTACGCCAGTTTTCCATACAGGCAGTGATCCTCCGCGCTGTATTCAGCAGTGCCATAATAGCCTTTATATTCCAGCATATTCATACTAAACCTTCACGCTCCAACATTTCTTTAACCTGCTTCACCGCATAGGTTTTTACTTCCTTTTGCGGGTGAGGCTTATGCAACTTAATAATCACGACGCCATTGGTAAAACTAACACGTGAACCGGCACCTTCGACTTTCTGAAATCCCAGGTGAGACAGCAGTAGAACCATATCAGTCCATTTAAATTGTCCTGTCGATGCTTTAAATCTCGCCAGCAACTTCTCTGTTTTGCTCATTTGAGTCCTTTCAATTATGTGCAACTAATTATAGTTGCTCTAGCGCAATTCGCAACTAAAATTAGTTGCAATCTGCTCTCCTTTCTAGCCGATCATAATCACTTCATGGCTTTATTCCCTCTGTTCCAATGAAACTAGAACCAGGGAATGGTTGCTGTTTTGCTAAGGCCAAATTGATCAAATCTACCCTCCCTTGATTCATTTATTAATTCTCCAAACTCAATATAGCGCCGGTGCCGGTGCCCATTGGAACCACTCACCAATTCAACATAGGGATTATCCAGCCCTTTGGTAAACATTTTGACTTTGTATTGTTTCACTTCATCCGCCGAAATCGATCCGCGCTTTAACAAGCGCTCCAATTTTGAATGACTCATGGTGGTTTGCTTTCGCCCAACAGTCCGGTATTGGCAATCAGAAGGGACGGGGAGCACTTCGCTGACCTGACAATAGCCTTTCATACCGCCTAACCAATCGGCCTTTTGTAGCTCGCCTAATTCCTTCGAAGCGCCATGCAGGCGCAGGATATTACCCAGGGTGATTTGATAACATGGGAAGCTGACACCTATATTTGTTGCTTCTCGGTCATTCAGGGCTTTGTGGAGTTTGGCGTAGAGCGCGTTCATAAGCACCGTTACAGGTAGTTCCGGATCCGACAATATTTTTATGTTCAGATAATATTCCATAGCGCCCCCTATTTATCACTTTCACCGAAGACACCACCTCGTACCAAAGTTGCCATGACATAGTGTTCATCTTCAACGCGCGTCAATGCTTCACCTCGCGCCCACTTGTCGAAAAAACTATAGAAATCCTGTTTATCTTTAGGTGTACGGTAGGCTTTACCAAGATTGGTAACAGCACCATAAGGCTCGACTGCGATAGGGCCTGCCGAACTCTCTGGATCATTAAATTCTGGGTACCAAGTATCAATGGTGCGCAGCGCGTTACCCAGCTTTTGGGAGTGCATAGCGGCAACACCATCAACCTCATACAATACTTTACTTTTATTGCCTTTACCTTTATCCAATACGAGCTCTTCACTGGGGTAAACGTCCTGAGCCTTGCCCACTTGTGCGTAGCATGTAATATCCAGCATTAGAAAATCATCCTCGCTAGCTAGAGCACTAGCAATACAAGCAGCTAGATCATTCACCTGATGATCATCTGAATCAAAGTTACGGGGGTTGAATTGGTGCGCATCGAACTGCCACTCCTGCTCAGCACCCTTGTTCAACGCCCTCACCTGTACTTCAATATTTTCCGCACCCACACGATTGCGCCATAGGAAACGAGCATTGGCTATATTCAATGCATAGCGGCGCGCCAGTTCACGAAAACGCTCTTTCTCGACATAGGCTTTAGCCGCCATACTGTAACTTTGCTTAAAGGCTGCATTATTACAGGCCGACGGCTGGTGAATACCGCCTAATACTTTGAGGGTAAAATGAAGTTCAAGCGTATCCTGTTCGGTTTCGAGAGCACAGGAATCCACTGTTTGCAGATTGGCCTTCTCCACTTCTTTATTCAGCTTTACTGGATCGTTCTGAATAGCCGGTTTCAAACGATTGGAAATGGTGCCGCGAACGGATTTTTCTTTTAACTTGAGCGGGCTTGGTTCATTACGGTTGTTCCATTGAGTGCCGAACATATAACCGTCCGATGGCACCAGTTTCTTTTCAAAGGCCAGTACGGATGCAATATTTTCATTTTTAGCCATGAGTTTTCTCCTTGTTTACACAGATAATTAAAAGCCATCTTCTTCAAGCAAAGATTGCGGGCTTGGTTTAGATTGCTGACATAAATACAGATTATTTTCAGGTTCAAAGTGATAGCTCCAGAACAGTTCTTGCGGAGTTTCCAATTTGTAGGCCATCTTAAACTCACCCAGAGTCACTATGCTTTCTGCAAAACGGTGAGGCACATCAGGATCGCGCTGATTTTCCGCTCGACCCAGTTTGCTAATCCCCTGAAACCCGGTAGCGATTGGAACTATCCAACCACGTTGATCCTGGTCACCGGTGGGTTTGCGCTGACTACTCCACGTCACCTTTGCTTCTCCGTTTTCTTCATGCTGCTCGCAGCTATGGTGAATTGCTAAGTAGTCCAACATGGCGTCAATAGCATCTTGACCTTGTTCCATCGCTTCAATCATTAAGTCGCGCCTCTCTATCAAGGCGTAACCGGGCATGAGTTTAGGCTTTAGTAGACTAAAATTTTTATAGAAGGCTGGTTTCTCAAAGCTTAAGATATCGCCACCGGCGATTTTTATCTGACTGTTCAAGCAATGGATAATTTTCTCCAATGCGTCATCCTCTTGCAGCTTGTCAATGCCATCGTAGAGAATCACCAAACTGACCTCTAGGTGACACCGAGCCTCTTCAATAAATGCTGACCGGGTACCGTCTTTATCCAACGGATTGGCGGTCCCGACAATGGAATATTCGAAGTCACCAGGCCCCTTGTAGGTTTGCAAATCAAACTGATGGGAAACGACACCCATCTTGTCAAAACGAGCATCAACTCCCTTAGCATTAAGTTTACGCTGCAAAGCGTGTACGACACCCAGCCAAGCGGTCATGGCCGGAAACCCAATGGTAAAAGGACTGGAAAGTGCATTAGCATTTTGAATGCGGATATGGGGTATTAGTAGCACATTGTCAATCATCGCAATGCCTCCCGATGGGTTGTGATCACGCCTTTAAGATACTCGCGTTCAGCAGAACCTAAAGTAACCGATTTTTTTATCGTCTTTTGGTAGGCCTTGCCGATCCAAAGGGTGATTTCCTTGCAGAGTTCCATCAACCATTCATCCTCCTTCTCTCGCTGCAGTCTGTATTCAGGGCAAAGCCAGATTTTTTGATATTGCGGTAATTGGCTGGTTTCCTCCCGATACTGCTCTTCAGCGATAGACCGCAGGGCCGCCATCCGCGGGATAATCACATCGAGAATTTCCTCAATCCGGTGATCTCGCCCGCTTTCCAGATTGCGGCGTGGAATCATACTGTCCAAGCCAATTTTGAAAATGCTGTGTAACTTTAATAATGCATCATGAATGTCGTAATAACGAATCGCGTTAGTAAAAAAGTTTTTGACAGGAAATTGAATATCACGTTTTACCAACGTCGGAGGTACTGACAAAAGCAAACGCGCTTTACCCCCGTGCTGATTGTTTAATACGCTTATATTTTGCGGTTTCGTGCCACCATAGCCAATTGTCGTGATGTCATAGATTTCTGAAAAACTCTTTTCACTCGGCTGATTGTTGCGTTTCCGCTCACGCAGGATCTTTTGATTTTCAGAGAATCGTAGCGCATCAATGCGATGACGCAACTCGTAAATTATTCCAGAGTTGCTCAGTATAGAGAGCTGGTGATAATTATTACCCGCAGGAAAGTAGACCTGTTTAATTTTGGAGCTGGTTATACTTTTGTCACTGCCTAAAGTCATCGCCAGAAAACCGTCTTTTAGCGTTTGATAATTTTCCGTTTCAATCGACAATAGTTCCTTAGCCAAATCAGAATCATGTTGGATATGTTGCAGCAACGTTTCACCATTTTGCATCTCCAAAGTGAGAAACTTGTAGACATCCAGAGCAGCGGCATTACCCAGTGCATCACCCTGCACCTGAGCATTGCCGGTTCTTAGGTAACCGTCTGGTGCTTGGGAGGCGCTAGCGATAACAGAGGTTACATACCCATTTTTATTCTTTCTTGCACTGGGATGACTAAATGTACAGGGATGACTAGAGATGTTTATTTGACCGGCGCGTTTGGCCGCATTAGGTAGCCATTGCTCGGGAGAGAAAAGCTGCTCACACTCAAACTCTAGTGCCAGCACTTCGTCGTTCTGCATCGAGGGTTTCAAACTTTTTTTTAACCAGCCTTCTTTACGCTCAGTAAAAAAGGCACCTATTGCAGGGTCTAGCATGAATTATCTCCTTTCGTCCTTAAACAACCCAAATTGATCGTCGTATATATAATTAGGGGGTGATTGATTCTCATAGGGCTCTTGAATCACCACCTCGCCATAACGAAGAGCCGCCGTATTCAGGCTGATTTCTTTTTGCTCAGCCTGTACTTCAAGAAGGCTGCGGTAATCTCGAAAAAGCCAAAACCGCTGTCGCTGCTGATCAGAAAGCTCCATATTTTGAATACGGTAGCAATCGTCCTGATTGATTAGATCTCCCGCGACTGTGAATGCAGCTTTCCCCTTATTATCTTTTTCTGTGAAATAGCAGTGTCCTTTGTCATCAAAACAGCGATACAGGTGTATACTCGCCCTGCTTTGCCGGAAGCGATTAAGTGCTTGTGGCAAAGCTGTCATAAACCAATTTTGGCTTAAATAGCCCTGCAGTGTTTCTGGGCCTTTTGCATCGTATTGTTTCAGCCAATGCGCGGTTACAGCATGTTCCAATCGGGCAAGGCCAAAACCTTTTGGCGGATTTTCATCGATGCGGGGTATGGCATCCAGCCGTTCTGCAACCGATTTTTCATTAACCAGTATTCTCAAATCATGAACTTCACAGGACGCGCTTCGCTCTCTCCCATTCACCTTGATCTGGCCATTAAACTCATAGCCTGGCATGCAAAAATAACAGGCGTGCTTTTTATCCCCCGACTTGATGGTTTTCCAATTGTATTGCAACAAGCCGACATTCGATGTTTGAACCGCCCCGGAACGGTGACGCCTCACCCGTCCGGCCAGTTGAACAATGGAACGATAAGATGAGGGTTCAACAATGGCCCAATCAAAATCATGATCGCGACCAACCTCTTCTACCGGAGTAGCGATCAGAATAAACACTACATTTTTGGGCGGCTCAGATTGATTTGATAACGAATCCAGGTGTTCCCGAATCAGAACATTTTTGAACGCTTTCGCTTTTTCACCGAGTTTTTCCTTATACTTTAGCACCGCATCCAGATGCCTTTCCTGTTCGTGCCTTAATAACATTACCTGTTGGCTGTGATAGGGCATCACCCGGATTGCTGTATCTGTGGGTAATGGGCATTCCAGCAGATAACGTGTCAATGCAATACAGGGGGAAATGTTAGCCATGCGCACCACACCAAAAGATACTTTCAAATCAGTTGCTTGATCAGTTTGGTGGTGTTGATGGTGTTTGATCAGAGCATCCTGGAAAATGGTCTCGAAATAGCCTGTCTGTCTCGTTGTTTCAATATCACCCTTCCCTGAGGCTTCCAGCTCCAGTATCATTTGACAATCAATAATATTGGCTTTGCGTTTTGCCTGCTGTTTACACAATGCAGCGACCCTCTTTTCGATAAAAATACTGTGTGCGGCGGCATACTCCTGGTTTGCTTGCACTGCATTCTGGGCGCTATTGTTAACAATGTGGGTAGTGAACTCGTCAATCCAGGCACAGCCTATAACCTGGCTCGCATTACGGGTTTGGCAATACAGCTGCCAGCCCCGTTGGTAACAATTAAAGTATCCTTCCGCTAAAGAAGGTGGAATCGTAGCTGAAGAGATCATCACCTTCCTCCCTAGCATTCCCGCTAAATGAATCAAACGTCCAATAGCAATTAAGTCCGAGCCAGTAAAGTCGTCAATTTCGTCAATGACTAAATCTGACGACATCAAACGCAGGCTCGGTAAGATATATCGCCCACCACGGGTGGTTTCGGTGGCTGCCATGATGTGGTCAATGGTGCAAGTTAGGATGGGGGCATAGAGGAAAGCTCTGTCTCTTTGGGTTTGTAGCAGCGTCGCTAACCCATCCTCAGGAGTATCACTATCAAAAATAACCTCATCACTATTTCCAAGCAGAGATTCCTGCGATTCTGAGCCCTGCTCCGTTGTTGTGTCACCCTCAGCTTGCTCCTTCGCCTGCGCGTGCAACTCAGCGACTGCTTTGGAACCAATTAACACCGCTAAATCACTACCGTCAGTATTTTTGAAAATTCTTTCGCGATATTCGTCACCGGTTTGTAATGTCAAAGTGCGCAGCCCAAGCGCCAAAATATAGCGAAGGCTATCCTGGTTCTCAGAAAGCGCTAACATAGCTTTCGCATTGGCAAAGGTTTTGCCGCTACCCGTACTAGCCATATTAACGGCGAAAAAACCATGTTTCGTTTCGTTACTGGCTTTAACCCACTCTTGGATTTTCGAAGCTGCCCTATCCTGCCAGCGGTACTCGGCGGGGCTTTTTTTTCTAAGCTCGGCAATGTTGTCAGAATCCGGTAATGCCTGCTCCAACACAGGAAGCTTATAGACATTACGCAGTGCCTGCCGGTAGACACCCACTAGATGCTGATCCAATGACTGTTTGGGCGAACCACCCTTTTGGGTATTGGCGACCAAGCCAGTGGTATTTCGCCACTCACCGGACTCCTTTAAAGTCAGCGATGAATAATAGTGATCACCCAACATCAGGCAAAGGCGGGCATGATGTAACACCGTCCGGTAACTACCATCTTGCATAATCTGTGCGACAAGCTCTTGTTGGCCTAGCAGCTTTTTAGCCCAACGTTTGAGTTCTTTTAACCAGGGCTGGGAATTACTAATTAGCCCCTTGGGGAAATGAAGACAATCTTTAAGCTGCTGATCGTAGCCATCAAATCGGTTTTCGTAACTCCAATCTTGAGTAATGTATGCAAACAGGTCGTCCATAGTTTCCGTTGCAACACCGCACCACTCATTCAGTAATATGCTAGGCTTTAAGGTCTGCAACGGTAAGCGGTGGTGGGTTAAAATCAACCAAGCAACCAGCTTAGCTGTCTGCGGTAGCTCGGCAAGCGGCCTTCGAAATTTTAGAAGATCAGTTTGCTTTAACGCTTCTTCATTAATTTCGCCCTCGGCCAGCTGCGTTAACCAACCGCTATCCGACTCCGAATCCGTCTTGCAGATCAGCGCTTTGAGTAATAGACAAGAGATCCATTCATGGCGAAGTGCATCGCCGTATTTGCCTTTGTACTCCTGTGATAATTTTTCCTGAAAGCGGGCGCTGGCTTTACCCCAGTCATGCAACAAGGCCGCCAGGGATACCAACGACTGAATAAGGGGAAGATACTTCCAGTCAGCGCGATCATCGCGGTACGTTCGATTAACCGTGGTGCTATTCACGGGAACTAAACCCAGACCATTAAATTTGCTTTTATTCCCAACCAACCAAACCAACTCCGTCCGTGACCGGCTCCTTACCCAATGACAACTCACCGCCGTATTCTTGGTTGCAGTTTTGCGCAGCAGTTTTTTCACTGCCAACAACCCTTCTTGCGTGATGACGGTTTGCCAAGTATTGTCACCAATGCGGTCCGCAAACGCATCCAGCACCCGCCGGGTACGGTTAAGTGCCTTTTTCTCGCATTGAGAGACGAAAGTGACCATCATGAGTTTTATTAATCCCATTCTATTTGTAAGGATTAGACTGTTGTCACGCCAACGAATCAACAGCCTTCGCCCTAATGACTACCCCAAATACCAGATGCAGCATCCAAAGACTCGGCGATTGGTCTTCACTACCAAAGAAGACATCAGCCTTACTCTCGACGAGAGTATATTTTAAATAAAATCTATTTAAAACCTATAGGAAGTTGATTTAATATATAACTCTGCCGTATAGGCAGCTTAGAAATATAGTAAGTTCATTTAAATCTTTATCTTTACTGCCGCACAGGCAGCAGACCAGGGAGAAATCACTACATGTGTTTCTCCCTGGTTTTTCCAATTTCACTTTGATGATCATTTCCCCGCCAACTTTTTAACAGTTTTGTTCTCTACCAGTAGCCCCATCTGTTGAATAGCGATCTGGTTAAGACGAACTAATCGTTCTTGTTGGGCCAACCCATCGTTAATAAATACCGTATTTAGATTTCCCATATTAGCCAAGCAAACCAATTGGGTAACATTCGCGTAGTCACGAATATTGCCACTTTTGTCTGAGTGTTCCGCTCGCCATTGAGAAGTGGTTTTACCAAAAAGCGCCACATTGAGGACATCAGCTTCACTGGCATACATCTGGTTTATTGCCTGCTGTGATAAAGCTTCGGGCACCAGATTTCCTTTAATGGCATCGGTATGAATACGATAGTTTATTTTGGCTAGATTACGCTTAATGTCCCAATCTAAGCCTTTTTCTTGCTCGCTTTTTAACCCCTGAAACTCTTTGATTAAATAAAACTTGAACTCTACTGAAACCCATGACGCGAACTCTAATGCAATATCAGCAGGCGACTCAGGGTTTTTATATTTTGCAATATCTGTGATGCTAATAAAGTCTTCGGTGCTCGTTTGAGTGAATGAAATTTTCCTGCCAATAACATCCATAGTCTGATTCCTACTACGCATTACCCATACCCCTCTTTGTAACACTGAAACCTTTAGCCGTTATCAACACGATTAAGAAAATATAATCATTCGATAAAATAGTGATGTCTTCCCCCTGAATCGTCACCAACTTATATTTGCTCACCATTTGTTTTGCTCCTACTACATTTATATCCATATTCACTACTTGGCTGCTTCAAGCGCATAAGAATCTAGTGCAACTGCTTTCACCTGATCAAACATAAAATCCAATGCCTTATGCTGGGTAAAAGCCTGCAAACATTGCTGACGAAACTCCTGTTCGGTAGCATTTTCTTTGGCGCTAATAAAAGACCAGGGCAGAATCAGCGCGTCTTTGATCAGGTCTGCGATATCAAATACCAAGGCACCTCTCCGGGTTTTACCGTGCATCACTGCAAAACCATGAGGAATGCCTAATACCCATAGGGTGGTCGCAGCCAGACCATAAGCGAGGTAGTTGCCATGATTGAGAAATGCGTTAGCGGTGTCAGTAGCTTCACGCTCGCGTACAAAATCACCGTATTTGGTGCTGTTGGCTGCCGTTTTATATAGCTGCTTGGTGAGCTGGGCTTCGATTTTCAGAAGGTCACCAACTTTCGACGCTTTTTCGATTTTGTGAAGAAAGTTATTTAATGCCTGGATAATGTGGTCATCATCGCTGCTAAAACCCTCTGCTTTTAAATCGCGATCTTTGCGCCAAACTTGCTGCAGGTAAGAAATTCTTGCTCGTTGAAAATATTTTGCGGCTTGCAAGCGTTTTTCGTCGTCAAACCAGAATTGCATCCAGCCCTGGATATATTCGGTAGGACGGTATTCGCTTTGCGGAGACAGCCATTCAATTTCGTTCGCCATGAGCAATGGCGTCCCACCTCCACCACAAAAGCCTAGCAACACGCCTGCTTGCGCCAGCATTCTGGTAGCGGCCTGTGTTATCGATGTTCCAGTACCAAGCAAAAGGCAGGTGGTATTAGCGATCGGGATATTCCAATACTGATTTTGATTTTTCTCTTCCGTGAGGTAGAGCACACGGCCATCCTTCTGCATGACACGGCATTTTTCGAGGTAATAGATATTGGCGCGCTTGGAGTGCAGGATTGCTTTAAGGTCTGTTAATTGATCCATCAACAAAACTCCATTCCTGAAGCCCAGTTTCGATAGTCCATTATATCAATTTGTGAGGTTTCAACGTTCTCGATAAACTGTCGTTTGTTCACGCTAACTTCCTTTTATTCCTTGTGTGACACCAGTATAGCCAGTACTTTGGTCAAAACATGTCCTGTCGATTTATCCAGTATTTTTTATCCGACTAAAGCCAAACCTACTCTTGTGAGACTGAACGGGACTCGGCTTGAGCCTTTATTGATTTTCAGTCTCCCACATAGAGTTATCGGTCTTTTCTTTTAGGCTCTGGCGGTGTCATTAGTAGCCAGACCGAATTGAAAGCTATTTTAAGTTGTTTACCATATTTTTGTTCCTTCACATCGAATTTTTGTGCCAATTCTTGATGTGAATTTAGCAGCTGCCTGAGTCGTACAAACGTGCGCATAATGACAATATTGGTTTGTAAACGCCCTTTCGGCATGTGGTTAATCGCTTCCTTTTAGGGCTGGCGGATGCGTTTGCCGCTGTAGATTTCCAGCCCCGCATGCAATCGATTTTGCACAGCCTTGCGCAATTTTACCGGCGCTTCAACATAAACGTGAGGAATGTGTTTTAGGATATCCTGCATCAACTCCCGTTCATCCGCATAGGGTAAACTGAGCAGATATTCATTCCCTTGCCATTCTCCTTGCTGTTGCGGATGCCATTGTTGAAGTGCGATTTCGCGAGCAATTGTTTGGTCGAATCTTAGCTTGGCGGTATGTTTGGCTTGACCGGCAAAGATACCAAAACTTTGTTCGAAATGGTCTCTCAATACTTGGGCAGGAATAGCCTTTGCTTTCTGATCGGTGATTTCCAGCCATTCGATTCTGGCTAACGAAAAGGTACGGAGCTCTTGGCGCAGATGACACCAGGCATCGATATACCAGTTTTCGCGATAATACACGAGATTTTGCGGGCTGATCAGGCGCTTGGTTTTCTGTTGATGATAGCTCGAATAGCGAATGTTCAAACACTGGTGCTGTAGCAACGCTTCACCCACCAACCGAAAAGTGCGGTTGGTAATCTGGCGGTTTGCCATGGGCAGCACTTTGATATGCTGATCAAACTCGGAGCGTTTGATACCTCTGGCACTTAACAGGCGGTCGATTTGCCGGTCAATCACCCCCAACTCGTCACGCAACAAGCCTTTGCCAAAGCTTTCCATGCTGTGCATGAGTAGAGTGAGAGATTGCAGTTCATCACTGGTTAGCCAGAGGCCGGGCAGTTCAAATAAATCTCTGTTTTCCCCAACATATTGCCAGCCTTTTTCCTTAGCAAAATACTCAATTGGCGCATCGAGATAATCCCGCATTTGCGCTATAGTGCGTTTGACAGTTCTTTCGCCACACTCTAATTTTTGTGCGAGCAAACTCAGAGTAACTGGTCGTCGATGGTTCTTGAAAATACGATGCAATAGTTGGAAGCGGTCGAACTTGTCCATGTTTCTTTTGGTGTACTATAAAAAGATGTCCCGGATGATAAACCGAAAGTCTCAAGGGATTCAATCGGCAGACCCTACTTGATAGCGCTCAGTCTAGCCTTCTCCCCGGTCAGGGAGAAGGCTTTTGTATTATCGGCAACGCCTTCGCCCTAACATGCCTGCAAATTCTATCCTAACCACACCCGCGCATTACGGAACATCCGCAGCCAGGCGCCATCTTCCTGCCACTCGCTTGGATACCAGGAATTCTGTACGGCGCGAAATACCCGTTCCGGATGCGGCATCATGATCGTAACCCGCCCATCCTGGTTTGTTAGCCCGGTGATGCCCTGGGGAGTGCCGTTAGGGTTTTGCGGGTAATTTTCAGTGATAGCCCCATGGTTATCAACATAACGCAGACTAACGAGTTGGTTGTTGGTTAACGCCTCAATACTTCCGGCATTTTTAAATTCCGCACGACCCTCGCCGTGTGCAACAGCAATAGGTAGGCGTGACCCCGCCATGCCCTGTAGCATGACTGATAATGAATCCTGTACCTCTACCATCGCCACACGTGCTTCGAATTGTTCGGATTGATTGCGCACAAAATGCGGCCAGTGTTCAGTGCCGGGAATCAGTTCATGAAGGTTAGAGAGCATCTGACAACCGTTACACACACCCAAGGTAAAGTTGTCCTGACGAGTGAACCAGGCGCAGAATTGGTCTCTTGCACGGGTATTGAAAAGTATCGATTTAGCCCAACCTTCTCCCGCTCCCAAGACATCGCCGTAAGAAAAACCGCCACAGGCCGCCAGACCTTTGAAATCATCCAGCGTCACTCGCCCGGATAAGATGTCACTCATGTGTACATCGACACTGGCGAAACCGGCACGATCAAATGCCGCTGCCATTTCCACCTGTCCGTTTACACCCTGTTCGCGTAACACCGCAATACGTGGGCGAGCACCTCGATTGAGGTAAGGAGCAGAGATATCATCGTTTTGATCATAAGTTAAATTTACCGATAATCCGGGGTCATCAGCTGTTAACAGCTGATCAAATTCCTGTTTTGCACATTCCGCATTATCACGTAACGACTGAATACGGTAACTGGTTTCCGACCACCAGCGTTGCGCCTGTATGCGAGAAATGTCCAGCAGGGTGTTTTCCTGTGCGATAAAGCGGATGCTGTCCTGATCATTCAACTTAGCCACCACGTATGCGCAATCAGCAAATCCGGCAGCACTCAGTTGGGTGAGAATCTGCTCTGTATTACTACGTGCCACTTGCAATACAACTCCCAATTCCTCAGTAAATAAGGCGGCACTTACCAGACTGCTGTTTTCCGCCAGGATATCCAGATTCACATCTAACCCCACGTGCCCGGCGAATGCCATTTCACACAGCGTCGTGAACAGACCACCGTCGGCGCGATCATGATAGGCCAATAATAACTGGTCTTCGATTAAGCCCTGTACCACCGCAAACAACGCTTTGAGGTCTTCCGCCTCATCCAGATCCGGCGCTTGATCACCGATTTGTTTGTACACCTGCGCCAGCGCCGAAGCGCCCAAGCGGTTTTGTCCCCGGCCTAAATCAACCAGGATCAGATCCGTTTCACCGGCATCGGTTTTTAGCTGAGGCGTAACGGTTTTACGCACGTCTTTGACTGGCGCGAAACTGCTGATTATCAGCGATAGTGGAGCGGTTACACTTTTCTGTTCATCTCCCTCTTGCCATTGAGTTCGCATGGACATGGAATCCTTACCGACAGGAATAGCAATACCTAGGGCCGGACACAATTCCATTCCGACAGCTTTTACTGTGGCGTAGAGATTTTCATCTTCGCCCGGATGCCCTGCCGCAGCCATCCAGTTTGCCGATAGCTTAATTTGCCCAATATCGCCTATATTGGCGCTGGCAATATTCGTAATGGCTTCAGCAATGGCTAGTCGACCGGAAGCGGGTGAGTCGATTAATGCAACAGGAGTACGCTCACCCATCGCCATGGCTTCACCGGCGTAGGTATCATAGGCACTAATAGTCACCGCTGCATCGGCAACCGGTATTTGCCAGGGGCCGACAAACTGGTCGCGAGCAACCATCCCAGTGATCGAGCGATCGCCAATAGTTATCAAAAAACTCTTGCTGGCTACTGTGGGTAGCTTCAGTACGCGTTCAGCTGCTTCCAGCAGGTCAATGTTACTGCTATCAAATTCATCCGGTTGAAATGCAACACGTTCTACCTGACGTAACATTTTTGGCGGTTTACCTAACAACACATTGAGCGGCATATCCACCGGTGTATTATTGAAATGGGCATCCTCAACGACCAGCTGCTGTTCATCAGTGGCCTCACCAATGACCGCATAGAGACAGCGTTCGCGCTGACAGATAGCTTCAAATCGATCCCAGTCTTCGGGTTTTACGGCTAACGAGTAGCGTTCTTGCGACTCATTGCACCAGATTTCCAAAGGCGACATACCCGGCTCATCACTGGGCACATTGCGCAGTTGAATACGACCACCCTTATCGCAATCAGATACCAGCTCCGGAAAAGCATTGGACAAACCGCCCGCACCGATGTCGTGAATAAAGGCGATTGGGTTTCGCTCCCCAAGCTGCCAGCATTGGTCAATCACCTCCTGACAACGGCGCTCCATTTCCGGATTATCTCGTTGTACCGACGCAAAATCCAAATCTTCGCTACTGCTACCGGAAGCCATTGAAGATGCAGCGCCTCCGCCCAAACCAATCAGCATGGCCGGACCACCCAACAAGACGAGCTTGGTACCCGCAGGGATGCCGGTTTTAATCACATGCTCAGCGCGAATATTACCCAAACCACCAGCGATCATGATGGGTTTATGATAACCACGCACCTCTTCTCCTGCTGCTCCCTTCGTCTTTTCCTCAAAGGTGCGAAAGTAACCGCACAGATTGGGCCGACCGAATTCATTGTTGAACCCGGCGCCACCGAGAGGGCCTTCGATCATTATGTCTAACGCCGAAACAATGCGTCCCGGTTTACCGTAATCGCTTTCCCAGGGTTGCTCAAAACCAGGAATCTTTAGGTTAGAAACGGAAAACCCTGTGAGCCCCGCTTTTGGCTTGGCGCCTTTTCCTGTCGCACCTTCATCGCGAATTTCTCCGCCGGAACCTGTTGCTGCACCGGGATAAGGAGCAATAGCCGTTGGGTGGTTATGGGTTTCCACCTTCATCAGAATATGAATATCCTGGGTGTTGGCGGCGTACTCTTTTGTCTCCGGATCAGGATAAAAACGCCCCGCCTTGGAACCTGCGATCACCGCCGAATTATCGGAATAAGCAGACAGTACGCCAGTACCATTTAATTGTGTGGTGTTGCGGATCATCGCGAACAGGGATTTATCCTGTTCTTGACCATCGATAACCCAGTCAGCGTTAAAGATTTTATGACGGCAATGTTCCGAGTTCGCCTGGGCAAACATCATTAATTCGACATCGGTGGGGTTACGGCCCAGAGCAGTAAAATTTTCGACCAGGTATTCAATTTCATCTTCCGCAAGCGCCAAACCAAGATCAACGTTTGCCCGCGACAGCTCTGCCTTACCTCCCTGAAGAATATCCACCGAGATGAATGGTTTGGGCTCGGCATGCTGAAATATTCGAGTCGCGTCGTTGGCATCATCAAGAATCGTTTCCGTCATCCGATCATGGATGAGCGGTACAATCGCCTCGCGTTCAAGCTGACTGAGTGGAGAGGACGATTGTATATAGTAAGCAATGCCCCGCTCCAACCGCTTGACCACTTCCAGCCCACAATTATGTGCGATATCGGTGGCTTTACTGGACCAGGGCGAAATCGTACCAAAACGGGGAAGCACCAAAAACAACTCTCCCTGCGCCGCCTTGATTTCTGCCTTAGGCCCATAGGTTAAAAGCTTGGCGAGAACGTCCTTGTGTTGCGTACTAAGCTCCGTCGCCAGTTCAGCAAAGTGCTGGAATTCGGCGTAGACATTCTCCACCGTCGGCGCAACGAGCTTAAGTTGATCGAGTAATTTTTTAAGACGGAAATCGGAAAGAGCGGGAGCACCACGCAATTGAAGCATTTTAACTGAATTCTCTCGGCTATTTTGGGGGGACAAAAAGGGCAGCGCTAATGATACTGAAAGCGGCCACTTACCGCCACTAATTAAGGGCTATTTACTCTTTCTAACCTGGTCGCGGCGGCGCTTAAAAAACTGGCTCATTAATGCAGAGCATTCCTCGGACAACACCCCTCCCAGCCAATCGATTTTATGGTTAAAAAAATGTGCATCCAATAACTGTGCATTGCTTTCAATGGCACCCGATTTCAACTCTCTCGCACCGTATACCAACTGCTTAATACGCGCGTGCACCATCGCGCCTGTGCACATAGTGCAGGGTTCAATCGTGACATAAAGAGTGCAGTCTACCAACCGGTAATTGCCGAGGTGTTTCGCTGCCTCTCGCAACGCCATCATTTCCGCGTGCGCGGTGGGATCATTGGTGGAAATGGGCTGATTGAAGCCTCGCCCAACAATTTGATCATCCTTAACCACAATTGCGCCCACCGGCACTTCATTCAAATGCTCGGCTTGACGCGCTAACGCAAGCGCTTCGCCCATCCATTTTTCGTGATTCGGGTCTGTGATAACTGAGTTCATTTGGCAATAAGGTGCCTTTGTCTGACTGAAGCCTAATCTACGAAGAGTATCGAGCGGTCACTCCCACTCTATTATCAATAAGCCTTTTTTGTCTTTAATATTCAATAGCTTATTTTCCTGCTAAATAGGAATACCATGAAAAATACCATGCTCAAAAATTTCTTGTAAATATATATCCTGAGCGGAAGAATGCGCCACTTTACAGCATCGATGCAGATATCTCTCAAATCCAGTTTCATCTGCCGGGGTCTCTAACCCCGCTTTCGCAGAAAACATCCTCAAGTAACAACGACTCCGGTCATTGCGCTAAAAGCTGGCTATCGAGAAATTTCCTTACAGCTGCCAAATCGACGACAAAACCACCCAACATTTTTTTCATTGGCGCCGAACCATCGAACACCGGATTGTCATTCGGTGTTTGAAGCCACTGATCGCTGAGCGCTTCTTCGGGAAAGAGTATTTGTAGCGCTCTATAAATGCCCAGGATATAGCTGGCCCTTTCCAGAAAGTCTCGGGTCAATTTCGCTTTTTCCGGCTGATTTTTCCAATTGTAGAAGGTCTTCTCGTTGCTCAGACCCAGCAGAGTCATTTGCTCGTGCCCGCTAAGATGCCACAACGCAAAAATATTGAATATAGCTGGCAGCAAGGAACCTGGCTCGATGGAGTAAGGTTGCAATAGCTTCTCGAATTCTGCTTTCATCTCTGCCCCTTAATACTGTAACAATACAGTATTTACAGACTCCCATACTGTACTATTACAGTCAACTATGGGTTTGACAGCAAACCATTTGACTTTACGGATAAATCCCGTAATACTTTTATTGATTACGGAGATTTTCCGTAAATAGTATTTGGAGATTAACATGTCTAAAGTTTTACGCTATGAAATGCAGTGGGATGAGGAAACTTATGCGCTGGCAGAGCGTGCTGCACGCGCGTCCGGTTTAACCAGCATCAAGGCCTATGTCACTCAGTTGGTGAAACAGCATGCGCCCGAGGCATTGGAAGCCTACAGCAGTATTCAACTGACCAATGCGCAATTCGATGCCTTTTGCGAGGCTTGTGACAACCCGCCAGCACCAACCGATAAACTCCGTAAGGTGGCAGAAGCACTTGACCAAGAGGGCTTCGTGCTGAATGCCAACCACTGAGTTTTTGCCACTGGATCCCAGTGCAATCAATGTTAAATCATTCGATTGCGGCAAGGATGCCATTAACACCTACCTGCGTCGCTACGCGGCAAAGAATATGGCATTGAACCTCAACCGGACCTTTGTTCTGCCCTATATACCCGAGGCCCTTGCCCCTAAAGAAGGATCAGGGAAATCTCATGTGGCTGCTTATTACACCTTGGCCCATCAGACCCTGGTTCGTGAAGAGTTGCCCGATCCATCCCGCCTGCCGCGATACCCTGTTCCCGTGATCCTGCTCGCTCAACTTGGAATCGACCGACGGTTCCACCGGCAAGGCCTGGGGGCAAAAACACTGGTTCACGCACTTAGACATGCCTATCAGATCGCCAGCAACCCAAATGGCATACCTGCTCTGGGCATCGTTCTAGACGTGCTTGATCAGGAAGCGTTGGCCTTTTACCGATCTTTCGACTTTTTCTTACCGTTAAGAGACAGCCCCATGAAGCTATTCGTGCCCATGGCATCATTGGAGACACTATAAGCACCTATCGCTGCATCCGTCCATGGAACAACATCATGTCTAACCACCATCCACCCAAAGAGAAGCTCCGCGGCAGCGGAAATAAGTTTGGTGATATCTCCACTATCGATGCAAGATTGACTGAGCTTGAGCAGGAAAAACAGCAGCTCATGGCTCTCAGGGAAAAGCTGCAAAGATCCAAGTCCCCTCCCCCCGCTTCGGACTCACTCTCACCGGAACAAAAAATTGCAATTTTCAGAATGCTGTTTCGCGGGCGCACCGATATTTTTGCCAATCGCTGGCAAAACCAACAAGGACGAAGTGGCTATTCCGTAGCCTGTAACAACGAGTGGGTTCAGGGCATCTGCAAAAAACCGAGGATCAAATGTCTTGACTGCACTCACCACCAGTTTAGCGAGTTAAACGATCAGGTCATTTATCGCCACTTGGCTGGACAGCAGATTGTTGGCTTGTACCCTTTACTCCAAGATAACACCTGCTTCTTGCTGGCCGTCGATTTCGATAAAGGCAGCTGGCAAGACGAAGTAAAAGCGATGTCCAGAGCTTGTACCGAATATAGCGTGCCTCACGCTGTAGAGATTTCCCGCTCAGGAAATGGCGCGCATCTCTGGATATTTTTTGATGAAAAAATTTCCGCCAACGAAGCTCGCTTACTGGGGTTCAGCCTGCTGGGTAAAGCGATGGAGATTTATCCAAACCTGTCTTTCGATTCCTATGACAGATTGTTTCCCAATCAGGATATTCTTCCTGAAGGTGGATTCGGCAATTTGATTGCTTTGCCGCTCCAACGCGAAGCCAGGCAAGCAGGCAATAGCTCATTTGTCGATAAGGAATTGAATGTCATTGAAGATCAATGGCAGTACCTCGCAGAGATAAAGAGGCTTTCCAGATCTGAGCTAAATAAGCTTCTTTCGCAGATTTCTCCCAATGGAAACCTGATTTCAGAGCAGGATGTTAATGATACCCGGCCACCCTGGGAGATAACAGCCAAACCCAAGCCACTGATTCTGGAAAACCCACCTCAACAGATAACGATAACGCTCGCCAACCACATCTATTTCGAGATAAAGTCTCTGCCAGGCGCTCTTTCAGCAAGATTAAGACGTTTAGCGAGTTTTTCGAATCCGGTTTTCTTTAAAACACAGGCGCTTCGCTTTTCTACTCACGGCATTCCGAGGTTCATTTCTTGCGCACGCATTGAGCAAGGCTACTTGGCATTGCCACGCGGGTGTCTGGATGCGGCCCTCGCCTTATTGCAAGAGAACAATATTGACGTCCAAATCGATGACAAGCGTGAGCCGGGAACAAAGCTTTCTTCGATAAAACCGCTGCTAACTTTAAGAAAAAACCAACAGGCCGCTGTTAAAGCAATGAGCAAACACGATACAGGAGTACTGCATGCACCTACGGCATTTGGCAAAACCGTAACGGCTATCGGAATGATCGCCAAGCGTAATACAAACACGCTCATTCTTGTGCATAGCCGCCAGTTGCTTGATCAATGGCAGGAAAGACTGCGTTCGTTCTTACCAGAAGCAGAGATTGGCGTCATCCGAGGCGGTAAGAAGAAGCCGGCCGGAATCATTGATATAGCGACATATCAAAGCCTGATTAACAAGAAAGACAATACCGTCTCTCCCATTGTTCAGGACTACGGGCATGTCATAGTTGATGAATGCCACCACGTATCCGCCCCGCGCTTTGAAATGGTATTGAACGAAGTTCGAGCGAAGTACGTGCTCGGCCTTACTGCTACCCCGGAAAGACAGGACGGCCACCAGAAGATCATCTTTATGGCTGCCGGCCCCATTCGGCACAAAGTTAAAAGCTCAACTGAAGGAAACTTCGAACAAGAAGTTCAAGTCCATCAATTCTATGATACGCCCCCACTACATCTTTCCCAGCCCGAGAAGCGGCCCAAAATTACAGATGCCTACCGGTGGATAATGGAAAACGAAGAGCGAACACAACGAATTGCTTCAGATGTGATCAATAGTGTTCGCGAAGGCAGGCACCCAATCGTCCTCACTGAAAGGCGCGAACATGCCGAGATGATTAACAACCTTCTCCAAGAAAACGGTATTGATTCCATCATATTAAAAGGCGCAATGAAAGCCGCTGAACGCAAGCGAGTTGATGAGCATTTGCATTCGGCGCAGGTTGTGGTCGCCACCGGAAAGTATGTGGGAGAGGGTTTTGACTTGCCCAGGCTGGATACACTGTTTCTTGCCATGCCCATCGCCTGGAAAGGTTCGTTAGCGCAATACGCAGGAAGGATTCATCGGGAATCAGACGGCAAAACGCAAGTGACGATTCACGACTACGTTGACTGCGGACTTCCCATGCTCCAGCGCATGTTCAATAAACGCGAAAAAAGCTACAAGTCGATGGGCTATACCATCTTGTTCTCAGGTGAATCAGACAGCTCGAATGGCACTAAGCAACTTGATGCCATGCTGGTGTAGTCGCAGGTTTCCGGATTGCTCCAGAACGCGAGTTGTTCAAGCTCCCTGATACCATGCCAGCATCAATCTTCCTCTCATGGTATCGATGTAATGTGCCTTGTTACGCGCAAAAAAATACCATGAAAAATACCATTGATGATGCAGATTATATTATCAATTGGATTATTTTTATTGTTATTTTTCAATATGTTATGAATTCCCGTCACTCCCACTCGATTGTAAATAAGCCTTTTTTATCTTTTATATTCGATGACTTATTTTCCTGACAATTGGTAATACCATGAAAAATACCATGCTCAGAAATTCCTTCAAAATACTCAAAAAAATTGCCGATTGAAAGCTCTCACACTGCCCCTTGGTAATATCGCTTACCCAGCATTCAGCCGGTTCTGGAAATCAGCGACTTCCTCCAGAATCTCCTCAAATGTTGGCACATCACCATAGAACATTTCCTGCTGCATACTTTCATAATCGGCCTGCCATGCAGGGAGATCGGCGGCTGAGGGTACCAGCTGCAGTTCCTGCGGATTTAGCGTCGAATAGTCGACCCATGTATAGCGGAAGAACAGCTGACGATGCATGGCAATACGATGGAATAGTCCGAGATCCCGGACAGATTCGTCACCCACTCCGGCCTGAATCATCCTGTAGAGGTCATCGTAATGGCGGGCCATCGATCGTCGCTGCTTTTTTCTGGCTTCTGGTCGAAATGTCTCCTCATGCAGCAGCATTGCCTTTCCCAGGAATGTGCGCTCTGGCCGCACTGCCCTCACCTCTGAACCTGGCTCGGCCAATAATTCCGGGAAGGCTTCGTTGATGTAGGGCGTGATTTCGACGGATGCAACAGGTTCTGTATTTGACCGGGCGCCCATCTCAATCTTTACAGCACGACGCAGATAGGCGGCCTGCTCCGGGAAGGCCGTTGGATTCAACAACAGCAAGGTCTGTTCATCGGGATCGTCGGGATCAGGCTCAAGCGACCATTCGAGTGTGTCCGATAAATCTGATGAGATCGATTCGATGAGTGTCGGTTGAATCTGGTCGCTGATACATTGCTGGCAGGCTTCTTTCAGCGCCTTGAGGCGCTTGGTCATCTGTTTCCTGCTGGGTGCTTGTTCCGGGGCATTTTCTCCACCAAAACCCAAGGCTTCCCTGTCGATGACGATATCGAGGTGAGTCGGCCAGCGGAACTTCCCCGCCAGCCGCTCTCCGAACCGTACGTGACAGTCTCCCGTCATACGGCTCTCCTTGCTCCATCAGCCGGTAAGTAACCGAGAATATTCCAATGTGCGAACAGCTTGGTCTTCCGGCGGGCCATCTTGCCCAAGGCATGTATTGCCCGCCGCGGTTTGCGTCTGAACGTCTTGTACTTATTCGCCACCCATTTTCCCAGATGCCGGTTAATATGCTCAGCCAGGGAAAATAAGGCAGATTTGTAGTACTTGCTGTAATACTGAATCCACCCCTGTGCGATTGGATTAAACATCCTCGATAGGTCTTCTATGCTTTTCTCGCAACACCATTTCAATCTCCACGCCCTGACCGTTCTTTTCATCGCAGTCAGCGCATCCCGGCTGACTGCCGGGAGGAAATTGCAGAACAGCTTTCCGTATCGGTTCCTTGCCCCCCTCGGTCTGAACTCAAACCCGAGGAATTTGAAACTGATATTTGGATAGCGCCCCTTGCGATCCGCATCCTTGCAATAGACGATCTTCGTCTTGATCGGATGAAGTTCTAAGCGGCATTCTGCCATTCTTGCTTCGAGATGTTGCCTCAACGCCTTGGCCTGAGCCTCACTCTTGAGATGAATAACAATATCATCAGCGTACCGCTCGAACAGTACGCGCGGATAAGTCCTTGTCATCCATTGATCAAATGCATAGTGCAGGTAAAGATTTGCCAACAGGGGACTGACAACCCCCCCTTGCGGCGTACCCTTGCTCCGCTCCTCCAAACGTCCATCTTCATGCTGAACTGGAGCGGTTAACCATCTTTGTATGTATAACCGTACCCAAGGGTTTTGGGTGTGCTTATGCACTGCCTTCATCAGCAGGTCGTGATCGATGTTATCGAAGAACCCCTTGATATCGACGTCCAGAACGAAGTCATTGCGCCAGCATCGCTGCCGTGCCCTGCCTACTGCCTGGTGTGCCGATTTGTTAGGGCGATAGCCATACGAGTCTTCGTGGAAATAAGGTTCTATTTCCGGCTCGAAGGCCATTTTCACAACCGTTTGCGCGATTCGATCCGATACCGTCGGCACTCCTAATGGCCGTACACCTCCATCCGCCTTGGGTATTTCCACCCGTTTGACGGCTGGCGGGAAATACGTCCCCGATGCCATGCGATTCCAGAGTTTATACAGATTGCGTGGCGCATTCCGATTGAACTCCTCGATCGTCTGGTCATCGATGCCAGCGGCTCCTCCCTTAGCGCAAACTCGTTTATACGCATCCCAGACCATTCGCTTGGTTATCTCAAACGGCCTTGTTGTTATACTGAGCTCATCCTATTCCTAGTTGGCAAAATTTAACAACGAAACAATTGAACCCCTTCGCTCCAGGCTCATTACAAGCCATTCACCACTACTACGGGTTCTTCCGCCCCTGAACTTCCCATCGATATTTCGCCTCGTGGGGGCTCCACTTGTGCTTTTCTCTTTGCATGGAAGTCCAGGTTCCCACGTTCCATGGATGAGCCTGTATTCGGGTCACGCCACCTTTACACCGGACACCGCTTGAGCCGTCATTTATAGGTCACGCTCAAACTTTTCCAGGGCGAAGACAGTTCCCTGTTCTGATGTCATCTCTTTCTTTCGATGCTTCAACGGTGATTCGCTTACGCTCGTCTCCTCGAACACGTACTTAACATGGTCATGCCATGCCTTTTCCATAACGCTCACGACCATGACTCTTTATCACAGCCGCTTATGGTAGTTTGCAACCCAGCCTATCCCTTGGTTGCGAGGGGCCTTCCCTCATCTCATCCACAGTTACACACTTCGGTTGTGATTCTTTAGCTCATCACTTCCTCCATGCTTCGTGGCACACTATCTTCGGAAAAGCGTTCGATGAGATTCCAGCACTTGGATAACGACGTACCACCCTTAAACGTCAGATGTTTGCCCCATTCGGGCAGATCGAATAATTTGCCCAGCGTCCAACAAACCCAGAAGTCCTTTTCGACGGCAATCTCGAACAGATTCAGTTGTGCGCCTGTCTCCGTACAGACGAGCCGGCGACGTTCTTCCGGCCCAGGTGGCGCAGTGCCTGGATCACCAACCCACTGATCTTTCCCGCAGTGGCCATATTGCGGGGAGTCGTGTGCTTCAGGATGATCTGGCGCTTGCCAACCTGGACAGTCCGCGAGCGGCCATCCGTTAAATAAACAACCTTCATGGGGACTTGCGTGGAGAGCCCAAGCAAATTAGCTGCGTAGGCCCCGGAGGGTTGAAGCCGGGTGGCGTCGCGACCTGCAAGTGCGCTTGCGATATCATCCGTCGATGGTTGCAACGAACCCAACTGGGGATCAATTTTCGGGTAATCGTAGAGTCCCCGGGCCAGCTGACGGATAAGGCCGCTGTCCCGATGCCGCATCAGTGCCAGATCGACAGCCCCGCGGGTACCAAGATCCGTAAAACTATCGGGCGTAAAGACCCAGCCCCGCTTGCGGCCCTGAATCCGGCGGAGGATCTTGCTGTCGGTACTGTCTGCGTGCCTGCCCATATTTTTGAAAGAAAAGTGTATATCTTTTCTTTCAAAATAAAAGTGCTATTCAGGCCCTCTGAGTCTGTATGAGTGAGCGCGGGGTAAGGTCGGGCAGTGCCTGAATGGTTTCTGAACTTTTGCAGGCCGAAGGATAGGTCTTGATAGTGGTCAGATTACTGCTGTCACTCCAGACGCCGCACTCCGGTATCTTCGGCGCAAAACAAGCAAGGACGCGCATCCCCTTCGTGGTCTGGGAGCCGATCATGTCTTTAATGGCCGAAAGCAGGCTGAGGCCTTGCTCGACAGGTAATGCTCAGTCCGGCTGATACCATGCCAACATCAATCTACCCCTCATAGTATCACTGGTTTTTACATTACAGTGCGCAGGAAAACGCCGATTGTAAACAGGCCATTTTCCAGCATTATTTTCAATTGTTTATTTATTGGTGCAGGTGAGAATACCATGCAAAATACCATGTTCAGCATTTACTGCTAATCGATACGGTAATCACCAATTCACACGTGCATCAACCACTTTTGCGTCCAACCATGCGGCCGGCGAACTCCTGCCTCTCAAAGACCAGATGTTTGAAAGCGCCGAACACATGCAGAACCACCGCAACCAGAACGGCCTTCGCGGCAACCACATGAACCACTTCAAGTGCCTCGTGCAGGGACTCCATTTTACCGGTCGGGCTCGGTATCGAAAACCAGGTGAAAACCTCGATGGCCCGATCACCGGTCCACACTGCCAGCGGGCCGGTGACGATAAGCACGCTGATACCCAGTAACAGGACGACGTGCACAAACTGCGTCAGACGTTGCATCGCCACGGGTTGCTTGAAGGCCGCAGGGCCGTCGCTGAACATCCTCCACAGCACGCGAAACGCAAGCGGTGCGAACACCAGCGCGCCGATGGCTATATGCAGTTTCGGGAATTCCAGGGACACCCTACATAATCAGGGACAATCAGGATGGCAGAAATATTGATGTATGGTATTCACATGGCTTTACAGTTATCGCATCTCGAAAAACTCGCGATGAAAGTTTGCCGCCGGTAGTCCGTTGGCCAGAAAATCCTCACGCAGGGCATCACCGAAAGCCGCGGGCCCGCAGAACCAGACACCCGTCGAACGCCATTCCGGTACTAATTTACGGATTCGCTCACCCGTCAGGCGGCTATCCTTTGGTGTAACGAACAGATGCAGTTTTACGTTAGCCGCTTCAGCATCGGCCGTAAGCTTGTCAATCGCCGTCTGGTCAAAATCCGTCGTCGCATGGAACAGATCGATCTCCTGCTCGCCCGGCGTGTGGGCCAGATGCTTCATTCGCGCAATAAACGGTGTAATGCCAATGCCACCCCCAATCCAGATCTGCCGTGATCGACCGTCATTGAAATCGAAACAACCGTAAGGGCCTTCCACGGAAACCGGCGTACCCACTTTTAGTCTGTCGCGCAACCGACTCGTCCAGTCACCCAACCCCTTGGTTATAAACGTCATCCTGTGCTCTTCCGGATTCCACGCAGAGGCAATGGTGTAAGGGTGGGCACCCTCGCGTTTGTTGGATATGACAAATGCGAACTGCCCCGGTACATGCCCCTGCCATCCGTTGCCCACATCGAGAGTGCCTTCTATGACGTTCAGTCCTGGATAGTAAGTCACTGACTCGATGACACCTTCCGCTTTGCGTCTGGCACCCACTTGGCCAGCCAGTACCAGCAAAGCCGACATGGTTCCCCCCAGCATCAGGATCGCCAATACCCAGCCGACAGGTTGCGACCAGTAGCTAAACTGAGTAAGAACAACGGTGTGAAACACCAGCGCCAGGTAAGCAATCGCAAGCCAGTTATGGGTTTTTCTAAACAGGTGATACGGAAATTTCTTTATCAGTGCAAGAACAATGAGGATCGCCACGATATAGAACACCCATTCACCAACAGATTCGGCCAGACCGCGCTGGCTCCGCAGCAATTCTTCAGGTGCTGAGAGCATCTGCTCAATGACTGGTTTGCGCTCGGGTTTTGTCAGCCAGCCCCAGCCGACCATCCACTTGGTACCCTTCGCCCACCACCAGTGAACCGTTGCAACAACCAAGGCCGTGACGCCAAGCCATTTGTGCAGACGGTACATCTTGTCTAGCCCGTTCAATGGACGCTCGATCAGTTTTGGCCGTAGCGCAAGCAGCAATGCCGCGCTCATGACACCGATGGCGACCACCCCGGTGTACTGGACAAATACACCACGAAACGAAAAATAGTTGAATGGGTCTGGTATTAATGTGTCGGCGAACAGCCACAGCGCACTTAGTGCCAGCAACAGTCCCCAAAAACTGAGTTTGATCTTGCTCATAGTGAAATATGATCCTATGCGTTTGCTATCCTCAGAATCGGCTTGATGGTTTTTCCGGTTTTTGAGTCTTCGAACGCCTGGTCGATGTCCTCAAAATCGTAAATACCCACTAACCTGTCGAAAGGCAACAGGCCTTTTTTATGATAATTCACCAGTTCGGGAAGTATCATCTGTGGCACGGTGTCGTCTTCAATAACGCCTATCAATGCCTTGCCTTCGGCCATAATTTCTTGCTGAATGTTTGAACGTCACTTCACCGGTAAAACCAACAATGGCACATTGACCCAGTGGGCGCAGACCTTGAACAGCCTGCTTGACCACCGGCGCAACGCCCGTTGTATCGATTGCATAATGCCGAGCATGACGAGTACCAGTGCCGCGACAGTGATTCAACCTGAAGATCAAACCGTAGCAATCCAGCGTGTCGCGCAACGACACATCGTTAGCGCTAGGGTTTAACGGAGGATTCATTGTGTTCGATTCAGAAGTCATGGTGTTTCTCCTTGTCATCGCGCGCATTGGAAACTAGCGAGCGACCGCAATCGCATCAGGCGCGCTGTCGGCCTCCTGCCAACCGCTCCCGAGCACTTTGTAGAGGGTCACAAGATTGGTCGACCGTGAAAGTTGGGTAGCGATCAGGTTTTTCTGGGCACTGTAGAGCGCGCGTTGCGCGTCGAGCACGTTGAGATAGCTGTCGATGCCGCCGCGGTAGCGTACCTCGGACAGTTGGTAGGTCACTGCGGTGGCATCCGTCAGCGAACGCTGCGCAGCGAGTTGATTGTCAATGTTGCTACGCAAAGCAAGCGCATCGGCCACCTCGCGGAAAGCGGTCTGGATTCTCTTCTCATACTGCGCCACCAGCATGTCGCGCTCGACCTCGGCGACGCGCAGATGGGCGCGGTTGCTGCCAGCGTTGAAGATCGGCAGCGTCACCTGCGGCAGGAAGCTCCAGGTGCCGGAACCGGAGGCGAACAAGCCCGACAGACTGTCGCTGGCAGTGCCCGCGCTGGCGGTGAGCGTGATGCTCGGGAAAAACGCGGCTCGCGCCGCACCGATGTTGGCATTGGCGGCGAGCAGTGCGTGCTCTGCCTGTTGCACATCGGGACGCTGCAACAACACCTCGCCGGGTAGTCCAACCGACAGCTCCGACATTACGTCGCGCAATTGATCCGGCGCCGCCGGCAGCAGGTCGGCCGGGACCGGCGTACCGAGCAGCAACGCCAGTGCATTGCGGTCCTGTGCGACCAGGGCGGTGAAAGCCGCGACGTCGACGCGCGCCGCATCGACGCTGGTCTGGGCCTGGCGGGCGTCCAGTTCGGAGGCCACGCCCACCTCGAAGCTGCGGCGTGTGAGCGCGTAGGATTCGCTCTGGCTTGCTAGGGTCTCCTGCGCGAGCCGCAGGCGTTCCGCGTCCGCGCTCCAGGTCAGGTAGGCGCTGGCGACTTCGGCAACCAGGCTGATACGCGTACTGCGCGTCGCCTGTTCGCTGGCGAGATACTGTTCCAGCGCCTGGTCCTTGAGACTGCGCAGCCGCCCGAACAGGTCGAGTTCCCAGGCGGAGAAACCCAGATCGACGGCGTACTCGTGACTCGAACGCGTGCTGTCATTGCCCGACAGCGTGAACAACGCGCGCTGGGCACTGTACCCGGCACTGGCATCGACAGACGGCAACAGGTCGGCACGCTGGATACGATACTGCGCCTGTACCTTTTCGACGTTCAGTGCTGCCACGCGCAGGTCGCGGTTATTTTCCAGCGCCAGTTCGATGAGTCGCTGCAGGGCAGCATCGTTGAAGTAAGCGCGCCATTCGAGATCGGCCGCAGCGCGTGCGTCCTGCTGCGCTTGCGGCGTGTCCGCCGCTTTGCTGGGCCAGCTGTCGGGCACCGGCGCCGGCGGGCGCTGGTAGTCCGGTGCCAGCGTGGCGCAACCGCCGAGCAACAGTGCGGCCAGTACCGTGGTGGTAGCTTTGCTAACTGTGTACATGATTCACGCCTCTCCCGTGGCGGGCGCATCGGGCAGCGCCACGGTATCGGCTTGAGTGCGGATGAAACGCTGCCGGATCATCACGAAGAACAGGGGCACGAAGAAAATACCCAGCAGCGTCGCCGCCAGCATGCCGCCCAGTACGCCGGTGCCGATCGCATTCTGGCTGCCCGAGCCGGCGCCGTTGCTGATCGCCAGCGGCAGCACGCCGAAACCGAACGCCAGCGAGGTCATAATGATCGGTCGCAGGCGCCGGCGCGCTGCTGCCATGGCTGCGTCGACCAGTGCCATACCCTCTTCCTGCAGTGCCTTGGCGAATTCCACGATCAAAATGGCGTTCTTGGACGCCAGCCCGATGGTGGTCAACAGGCCGACCTGGAAGTAGATGTCGTTGGGCAGACCTCGCAGTGTGGTGGCCAAGACCGCGCCGAGCACGCCCAGCGGCACCACCAGCATCACCGAGAACGGTACCGACCAGCTTTCGTACAATGCCGCCAGCGCCAGGAATACCACCAGGATGGATAGCGCGTACAGCGCCGGGGCCTGACCGCCGGCCAGGCGTTCTTCAAAGGACAACCCTGTCCAGCTGAAACCAACCCCTGTGGGCAGTTTGGCGATCAGGCTCTCCATCGTTGCCATGGCTTCGCCGGAACTCACACCCGGCGCCGCCGCACCGTTGATCTGCAATGCAGGCAGACCGTTGTAGCGCTCCAGGCGCGGTGAACCGTAGCTCCATTCGGCGTCGGCGAAGGCCGGGAACGGTACCATTTCACCGGCGCTGTTGCGCACCCACCAGTCATCGAGGTGTTCGGGCAGCATGCGGAACGGTGCGTCGGCCTGCAGATAGACCTTCTTCACCCGGCCCTCGTGTACGAAGTCATCCACGTAGGCACTGCCCCAGGCGCTGGACAGACCGGCGTTGATGTCGGCAATCGACAGGCCAAGGGCGCCCGCCCTGGTATGATCCACGTTAACCTGCAACTGCGGTGTATCGTTGAGGCCGTTGGGACGCACGCCGACCAGGCGCGCATCCTGCGCAGCCATACCCAGCAACTGGTTGCGCGCCTGCATCAGCGCGTCATGGCCGACATTAGCCTGGTCCTGCAGGTACAGATCGAAACCGTTGGCGGTGCCCAGTTCCATCACCGCCGGCGGCGGGAAGGCGAACACCTGCGCATCGCGGATCTTGCTGAACGCCTGCATGGCGCGGCCGACCACGGCATTGAGACTCAGGTCGGGAGTCTGCCGCTCGCTCCAGTCTTTCAGGCGCACGAAGGCGATCGCCATATTCTGGCCGCTGCCGGCAAAACTGAAGCCGGCCACCGCGACCATCTGCTCCACCGCGGGATCACTCAGAAAATGCGCTTCCACCTGCTCGATCACTTCCAGTGCGCGCTCCTGGGTGGCGCCCGCCGGCAGCACGATCTGGTTGAACAGGATGCCCTGGTCCTCGTCCGGCAGGAAGGCCGTGGGTATGCGTAGGAACAACGCCGCCATGACAGCCACCAGCAGGCCATAAACAAACAGCGAACGGCGCCTGCGCATCAACATACCGCCGACCAGTGCCAGGTAGCCGCCACGGGCGCGCTCGAAACCGCGGTTAAAGGCGCCGAAGAAACCGCCGCGCGCGGCGTGTTTCTCGTCATCGATGGGCTTGAGCATGGTGGCGCAGAGCGCCGGTGTGAACACCAGCGCCACCAGCACCGACAACAGCATGGCCGAAACGATAGAGATGGAGAACTGGCGGTAGATCACGCCCGTGGAGCCGCCGAAAAACGCCATCGGCACGAACACCGCCGACAGCACCAGCGCGATGCCGATCAGCGCGCCGGTGATCTGCCCCATGGACTTGCGCGTCGCCTCGCGCGGCGACAATCCGTCCTCACGCATCACGCGCTCGACGTTTTCCACCACCACGATGGCGTCGTCCACCAGCAGGCCGATGGCCAGCACCATGGCGAACATGGTCAGGGTGTTGATGGAAAAACCGAACGCCGCCAGCACGCCGAAGGTACCGAGCAGCACCACCGGCACCGCCAGCGTAGGGATTAGGGTGGCGCGCAGATTCTGCAGAAACAGGTACATGACCAGGAACACCAGCACGATCGCCTCGCCCAGGGTAAAGACGACTTCACTGATAGAGATACGCACGAACGGCGTGGTGTCGTAGGGGTAGATCACCTCCATGTCCGCCGGAAAGTACTGCGCCAGCTCGTCGAGCCTGGCGCGCACGGCGTTGGCCGTATCCAGCGCATTGGCGCCGGTGGCCAGGCGCACCGCCATGGCGGCGGCCGGTTTGCCGTTGTGGCGCGCCAGCTTGCCGTAGGTTTCGTTGCCCAGCGTCACCCGCGCCACATCGCGCAGGTACACGCGCGCGCCGTCGGCACCGGTCCGCAACAGGATGTCTTCGAACTGCTCAGGCGTGTTCAGACGGCTCTGCACCGTGATGGTGGCATTGAGCTGCTGCCCGGGTACGGCCGGTGTCGCACCCAGCTGGCCCGCCGAGACCTGCGCGTTCTGCGCCTGGATCGCGGCTGTCACGTCATCCGGCGTCAGGCCGTACTGGTGCAGTTTGTCGGGATTGAGCCAGATGCGCATCGCATACTGCGAACTGAATGCGGTCACTTCGCCGACACCGGGTACACGGCTGATGGGGTCCTGCACGCGGCTGGCCAGGTAGTCACCCAGGGCGCCGTCGTCGAAACTGCCGTTGGGGGACACCAGGCCGACCACCATCAAAAAGTTGCGTACCGACTTGGCCACGCGCATGCCCTGTGCCTGCACTTCGGCCGGCAACTGGGGTGTGGCCAGCTGCAGCTTGTTCTGCACCTGCACCTGCGCGGTGTCCGGGTCGGTGCCGTTCTCGAAGGTCAGTGTCACGGTACCCGCGCCGGTCGATTCACTGGTGGACGAGATATAACGCAGACCGTCGAGGCCGGACATCTGTTGCTCGATAACCTGGACCACCGTGTCCTGCACCGCCTGTGCCGAGGCGCC
This sequence comes from Pseudomonadales bacterium, assembly GCA_024234615.1. NCBI lineage: Bacteria > Pseudomonadati > Pseudomonadota > Gammaproteobacteria > Pseudomonadales > Pseudomonadales bacterium. Next base: position 285,844 of record JACKNY010000002.1, read on the forward strand.
CGGGTAGCTCGCACTGATACTGATCTGCGGTGAAGCGATGGCGGGATACTGCGCGATGGGCAGTGCAAGGATGGACAGGGTACCCGCCAGCATGATGACGATGGCGATCACCCAGGCGAAGATGGGACGGTCGATAAAGAATCGGGCCATGGTCAGTGTCCTCGCAGGTTCAGTTGACGGCGCCGGCGCCGGGTTCGTCGTTGCTGCTGGCCGTGACCAGCACGGCCGTGGCCCTGTCGCCCGGGCGTACCTTTTGCAAACCGTCCACGATCACGCGTTCACCCGCGTTCAGACCATCGCGCACCAGCCACTGGCTGCCGGCGGCGCGCGCGACATCGACAGGCCGGACCTCGACCTGGTCGTTGTCATTCAGGATCATCACGCTGGCCTTGCCCGTGTGGTCGCGGCTGACCGCCTGCTGCGGCACCAGCACGGCGTGTTCCGTGACACCCTCCTGCACCCGCGCACGCACGAACATACCGGGCAGCAGTTGCTGTTCCGGGTTGGGGAACAGGGCGCGCAGGGTGACGGAGCCGGTGCTTTCGTCCACGGTCACCTCGGAGAATTCCAGCGTGCCCTTGTGTACATAGGTACTGCCGTCTTCGAGTATCAGTTCCACCTGCGCCGACAGTTCATCCGGTCGCTGAACCTCGCCCTTGCCGAGGGCCCGCTTCAGGCGCAGCAGTTCGGCGCTGGACTGGGTGACGTCCACGTAGATGGGATCGAGCTGCCGAACCGCCGCCAGCGCGGTTGCCTGGTTCGCTATCACCAGCGCGCCCTGCGTGACCGTGGAACGCCCGATACGCCCGTCGATCGGCGCGGTGACGCGCGTGTAGCCGAGATTGATGCGTGCGGTTTCCAGGGCCGCCTTGTCCATCGCCACCGTGGCCTGCGCCTGTTTCAGCGCCGCGACGGCATCGTCATTGGCTTCCTGGCTCACCGCCTTGACCTTCACCAGTTCCGCGTAACGCTTTGCCTTGAGACGGGCCGTGGTCAGCGCCGCCTCGTCGCGCGCCAGCGTCGCCGCGGCGCTGTCGTAGGCGGCCTGGTAAGTCGCCGGGTCGATCTGATAGAGCACCTGCCCCGCCTCGACATCGCCGCCCTCCCGGAACGGGCGCTCGAGAATGATGCCGGTGACCTGCGGACGCACCTCGGCAATGAGGTAAGGCGCGGTGCGGCCCGCCAGTTCCGAACTGACGGCCAGGGACTGCGGCGCGACCTCGTGGACACCCACCGTCGGTGCCGGTGCCGCCGCCTGCTGGCCAGTGCCAGCCGGTTCGGAGGAATTCGATACGCCCCAGGCAGACAGCAGCGACGCCAGCAGCAGGACACTCAGCATGCCGGCAATGCCCGGGTTTCGGAATATCTGAAAAAGTGTGGTGGTCTGTTTCATGCAATCCGGCCCATTTATCTTTCCAGGAAGATAACTATAGTGACATCTTATCTTTCTTGCAAGATATTTATTTTACGCGTACCATGAGTAAAAGTTACCAGGCGGGAGTTACACCGATGGCAGACAACTACACCTCGGACCAGATCATTGGGTTCATAAAGAAAAACTGGCCGGACATGCACAGTCCCACCCATGAGTTTGCCGTCTACATGAACCGGGTTCACGACCTGGGTTTCGCCCGCGCGCAGGAGGCACTGGCAGGCTTCAACCTGACAGTCGGCGAATTCGATATTCTCGCCACCCTGCGCCGCTCCGCCCCGCCTCACGTCCTGACCCCCACCGAACTGCAGCGCTCCCTGCTCATCACGTCGGGCGGACTGACCAAGCTGCTGTACCAGCTGGAAGCCGGCGGCCTGGTCAACCGCTCAGTGCAAGAACAGGACAAGCGCAGCAAGCTGGCTCACCTCACGCCGAAAGGGAAAAAAGTCGCGGAAAAAGCCATGAAGGCGATACAGGGCGTGACCAGTGAATGGCTCGGCGAGGCGCTGTCGCAGCGCGAGCTGGCGCAATTAAAAAATCTGCTGGGCAAGACTGCCCAGGCTCTGGAAAAGAGCGATTCCGATGGTGCCTGATTACCCGTTGCCTCTCAGGGTCGGCTCACCCATCGATCGCTTATCAAGAGCAGACACCTTCCGGCGCCTTTCTCCCGATTCAGTCGCAGCCCTACTCCCACTCGATCGTTGCCGGCGGCTTCGAAGAAATATCGTAGGCGACGCGGGAAATACCCTTCACTTCATTAATAATCCTGCCGGAGACACGTTCTAACAATTCATAAGGCAAATGTGCCCAACGCGCTGTCATAAAGTCGATGGTTTCCACCGCTCGAATGGCAACAACGTATTCATATTGGCGCGCATCGCCCACCACGCCTACCGATTTCACCGGCATAAAAACGGTAAAAGCTTGGCTGGTTTTATGGTAATAGTCCGCTGCATACAGTTCTTCAATAAAGATTGCATCCGCTTCGCGTAAAATATCAGCGTATTCTTTTTTAACCTCGCCGAGAATACGCACGCCAAGACCGGGACCGGGGAACGGGTGACGGTAAACCATGTCGTAGGGCAGACCCAATTCCAGACCGACTTTACGTACTTCATCTTTAAACAATTCTCGTAGCGGTTCTACCAATTCCAGCTTCATGTCATCCGGCAAACCGCCAACATTATGGTGCGATTTGATCACATGCGCCTTGCCGGTTTTCGCGGCGGCGGATTCAATCACATCCGGGTAGATAGTCCCCTGCGCCAACCAACGTACATCCTTGAGCGTTTCGGCTTCACGGTCAAATATCTCGATAAATGCGTTGCCGATGATTTTACGTTTTTTCTCTGGATCATCAACGCCTTTCAAGCGCGCCAAAAACTCATCTTCGGCATCGACGCGGATAACCCGTACGCCCATATTTTTAGCGAACATGTCCATAACCTGATCACCTTCATGCTTGCGCAACAAACCGTTATCGACAAACACACAGGTCAGTTGTTCGCCAATTGCACGTTTCAACAGTGCCGCAACAACGGAGGAATCAACACCACCCGACAAGCCTAACAGCACTTTATCCTTGCCTACCTGATCACGCACTTTGGTAATGGCATCCTCAATAATATGCGCGGGCGTCCACAGTCCTTCGCAACCGGCAATATTTTTAATGAAATGTTCCAGAATTCGCAGACCTTGCAGGGTGTGTGTAACTTCCGGATGGAATTGAACACCATAAAAATGTCTTGTCTCATCATACATCCCCGCTATCGGCGCGGACTCCGTCGACGCTAACAGAGTAAAGCCCTGCGGCATCTGCGTTACTTTATCGCCATGACTCATCCAGACATCAAGTAGTGCTTTTCCGGACTCATCCAAGTGATCGGCAATACCCTCCAGTAATTGGCTTTGTCCCTCAACCGCAACCCGCGCATAACCGAACTCACGTTCATCAGAAGCCTGCACTTCCCCGCCCAGTTGTGTCGCCATCGTTTGCATGCCGTAACAAATACCTAATACCGGCACCCCCATTTCAAAAACCATTTGCGGGGCCCGTGGCGTGAGCTCCTCGGTAACCGATTCGGGACCACCAGCCAAAATAATAGCTCGTGGGTTAAATGTCTTGATCGCATCGGCAGCCATGTCAAAAGCGTGGATTTCACTATAGACGCCAATTTCGCGTACACGCCGTGCAATCAACTGAGTATATTGAGAACCGAAGTCCAAAATAAGAATACGTTCGGCATGTATGTCTTGATGCATTATTTAGAGTTCCACTTCATGGTTCTGGAGGATAAAAAACGGGGCTTAATGCCCCTAGCTTGTTTTGTTACTTTTTACTTTTACTGTGTCCGGTTGAAGCCGAGCCCACAAACTACCTATGTATCTTTAACATTGCCTGATCACAAATCAGACTAATGCGGTTTCAAATAATAAGTGTTAGCTCACCCGATAATTCGGTGCTTCCTTGGTGATGGCAACATCATGGACATGGCTTTCATTCATACCAGCATTGGTTACCCTGACAAACGTTGGCTTGGTGCGCAGCTCTTCAATGTCAGCGCAGCCTGTGTAACCCATGCTGGCGCGCAAACCACCTATCATTTGCAGGACAATAGAAGATAAGGGGCCTTTACAAGGCACTCGTCCCTCAATACCTTCCGGCACAAGCTTTTCTACACCAGCATCTTTATCTTGAAAATAGCGATCACTGGAGCCATTTGACTGTCCCATCGCACCAAGCGACCCCATACCACGATAGGCTTTGAAAGTTCGTCCCTGATATAGCTCCACCTCGCCGGGCGCCTCATCGGAACCAGCCAACAAACTACCGACCATAATCGCATGTGCACCGGCTACCAATGCCTTGGCCAAGTCGCCGGAAAAACGTACGCCGCCATCAGCAATCAGCGGAATATCATACTCTTTAAGTGCCTTCGCCACATTCGCCACTGCTGTAATCTGGGGCACACCAATGCCCGTGACTATACGGGTAGTACAAATCGAGCCAGGGCCAATACCCACTTTGACCGCATCCACACCCACATCCGCCAAGGCTTTCGCTGCCTCACCAGTGGCAATATTACCGCCAATCACCTGAATATGCGGATAATGCTGCTTCACCCATTTTACGCGACTAATCACACCCTCTGAATGGCCGTGTGCAGTATCAACAACTATGACGTCAACACCCGCTTCCACTAATGCCGCTACCCGATCCGGGGTTTCCACACCAGTTCCAACAGCCGCGCCCACTCTTAATTGACCTTGCCCATCTTTACAGGCGTTCGGGAATGCTTCCGACTTGAAGATATCTTTGACGGTCATCAGGCCTCGTAGCTGAAACTCGTCGTTTACGACCAGTACTTTTTCGATACGATATTTGTGCAGTAAGGATTTTACCGCTGCGGCAGTCGCGCCTTCTTTTACCGTAATCAGTCGCTCTTTCGGTGTCATGATTTCTGACACTTTGCGGCTTAAGTTGTCCTCAAAGCGAAAATCCCGTGAAGTGACTATTCCCACCAAACCGCTCGCGTCCACCACCGGTACGCCGGAAATATTGTAATGACGCGTAATGTCGATTAATTCCCGCACCGTTTTATCGGGCGTAACGGTAATGGGATCTTTCACAACCCCACTCTCATATTTTTTGACCGCTCTGACTTCGCGGGCCTGTTGTTCGACGGAATAATTTTTATGAATAATACCGATACCCCCTTCCTGCGCCATAGCAATCGCAAGTCGCGATTCGGTGACGGTATCCATTGCCGCCGAAACCAGAGGGATATTCAGGTTTATAGTACGCGTAAGCCGCGTTTTTAAAGAGACGTCCTTAGGCAGCACTTGGGAATAGGCTGGCAGCAGGAGTACGTCGTCAAAGGTGAGGGCATCTTCAGCAATACGCAACATAGGCACAACTACTCCAAAAGTGTAAAAATAACCGGCTATTATAGTGAACTTGGCGATCCATATAAACCAAATTTATTATAAGATTATTTATCCTCAATCACTTTGACACGGCAATGAAAAGCTCGGTTCAACCCTGATATACTGCACCACTATGCGCGATACTCAGATTACAGCTAAAAAAATATATTCAGTCGGCGAATTAAACCGCCATGCTCGCAATCTTATCGAAAGCGAATTCAGCCAGCTCTGGGTCGAGGGCGAAGTTTCCAATTTTGTCCGCGCAGCTTCCGGTCATTGGTATTTTAGTCTCAAGGACGAGCAGGCTCAGGTTCGCTGCGCTATGTTCAGTAGCCGTAACCGGACCCTCGGATTTCTGCCCAAAGATGGCGCTCATGTCATACTGCGGGGCAAAGCCAGCATTTATGAGGGCCGTGGTGAATTTCAGCTCATTGCTGAAAATTTGATGCCTGCAGGGGAAGGCTTGCTTCAACAACGGTTTGAGGCGCTGAAGCAAAAACTTGCTGTCGAAGGCTTATTCTCTAACGATTACAAGCAACCCATACCTATGCTACCACGCCATATTGGCGTAATCACCTCTCCGACAGGAGCAGCAATTCACGATATTTTGACCGTCTTACAACGGCGGTTTCCAGCACTACCTGTCACCCTCATTCCTACAGCAGTGCAAGGTGCCGAGGCAGCTAAACAGATTATTAACGCGATAGCGCTGGCTAATAATGCACTGGAAATAGCGCCCTTCGATGTACTGATTGTTGGACGCGGTGGCGGCTCGCTGGAAGATTTGTGGTGTTTCAATGAAGAAGAGGTCGCCCGTGCCATCTTCGCTAGTAAAATTCCGATCATCTCAGCAGTCGGACATGAAACAGATTTCACCATTGCTGATTTCGTTGCCGATTTACGCGCTCCCACCCCTTCCGCCGCCGCGGAAATCGTTGCGCCAGACCAGGACGAATGGCAGCGTAATCTGATTGCTTACCGGCAATATTTGGGCGACGCGATAAAACGTCAATTATCACAACGAAACATCGCCCTTAACGCCATACAAAAAAGACTACGCCATCCGGGCCGGCGACTACAGGATTATGCACAGCGTTTGGATTATATCGAAACTCGTCTTTCACATGCGGCTAGCAGCGGGCTAAAACTACGCCGAGCTAGGCTTGCACACATTTTTGCGGAATTAAGGCAGCACTTACCATCGCACCAAATCAAGCGCCTGGCTTTACAAAACAAGCAAATGGAGCAAAGGTTATGCGCATCGATCAAACAAATACTTTTTAATCAGCAGCGCCAATTACAATCCAAAGCGCAGCAGCTCAACGCTTTTAACCCTTTGGAAACCCTGCATCGGGGTTACGCCATTATCATGGATCAAAACGAGCAAATCGTTCGGAATGCTGTTCAGGTCGAAGTGGGTGACCGGGTGACGGCCAGATTGGCATCAGGTCGTCTGCATTGTCTGGTTGATGGAGTTGAGGAATGACGAAACATTTGTCGCTACAGATGCTTTTTACCAGCTGGTTATTCTTGCTAGCAAGCAGTGGCGTCGAAGCCAAAACTGACTTCCCTCAACACAGTCCGGTTCCGGGTGGTGTCGCACTGGTCAGCATACCCCGCTCGCTAACGTCTGACGCCAGCGTACCGAAAGTCTACTTTGAAAAAAATCGAGTAATGGTTTTACCTACAAATGAGCCGGAGGCGCAATGGATAGCCGTGATAGGGATTCCTCTTTCCGCCAAACCGGGGCCGCAGCAGTTGCAGTTCATGGATGCAGACGCAAAGGAAAACACCCTCGTCTTTGAGGTCAAGCCAAAAACCTATGAAGAACAACGTATTCAGCTGAACAACAAGCGACAGGTCAACCCGTTAAAACAGGACCTTGAGCGTATTCAGCGCGAGCAGTCGGAAATGGTCAGCGCCTTTAAAAGCTGGCACTCCACCTCGCTAGAATTTTCTCGTTTTGAACTTCCCACCAAAGGTGAAATCAGCAGCCCTTTTGGACTCCGTCGCTTTTTTAATGATCAGCCCAGAAACCCGCATAGTGGCTTGGATATTGCCGCCCCAGAAGGGACACCCATTTACGCCCCTGCCAGCGGACAAGTCATGACAACCGGCAATTACTTTTTCAACGGGAATACGGTGTTGATAAACCATAACAATGGCTTAGTTACCATGTATTGCCACATGCACGACATTAACGTTGCCCCCGGCGACTCACTTGAAAAAGGGGCGCTACTTGGCTTCGTCGGTAAGACGGGCCGTGCCACAGGGGCTCATCTTCACTGGTCCGTCAGTCTGAATAATACGCGTGTTGACCCGGTCCTGCTGCTAGACCACAAATAATAATCATTCATCCTTTTCTCTACATTAGCCATTTCTCTAAAAACGTCTATTCTTAAAGAATTCGGACGTTTTCATTCACCAAAAATCAATCAATGAAGTCACTCTCATGAGCCAAATGAAACGCTTTACCGTTGCTGCAAAATTCAATAGCGTAGTGGTTATTTTTAGTTTAATCATCACGACTGGTGTGGTTGCGTATTTAACTTTTCGAGAATATTCCTACGCCCAAGAGCGCCTCCTTTTTGAGGCAGTTTCTTCTACCGCTCTCCCCGGTCACGTCCAAGAATTGGCCATCTATTACGCCGAGCCAGAGCTGCTAGAGCATGTCATGAGTTCCTTGCTAAAAAACCCATCGTTAGACTATGCCGCAATCTACGATTACAAAAACAAATTGATTACGCAGAAAAACAAGAGAACGCTCGATGCCATCCCCAGCATTAGCCAAGCCAGACAACAAACTGACGCTTTGGAACAATCAACTTATACTTATGAGGGTAATATCAGTGGCGACAAATATTATGATTTGGTGATCCCGATTTTTTCACCAATCAACCCCAGTTTTAAAATGCTTGAAAAAGAGGATTTTGTAAAAAACCTGGCGGATTTCGGCCCCGGTCGCAGCCAATACGTTATGGGCTATGTTCGCTTGGGTCTGAATCAAGCGACCATCATCAAACAAACTATTGATTACTTTATGGTTCTCTCCATCGTAGCATTATGCCTAGTGCTGTTAAGCACCTTGGTATCGATGGTCATTACTCGCCGTATTACTGCGCCATTAAAAGAGTTGGTAAAAATTTCTAAACGCATTTCTGAAGGCGATTTTGACGTCAGAATGCCAAGCAACAACTCTTATGAAATAAAAGAAGTCGCCTCTAGCATGAATTACATGATCAAGAGCGTGGAGGCTTATCAAACCAAGTTGAAAACCAGCCATGAACTACTCGCCCTAAAAGTAAAAGAGCGTACCGCGCAACTTTCAGATAGTAACAAACAATTGCAAAAGGCTATTTCCGAGGCTGTCTCAGCAAAAGATATCGCTGAGCACGCAAGCCGCGCCAAGAGTGAATTTCTAGCCACTATGAGCCATGAAATCAGAACTCCGCTGAATGGAGTTCTCGGCATGACGGATATGCTGACAAAAACAGCACTTTCCCGCGAGCAACAAAAATTCACCAGCGTCATTCAAGAATCCGGGCGGGCTCTGCTGGATGTAATCAATGACATCCTGGATTTTTCAAAAATTGAAGCTGGCAAACTCGAACTAAACGCTACTCGCTTTAATTTGCGCAGACTCGTCGAAGATATCATTAATATGTTCGCTAGCCTCGCCCACAATAAAGGACTGTCGCTTAATTACAGTATTCCCCAAAATTTGAACCTAACGGTAGAAGCCGATAGCGTCAGGCTACGTCAGATTCTTTCCAATCTAATTAGCAATGCCATCAAATTCACACACAAAGGTGAAATTCATTTATCACTCAAGTTAGTCAGCACTCAGTCTGGTAGAAGCCGTATCCGCTTTGAAGTGAATGACACCGGCATCGGTATTAATAAGAGCAAACTAGATCAAATTTTCCTGGCATTCACTCAAGAAGATGGTTCAACTACCAGAAAATTTGGTGGCACCGGGTTGGGGTTGGCTATCTCTAAACAACTCATCGCACTGATGGGCGGAGAAATCAAGGTGACAAGCCAACCGGGCAAGGGCACTCAGTTCTGGTTCGAAGTGGAAATGCAAACAGAAATTGACCAAAGTCACCCACCCAAGTCGCAAGCCGATTTACTTCAGCATCTTAAAATCCTCGTGCTTGAGCCAGCAGATCAACGAGTGAGACAAGTCGTTGAAGAGTGGAAAATAAAATGCGATTCCGTCGACGCGGTCGACCGCCTGACAGAACGCCTGAGAGAAAATTCATCGGAGCAAGACCAATATAATACATTGATCTTTCAAGCTGGTCTCATAGGTGACCATCAGGCTGACCTGCTGACATTGATAAAATCCGAACAAATGGCGCACAGGTTCCAAATACTTTGGATTAACTCGCCTCTGCAACCAATCAACACAGAACCATTTGAAGCCGTGGCGGAAAGGCTGGTTACGCTCAGCCAACCATTACACCAATCCGATCTCTATGACTCCCTTGTGAGCTTAGCAATGGTCAAAGATGAGTTTACCAAAGCACCCGCGGTAGCCAGTGTAGACCAAACCAGCACCATACGACCCAACGCCAAGTTCTCCGCCAAAGTGCTGTTGGCGGAAGACACCGTGGTCAACCAAGAAGTCGCGATAACCATGCTGGAATGGCTTGGCTGTGAGGCTACACTTGCCAAAAATGGTCAGGAAGCAGCCGATCTTTTCGTGTCCGGCAATTTCGATTTAGTTTTTATGGACTGTCAAATGCCCGTGATGGACGGCTACGCGGCAACCTCAGCGATTCGAAACAAAGAAGGCTTTAGTAATGTCACTAGAAATGCTGAACACACGACCCACACACCTATCATTGCACTGACAGCTAACGCCGTTGAAGGTGAACGGGAAAAATGTTTAGCAGCAGGCATGGATGATTTTTTGACTAAGCCATTCCGACATCAAGACATTGAGGCTATGCTCAAAAAATGGTTACCTGTTAAAGCCATCAACAAGCAGGAAACCATTGCATCAGTAAGAGATATTCCAGAGCCTGCGCCCACCCAGAAGGACAATTCACGCCTGGTTACGGAGTCTCCGAGCAATGACTCAGCAAACAAGAAGGTCACCAGCATTAACCGTAAATCACTGGATAATCTCAGGGCTATTCAGACACCGGGCGGTGCTGATATTGTCAGCAAAGTGATTAACGCTTATCTGTCCGAGTCTTCCAATCTGTTGAAAAAATTACAGCAAGCGAAAAATGATAATGACCCCGCCAATCTATACAAGCTCGCACATGCCCTTAAATCCAGCAGCGCCAATGTCGGTGCTTTGACACTTGCCGATTTCTGTAAATCATTGGAAGCGATTGGTCGCGGGGGCTCCATGGAAGGGACGGCAGAATTAGTCGAGTCGATTAAAAACGAGTACCACAACGCAACCTCCCAATTAAAACATGAGCTAGATAATGACTATGGAAAGCAAGCCTCTGCCTAACAACAAAGCCTTGGTTGTCGATGATGACATTACTATTCGCATCGCCATGCGCTCCGTGTTGGAGGGCCTTAACTTTAGTGTCACTGAGGCTGGGGATGGCGAAGAAGCGTTAATTCGCTTTGAAGAAGAAACACCGGATATCATCGTCTTAGATATCGAAATGCCCATACTAGATGGGCTTTCGACCTGCACAGAAATTCGTAAAAAGGCTGCCGGAAAGCATATACCTATCATTATGTCCACAGGCATGGATGACGAAGCATCCATTAACAACGCCTATGAGGCTGGCGCTACAGACTTTATCGTCAAACCCATTACCTGGCCGGTGTTTGGTCATCGCGTTCGCTATATTTTACGTGCGGCACAAGCTATCGCTGACTTTAGACAGGCCGAACAGTTGGCATTACGCCTCGGTAAAGTTATCGAAAGCTCCTCCAATGAGATTTATATTGCTGATGCAGAAACACTCCTACTCAAACAATTAAACGCCAGCGCACGTGACAACACAGGATATTCCGCTACCGAATTTTTGGACATCAGATTAACAGACATTATGATGGCTTACGGACAGAGCTTTATCTCTGAGCTGCTTAACCGGCTTGAAGGCAGTAGTCGCCCCGAAGCCTTTCTCAAAAGTGATATTCAACGCAAAGACGGTTCTTTTTACCCCTCTGAAATCCGATTACAACGTTCACCCGGCGAAGGCGGTGACTTGGTAGTTGCTATCGTTCAGGACATTACCGAGCGCAAGCAAAATGAAGACAGGATGCGTCAACTTGCCTATTTTGACAGCTTGACGGGGCTGCCCAACCGAGCGCTTTTCACAGAGCAACTGGAGCAGATGCTTGAGACCGCCAACCGTCACCAGCATAAACTCGCTATTCTTTTTATCGACCTGGATAACTTTAAACGGATTAACGACTCCTTGGGGCACACTGTTGGTGACTCTCTCCTAAAAGAAATCAGCCAGCGGCTACTAACCTGTATTCGGCAGAGTGATCTAATATCACGGTATGTGGACGCAGACACCGAAATTAGCGTCTCTCGGCTCGGTGGCGATGAGTTCACCATCGTACTCAATAAAATTGAAGATACCGACGTAGCGGCTATTGTGGCCAAACGCCTACTCAACACCCTCAGCCGACCAATGATGCTGGACGGACACGAAATAGTGGTCACGCCCAGCATTGGCATTGCACTGGCGCCCTTAGATATCGATAGTGTTGAAAACCTGCTCAAACATGCTGATACCGCTATGTACCACGCTAAAAATAATGGCAAAAATAATTACCAATATTACTCCAGCACCATGAACGCCATGGGACTGGAACGCTTGACCTTAGAAAGCGAGTTACGCAAAGCACTAAAGAGCGACGAGCTAGTGGTGTACTACCAACCACAGATTGACATTCATAATGGCAAGATTACCGGTGCAGAAGCGCTGGTGCGATGGAAACACCCTAAACACGGGCTGGTCGCACCGGATTATTTTATACCTCTCGCTGAGGAAATGGGTGTGGTTGTCGAACTCGGCGACAGAATTTTGCATGAAGCTTGTCAACAGGTTAAACAATGGCATGACAAAGGCTTAACGCTCGATAAAATCGCAGTCAATTTATCCAGTCTACAATTCAGTCAACCGAACCTTATCGGGGCCATCCAGAGAACCTTATCCGATACGGGACTGCCCGCCAAGCACTTAGAACTTGAGTTGACAGAAAGTATTATCATGAAAAACCTGGAAGCTACTATCAAGGTATTAGAAGAACTCAAAGACATGGGAATATCCATATCCGTTGACGATTTCGGCACCGGCTATTCTTCACTCAATTATCTAAAACGCTTCCCACTCGATGAGCTTAAAATCGATAAGAGTTTTATTGTCGATATCGACACCGATGCGCACAATGCCGGCATCGTCACCGCCATCATCGCCATGGCAAAAAGCCTCGGCCTAACTTTAGTTGCCGAAGGCGTAGAAACAGATAACCAACTCAAGTATATTCGTGACGCTGGCGTGATTACCGTACAAGGGTTTTTGTTTAGTAAGCCGTTGCCTGCGGAAGAGTTTGAACAATTGCTGGGACGGTATAATTTTTTGGCTTGTTTAGGCAGGAGTGAAGTGGCTTAGTCAAGGTTTGCGACTAATAGAATTTAAACACATATTCTGAATACAAAAATAAGCACCCTTAATATCACCTTCCAAATTAATTATTCCAATTAGTCGCACGAGATGGCCACAGTAAAATATCAAAATCATATCGTCTGATAAAATTTTTCTGTCTGTAGATACATAAAACTAAATTGGATAACCTTAAATCTACTTCTTCAGATTAATAGGTTCTAATTTTTTTAAAATGAAAATAAATAGCATGAATCGATGGCAAGCATTCTCAATACACTTGTGCATTAGTAGTGTAATTTTTGTAACCTTATTATTCATTATTGTAGCTTTTTGGTATCCAGGAGTTTTTATTTATCTGGGCGGTTGGCTTGGGATCAAAATTGTGGCAGCTGTTGATATGGTACTTGGGCCACTATTAACGCTAATAATCTTCAATCCAGCAAAAAAGAAATTAAAAATTGATCTAACAATAATTGCTGCTATACAAATAAGCTGTTTAGCCTATGGAGTATGGACAATAGAGCAACAGCGACCTTTAGTACAGGCTTTGCTGGATGACAGGTTATATGTCATTCCCAAAGCTCAGTACAGGGCAGTAAATATAAAGTTAGACTTCCTGGATAGAATTCCGGGCCCTAGTCCTAAAATAGTTATGCTAAATTTGCCGGATAACCATAGTATAATTGCGATGGAGGTCGTTAATGGCTTTTATGTGGAAAACCCAGTACATCTACAAACTCAAAAATACATCCCGATTACTAACGCAGTTGATAACCACACCTATCAGGATAAACTAATGTGGCGCTTAAACCGCTTAGACTTTGATAGGGAGAGAAACTGCTATTGGTTGCCTGCTGAATCATCTTACTATAAAGGTGAACTATGTTTTAACCTTGAATTAGGGGCCATAGCCCAGCGCTCCTTTTGATGGAATAATCTGCTTAATTAAAGACCATCCTCTTGTCTCATAGAGCCAAGATTCGATTAGAATCAATCGGCTCGCAGCTTCGCCTCTTCACAACCTGTCACATCATGTTGTTGCGTTTCACTTCGTTCGCTGTGATCAACTTATGGAAGGACTTGCCTGCTAGCGCGCACCCATGCTGGACACACCACAAAAAAAGCCCCATTAAAAAATGGGGCTTTGAATCAGATGCTAAGAGAAGAGAAGCACTGTAGCCGCATCTCTCATCCTAGATTACTTGCATTCCGAAGGAGCAAAACGTGCAGGTAATGTTCCAGCGGCAAATCCAGCAAACCCAGCTGCTGCTGCACCTGTCGCAGCGCAACGCCAAGCAAGTGAATCATTGGGCGGAGTAAACGCGGCTGTTCCTACTGGCAAAATAGTGCCCACAGGAGAGTTAGGAGTATAAACCAATGTACCACCACCAGCTGCAGCTGTCATAGTTACCGTAATGACACCCGTAGCTGGCGTAATAGCAACGCCTGTGACGTTAGACGTTGCTGTTGGGCTGGTATAGCCCGTGTTGTACCCCGTAGCAGCACCTCGGGGGTTACCAGAAGCAAGTACATCTGCCACATTAAGTTTAGCCGCTGATGCCGCTACCATACCTTCCGTTACCCGGCCGCGGGTAGTGTAATCCTGATAAGCAGGCAAAGCCACCGCCGCCAAAATACCAATGATCGCGATCACGATCATTAACTCAATTAATGTAAAACCCTGTTGTACCTTTTTCATAATCATACTCTCCGTTTTAGAACACTCAAAATTGCTTGAATAAACTGCTGTCGAAAATAAGTATGGCAAGGGTTGTGCCAAAATCAAAAAAATAATCAATTATTTGTTAAGTCATTGTATTTAAAAATTTTATAAGCGCATTTAAGGTTAGAAAAGAAATCACTTCGATGCCCCAGACTTGATAAGCCATGATCTAAAATGGCGTTGACTGACAAATTGTGTCACTTTGCTCTATCGCAATTCTGACTTGAACAATAAAATCAGGCGAACCCTATTTGCGGTTTTAAGGGTATCCGATAAGATAACCTGCTATCGATTAAGGCACACAACCTGTCGAAAGTCTGCTTGGTGCAGCGAGGACACTTCTGGATCAATGCAAAATAAGGCTGCATAATTTTGCGGTTATCTATTTTTATTATTATTTCCAGGTTTTGCACCTATAATATATGAATTCAGTGCTATTCTGATTTGCTAACTATTTGAAAGACAGAGATTATGGCTCCACAAGATATAGCGGCAGTGCAATTAAGCGGTTTGGCGAAGCGCTTGGTGAGCGACCAAATCCTCAATGAAAAACAAGCTGTCGAAGCGTACCAATATTCGAAAAAGAACAAAATCCCCTTCGTTACTCACCTGGTGCAAAGTGGTTTAGCCAATAGCAAATCCATCGCTATCGTTGCCGCCGATGAATTTGGTACGCCTCTGCTGGACTTATCTGTTTTTGATACAGAATTTTTCCCGAAGGAACTGGTTGATGCGAAATTAATTCGCAACCTGCATGCCCTGCCATTATTTAAGCGCGGCAACCGTTTGCACGTCGCTGTATCAGACCCCACTAACCTACAAGCCCTGGATGAGTTTAAGTTCAACACTGGCATATCGACCGATGCCATTTTGGTTGAGGAGTCCAAGCTTACGTCTGCCATTGAAAAATATCTGGATGATGCGGACGCCACGCTCGGCGACCTCGAAGACACCGACTTAGAGAATCTGGATATTTCGGATGGTTCTGAGGAAGATGAGGATGATGGCGCCAGAGGGGCAGATGAAGCACCTATTGTTAAGTTTATTAACAAAATTTTATTAGATGCCATCAAAACCGGGGCTTCGGATATTCACTTTGAGCCCTACGAAAAACGCTACCGTATTCGTTGTCGCACCGACGGTATTTTGCATGAGGTTGCCAATCCTCCATCGAATCTTGCACCAAGGCTGGCTGCCAGATTGAAAGTAATGTCGCGTATGGATATTTCTGAGCGACGAATCCCCCAAGATGGCCGTATCAAGATGAAGCTTTCCAAGCAACGAGCCATTGATTTTCGTGTAAACACCCTGCCTACGCTGTGGGGAGAAAAGGTAGTGTTGCGGATTCTTGACCCGAGCAGCGCTAAAATGGGAATCGATGCGCTGGGTTATGATGAGGATCAAAAAGAGCTTTACATGAAGGCGCTATCTCAACCGCAAGGTATGATTCTAGTTACCGGACCTACCGGTAGCGGTAAAACGGTTTCCCTATATACCGGCTTAAATATCCTTAACACCCCTGAGCGCAACATCTCAACCGCCGAAGACCCAGTAGAAATAAACTTAGAAGGTATCAACCAGGTTCACGTCAACCACAAGGTCGGACTTGGTTTTCCGGAAGCGCTACGCTCATTTTTACGTCAAGACCCTGATATTGTCATGGTGGGCGAAATTCGAGATCTTGAAACTGCTGAAATTGCAATAAAAGCGGCGCAAACTGGACATTTGGTACTTTCTACACTACATACTAATAGTGCACCGGAGACGCTAACACGTTTGCGCAATATGGGCGTACCTGCATTTAATATAGCAACCTCCGTAAGTTTGATTATCGCGCAACGTTTGGCACGTAGACTTTGTGAAAGTTGTAAAAAACCAGCTGACATACCGCATGAAACCTTAATTGAAGAGGGTTTTACGGATGAAATGCTGCAAGGAAAAGAAATATTCTCACCCGGCGACGGCTGTAGCCAATGTTTAAATGGCTATAAAGGCCGGGTCGGCATCTACGAGGTTGTGAAAGTAACGCCGGAAATTGGCCGCATTATTATGGAAGAAGGCAATTCTCTGGACATTGCTTTAAAAGCTAAAGAAGAAGGCTTTAGAAATTTACGTGTATCGGGCTTAATGAAAGCCGCTCAGGGTATAACCAGCTTGGAAGAAGTCAATCGAGTGACGAAGGATTAGCAATGGCGACGAATACAGCGAAAAATTATACTTTTTCATGGCAAGGCACCGATAAAAAAGGGCAGAGAACCGATGGTGAAATTAATGGTGCCAATCTTGCCTTAGTTAAAGCGCAGTTGCGTAAACAGGGTATTAACCCTACCAAAGTGAGAAAAAAGCAAACTTCCATCTTTAGTGGGCCGAAAAAGAAAAAAATTACCGCTGGCGACATTACCCTTTTTACCCGCCAGATGGCGACCATGATGAGGGCTGGCGTCCCGTTGGTTCAGTCTTTCGATATTGTTGCGGATGGGCTGGATAATATTTCCCTGAAAGCACTTATCATGGAAATCAAAGGCGATGTATCCTCCGGCACTAACTTCGCTACCGCATTACGCAAACATCCCCGCCATTTTGATGATTTGTTTTGCAACCTTGTAGAATCAGGTGAGCATTCCGGTGCGTTGGAGACTATGCTGGACCGCTTAGCAACCTATAAAGAAAAAAGCGAAACGCTCAAGAAAAAGATCAAAAAAGCGATGACCTATCCCATTGCGGTGGTGGTTGTCGCCATTATTGTTACCGGAATACTGCTGGTAAAGGTTGTGCCCACCTTCGAAGAGCTGTTCCAGGGTTTTGGTGCTGAGTTACCCGCGTTCACTCAGTTTGTTATCGGAATTTCCAACGTCCTACAAGAATGGTGGTTCATTTTTGTGCTGGGGCTCATTATTTTTATCATTGCATTTAGGGAAGCGAAACTGAGATCAAAGAAAGTGGCAAATGCAGTGGATCGATTCGTTTTGAAAATTCCTGTCACCGGAGAAATTCTGGAAAAATCAATTTATGCGCGTTTCGCGAGAACGCTCTCCACCACTTTTGCAGCTGGTGTGCCACTGGTTGAAGCCCTGACGTCAACAGCAGGCGCAGCCGGAAACGTAGTCTATGGCACCGCCATTAAACGTATTCGAGAAGACGTTGCTACAGGCCAGCAATTAAATTTTTCAATGCGCAATACCCGTGTTTTTCCCAATATGCTGATCCAAATGACGGCTATCGGCGAAGAATCGGGAGCATTGGATGAGATGCTAGATAAAGCCGCTGAATTCTATGAAGAAGAAGTCGATAACGCCGTCGATAACCTAACGGCCTTGATGGAGCCGATGATTATGGCGGTATTGGGGGTGGTCATTGGAGGCCTCATTGTGGCTATGTATCTCCCCATCTTCAAAATGGGCTCTGTGGTTTAAACGTAACCATCCAAACAATGCATGTAGTTAATTTCTTAGCCACCAACCTGTTTGCATTGGTTGCGGTAACCGGGCTCCTTGGTCTCTTAGTTGGCAGTTTTTTAAATGTTGTTATCTATCGCGTGCCGCTTATGCTGCAACGCGAATGGGAATCGCAATGTCAGGAGTTCATCAGCGAAAATAACTCCGCGGCAGTCGCGACCAACCCAGCGCCTTTTAACCTGCTGCATCCCAACTCACATTGCCCCCACTGCGAAGCACCAATTCGTGCCTGGCAGAATATACCTATCATTAGTTACCTTTTTTTGGGCGGTCGATGCGCGCAGTGTAAAACTTCGATTTCCATACGCTACCCTATTATCGAAGCTATTACTGGAATTCTTTCCTGCGTAGCAGTTTGGTACTTTGGCGCCACCTGGCAAGCCGCTGCCATGTTGCTTCTCAGCTGGGCATTGATTGCTTTAACCATGATTGATTTCGATCACCAGTTGCTCCCAGACAACATAACACTTCCGTTACTTTGGTTGGGTCTGGTCGCAAATAGCTTTGGGCTATTTTGTACCCTACCCGATGCACTCTGGGGTGCGATATTCGGATATTTAAGCTTGTGGTCGATTTATTGGGGCTTTAAGTTACTTACCGGCAAGGAAGGCATGGGTTACGGTGACTTTAAGCTATTGGCAATGTTGGGTGCCTGGTTCGGTTGGCAGCTGTTGCCGATGATTATTCTGTTGTCCTCCTTGGTTGGAGCAGTCGTCGGTATTTTCATCATGATATTAAAACATAAAGGTAAAAGCGTCCCGATTCCTTTTGGCCCATACCTCGCCGCTGCGGGTTGGATAGCCGCTCTTTGGGGCGAGCAATTAACTCAAGCCTATTTGAAGTTTGCTGGGCTGAATTAGTAAGGGGGCTTCCTTTCCCTCACACCAGCCCCAAATAGAGAGGGGGTTTCACACCAAGCTGGAATTTTTGATCCCTAGGGTACCACTCGCAATATGCGCTAAAACCATTTATTCTCTGCCTCTCGATCTTTCCGCTAATTTAAACTTCAAACGTCCATTGCCATGTATGTAGTAGGCCTTACAGGTGGTATCGGCAGCGGTAAAAGTACCGTCGCCAACATCTTCTCCGAGCTTGGTATTCAAATAGTGGATGCCGACTTATCTGCACGGGCTGTTGTAACACCTAGCAGTCCGGCATTAAAGAAAATAGCCGAGCAATTTGGTGCAAATGTCATCTTGACTAACGGCCATCTAGACCGTAAAGCGCTACGTGCCAAAGTGTTTAGCGATGAACAGGCACTCAAGTGGTTGGAGGCGTTGCTCCACCCTCTCATTCGATTGCATATCGAGCAACAGTTACAAAATAGTTCGTCTGCCTATACCATTCTAGAGTCACCTCTATTATTGGAAACTAACCAGCATGAAATGACCGATAGAATTCTGGTTATTGATGTTCCAGAAGACGTGCAAATAGCAAGGGCCCTGCGTCGGGATAATAGTAATGAAAAGGAAATCAGAAAAATCATGTCAGCCCAGTGCAGTCGAGAATCGCGCTTAGCAATGGCGGATGATATCATTGTTAACGATCAAAAATTGGAAACCCTGACACCCTTTGTACAGGCACTACACCAACAATACTTAAATTTTGCAAAAGACAAACCATGACCAAAACCGCCACCATCATACCCTGCCCCACCTGTAAAAAGTCTGTTATCTGGAGCGAGAAAGAACCCTTTCGCCCATTTTGCTCTGAACGTTGCAAGCTGATTGATCTCGGCGAATGGGCCAGTGGTGGACATAGTATTCCGGGAGACCCAGTCATGCCAACGGATCACCTCCAAGGCTATGAGGGTCTGGATCAAGACTAAACGAGTTTTCGGGCTTGTACGCACCCTTCTCCCTCCGGGAGCAGGTTAGGATGAGGGCACTAAAATATAAACCCAGAAAGTATTAGTGCTCTCGCGTAGGATTAAATTCAACCTCGGGCCAACGTTCCTCTGAGAGGGAAAGATTGGCTCTGCTCGGGGCTAAATAAGTCAAATAATCACCGCCATCCCAGGCCAGATTATCATGCGCTTTACGCTTAAATTCTTCTAGTTTTTTGCTATCGCTACATTCGATCCAACGCGCGGTAAATACATTTACCGGCTCATAGCTACACTCAACTTTATACTCATCCAAAAGTCGGTAGGCTACCACGTCAAATTGCAAGACTCCGACGGCACCCACAATGATGTCATTATTACGCAGAGGCAAAAATACCTGTGTTGAGCCTTCTTCCGATAATTGCTTCAGCCCTTTTTGGAGCTGCTTCATTTTTAATGGATCTTTCAGTCGCACCCGGCGGAACAGCTCCGGCGCGAAATGAGGAATACCAGTGAACTGTAAATCTTCTCCGCTGGTAAACGTATCGCCAATCTGTATCGTACCATGGTTGTGTAATCCCAGAATGTCACCGGACCAGGCTTCATCGACATGGGATCTTTCGCCAGCAAAAAAGGTCAGGGCATCGGAAATCCTAACGTCTTTCCCCGTGCGGGTATGACGCATTTTCATCCCCTTGGTGTATTGCCCTGAACAGATTCTCAGGAAGGCAATACGATCACGATGGTTAGGATCCATGTTGGCCTGAATCTTAAAAATAAACCCGCTAAAACTTTCTTCTTTGGCATCAACTAATCGCTGATTCGTTGCTCGCGGTAAAGGACTGGGCGCATACTCAACAAAACCATCCAACATTTCCCGTACACCAAAATTCCCCAGCGCGGTGCCAAAGTAAACTGGTGTTAGTTTTCCATCGAGATAGTCTTGCAAATTAAATTCATGGCTAGCGCCACGCACCAGCTCCACCTCTTCCCGCAGCTCCTCGATATGGTCTTTCAGGACTATTTCCGCTTCTTTACTGGCCAGACCATTAACTTGCCTGTCAGCCTGAATGGTATGTCCTTGTCCCTGCGCATAGAGATGGATGGTATCAGTATAGAGGTTATATACGCCCTTAAACTGTTTGCCCATACCAATCGGCCAGGTGATCGGCGCACAATGTATCTTGAGTACGTCTTCGACTTCATCTAACAAGTCAACAGGATTACGGATATCACGATCCATTTTGTTGATAAAAGTCAGTATGGGAGTGTCGCGTAAGCGACAAACATCCATAAGTTTAATTGTTCTATCCTCTACGCCCTTGGCACCATCAATCACCATAAGCACCGAGTCAACCGCCGTCAACGTACGATAAGTATCCTCGGAAAAATCCTCGTGCCCAGGCGTATCCAGTAAATTAACGATACGATCTTTATAAGGGAACTGCATAACAGAGGAGGTCACGGAAATACCGCGTTGTTTTTCCATCTCCATCCAGTCCGAGGTCGCATGCCGTCCAGACTTTTTCCCTTTTACGGTGCCAGCCGTTTGAATGGCATTGCCGAATAATAGCAGTTTCTCTGTAATAGTTGTTTTACCCGCATCGGGGTGCGAGATTATCGCAAAGGTGCGCCGCTTAGCGACTTCCTGATCAAGTATGTTCATAGTAATCTGGCATTAACCGTAATTAACAAAGGCGGCGTATTATATAGGATTGGTAAAAATAGCGGGCATAAAAAAGCCCCTTTTTGCAAAGGGGCTTTTCGCGCTTTAAAGACTACTAAAGAAAGGTCAGCACACCAAAGAGTACAACTGTCAGCGCCAGGCTGCTGTGGATTACGCCCATAACACTTGTCATCGGGCCCATTTTACCAACAATGGCATTGATCTCTAACGCCGCAATGATAGCCATTGCTATCCATAGGCCCGTAGAGTATCCAGTATTCGCGATGGCATGGCTAACTTGACCTAAGCTCTGCCCGTGCTGAGACCCTAACATACCGAATAGCATACCGGCGGAAAACAACGTGTTGGTGCGCGACGCCAGCAATGCTTTTGCGCCAGCAGCAGCGGCATCACCTTCAATCATACCTAAAGCAATTTTCTGCTTAGGCCAAATAATCAACCAAACATTGATAAACATCAGCGTCCCCATTAATGCCCCGACGATGATGTAAGGATTGGTGTAACCGACTCGGATGACGCCTTCAAGCAATATTGCTCCAGTAATAAAAGTGAACATTGCTCCCCAACGAAACCACCAGAGCGCGCTTGGCGCTAGTTTAGCTTTGGCGTCAGCCAACCCCTCGGCGCTAGCTTGTTTAAAGTAGCCGCCCTGGATGAAATTAAAGTAATACAACAGCCCGATCCAAGTAATACCAAATAGGACGTGCGCCCAACGAAAAAGAAAGTTTAAAAATTCCATCGTTATTTCCCCTACGAGTTAGTGGGTTTATTTTAGTGAAAACAGCCTGTCTGTTAAATTTTGCTTATCATTCTAATCATTCATATCGAAAATAAAAAGTAAAATTCTCATTCAATGTACCTAGCCAATGAAGAGATAACCATCCTGATTTAAAAGAAAAAACCCCGCAAAATGCGGGGTTTTAATACTTCCTTTGGACTAAAGGCAGTGCTACATCATACCGCCCATACCGCCCATACCGCCCATACCACTCATGTCAGGCATAGCGGGTTTATTATCATCTGGGGCATCAGTTACCATGCATTCAGTGGTAATCATGAGGCCAGCAACAGAAGCCGCATTTTGTAATGCAGTCCGTGTTACTTTAGCCGGATCAAGAATACCCATTTCCAGCATGCTACCATATTCTCCAGTTCCAGCATTGTAGCCATAGTCGTCAGTACCGGCCTTAACTTTATCCAATACCACAGAGGCTTCATCACCTGCGTTAGCGACGATTTGACGTAGCGGCGCTTCCATCGCACGGCGAGCCAGATGAATACCGACGGTTTGATCGTCATTATCACCTTTCAGCCCTTCAATTGCCTGTAGTACACGCACCAGCGCAACACCACCACCAGCAACCACGCCCTCTTCCACCGCAGCACGAGTTGAATGCAGGGCGTCTTC
Source organism: Pseudomonadales bacterium (assembly GCA_024234615.1). NCBI lineage: Bacteria > Pseudomonadati > Pseudomonadota > Gammaproteobacteria > Pseudomonadales > Pseudomonadales bacterium. The sequence goes on from JACKNY010000002.1 coordinate 308,902, forward strand.
CACCCGTGCTTTCTTCTCTTTCATTTCGATTTCAGTCGTAGCGCCAACTTTAATAACCGCAACCCCACCAGCCAGCTTGGCCACACGCTCTTGCAACTTCTCACGATCATAATCAGAAGAAGTCTCTTCTATTTGATTACGAATCTGGCCAACGCGCGCTTCGATATCGGCAGCTTGCCCAGCACCATCAATAATTGTAGTGTTTTCTTTATTGATGCTGATACGCTTTGCAGAACCCAGATCTTCCAAGGTAGCGCCTTCTAAACTCAGGCCTACTTCTTCAGAAATTACGGTACCACCGGTTAATACAGCAATATCTTGCAGCATTGCTTTGCGTCGATCACCAAACCCTGGCGCTTTCACAGCAGCAACTTTCATGATACCGCGCATATTATTAACCACCAAGGTTGCTAATGCTTCGCCTTCAACATCTTCGGCAATCACTAACAGAGGTTTGCCGGACTTGGCGACAGACTCTAACAGCGGCAGCATTTCACGAATGTTGGAGATTTTTTTATCAACTAACAGAATATAAGGCGCTTCCAGCTCAACACCCATGGTTTCCTGGCTATTGATAAAGTAAGGAGACAGATATCCACGATCAAACTGCATACCTTCAACGACATCCAGTTCATTCTCTAAACCACTGCCTTCTTCGACAGTGATCACACCTTCTTTACCTACTTTTTCCATCGCTTCAGCAATGATGTCGCCGACAGCTGAATCGCTATTCGCCGAAATAGTACCAACCTGCGCAATTGCTTTGCTATCCGCACAGGGCTTGGACATTTCCTGCAAGTGACCTACTGCAGCGATAACCGCTTTATCGATACCACGCTTAAGATCCATCGGGTTCATGCCCGCAGCTACCGCTTTCAAGCCTTCGGCCATAATCGCTTGCGCCAATACTGTAGCTGTCGTAGTGCCGTCACCAGCGATATCCGAGGTTTGGGAAGCGACTTCCTTCACCATCTGGGCACCCATATTTTCAAACTTATCCTTTAATTCAATTTCCTTGGCAACCGATACACCGTCTTTGGTCACAGTCGGTGCGCCGAAAGATTTATCCAGCACTACGTTACGACCTTTTGGACCCAAGGTTACTTTTACTGCATCCGCTAGGATGTTCACGCCAGCAACCAGCTTTTTACGGGCTGAATCGCCAAACAATACGTCTTTAGCAGCCATTTTTCTTTCCTTTAAATAAATTTTTCATCAACATAAACTTTGAAAGGATTAACCTTCGATAACGCCGTATATTTCGCTTTCGCTTAAAATCAGCAGTTCTTCACCGTCCACCTTGATAGTATTACTGCCGGCATATTTACCGAAAATCACTTTATCGCCTACCTTAACCGCTAAGGCACGGACGTCACCATTATCGAGGACCTTGCCTTCACCTATCGCTACCACGACACCCTGATTGGGTTTTTCTGTGGCAGAACCGGGCAATACGATACCACCAGCTGTGGTGGTCTCTTCTTCCTCCCGACGAACAACGATTCGGTCGTATAAAGGACGAATTTTCATTGTGCACACTCTCCTGACATGAATTGAAAACAGTTCTATAAGGCCTGATAGCCATTTCTTTAAGACACAGACCAATTATTGAGCTCAAATAGTAAACAACCCGAATTGACAGATTCTAAAACCATCTGAGTCTCAAGGCTGTGCAGCATAAATGGGGGTAGTTGATAGGATTTCAACGTCTAGCGATAAAGATTTTTATATTTTTTTAACCTTCACAATAATCAAAGGTATGGCCAGTTACGGCTCTGACTATTTCAGCTTCTTACGGTCATCATCATCAGACTCAAATTCACCTTCAATAATATCATCCGCCTGGTAATCTCCTCGCCTCATACCTGCGTGCACCGTAAATGCAGAGCTCATACTCACACGGCTAACGACAGCTTTCACTAACCATTGGCGAGTAATTGGAATTAAACAAGCAAAACCGATGAAATCAGTAATAAATCCTGGCGTTATCAAGAGCGTACCGCCCACGGCTAAACAGATTCCTTCTATCATTTCTTGCAACGGCAGGGCACCGCGATCTATTTGTTCTCGCGCCCGAAATAGAGTCGATAAGCCTTGTTGCCGAAGCATAACACTTCCCACCAAAGCCGTTAGAACTACTAACGCAGCCGTGTTTAGCGTTCCAATGTTGCTCCCTACCTCAATCAGTAACATAATTTCGGCGATAGGCAAAACAACAAAGAGTAGAAATAATAATTTCATTGGTCTCCCACTAAGGGTCTGACACCCATTATAAAAGTAATACTCAACCAGTCTATATTTCAGTATTTTTCAGATTCTGATAATCCCGCTGTCACAGTCGCCCCATCTTTGTAGCTAAATTTTTCTGTACTGCGCAAAGAAAATACTTTTAATATTGGACTAAATTTCGTCATAGGAGCACAAAATTGTACTGAGAGTGATGCCTGCTCAAACAATTTATGGACGCCCATCTAAATACGTTTAACCTATTGTTTATTAAACTAAATTAATAAAAAAATAATTTTAAAATTACCCAAAACTTAGGTTTTGGTATCTGAGATTAAGACAATAGTCTGCGATTTTTTAAAAAAAATATAGGAAATTAGCTCAAGTTACTACATAATCAAAATCGTTTTTCCGCGATGCAACAATAATATTATGCGGGTGCAACATCGGTAGCCGCTAGTGGTTAAACATCGTCAAAAACCGAATTTGGGGAGAAATTATGAATTTGAATGACAAGGTTATCGTTATCACCGGAGGTGGGCAAGGCCTAGGTCGCGGAATGGCGGTCTCATTAGCTCAAAAGGGCGCTAAGCTCGCACTAATCGATCTCAGCCAGGAAAATCTCAATGAGTCAGCACGACTGTGCCGCGAAGCGGGAAGCGAAGCCAAGGGCTACACAGCTAACGTCGCCGACCAAAATGAAGTAGTAGCGGCTTTTGACCAAATTATAACCGACTTCGGTGAAATACACGGTTTAATCAACAACGCGGGCATTACCAGAGACGCATTGCTGGTAAAAGTCGATAAAGAAGGCAATGTCAGGCGCGGTATGGATGTCAATCAATGGCAAAGCGTTATCGATGTCAATCTGACGGGCGTCTTTCTGTGCGGCCAAGAAGCAGCCATTCGCATGATTGAAAAAGGCACCAAAGGGCTGATCATCAATATTTGCAGTATTTCCCGAGCAGGCAATATGGGCCAAAGCAACTACTCAGCGGCCAAATCAGGTGTCGCCTCGATGACAGTAACCTGGGCTAAAGAATTAGCGCGTTATGGTATCCGAGTGGCTGGCATCGCGCCGGGATTCACCAAAACCGAGATGACAGAATCCATGAAGCCAGAAGCACTTGAAAAACTGGTTGCTATGATTCCGCTACGCCGTATGGGTGACCCAGATGAAATCGCGCACTCAGCAATTTATCTGTTTGAAAATGATTTCTACACCGGCAGAGTAATGGAAATTGATGGCGGCATGCGTTTGTAGTAGACGCACGCAAGATAAAAGCTTACCAATAAAGAACGCGGTTATTTACCGCGTTTTTTATTGCTCGGTCTGAATTCGTTCGTCTTTCCAAGGCGCTACTTTAAGCAGTATTAACATTCCGGGGAAAGCCAGGATTGTACAAAGAATAAAAAAACTGGTGTATCCAACCTGCTCAATAATCACACCGGTAATCGCGTTAGCCACCGTTCTGGGCAAAGATGCCAGCGCCGTAAACAGGGCAAATTGCGTGGCGGCAAATACGGGGTTAGTTTCCCGTGCAATAAAAGCCGTAAACGCCGCAGTGCCTAATCCAACCCCCAAATATTCAAAACTAACCACCAGCGCCAGAACATAGGGATTCGCCCCTACGACGGAGAGCAATACAAAGCCCAAAATGCTAGAAATCTGTACTAGCCCGAATAGCCATAACGAGCGGTTAATCCCTAATCGAATCATCGCAACACCGCCCGCTAACCCACCAATAAAGACAGCCGTCAAAGATGACAGCTTCGCAATTGAGCCGATTTGCGTCAGACTAAAGCCCATATCAATATAAAAGGGTGTGGCGAGGGCCGTTGCCATATTATCGCCAAGCTTATATAAAAACATAAAGGCCAAAATAAGCAGAGCGGAGGATAGCCCCTTGCGTAGCATAAACTCTCGAAATGGTTCTATGATCGCTTCTTTCATGGTCTTTGGTGGCTTTGGATTAGCAATCGCCTCATCAATGCAGAGCGTCAATCCCACGCCTACGGCCATAAAACCAGCAACTACAACAAACACCATTTGCCAAGCCAAAAAATCCGCTAAAATTAATGCTAGCGAACCGGGTACTAAGCCTGCCAAGCGATAAGCTTGTACATGAATAGCGTTGCCCAAGCCTAACTCTTGATCAGGCAGTAATTCACGGCGGTAAGCATCTAGAACGATGTCTTGGCTGGCGCTAAAAAAAGCAACAACTATCGCAATATAGGCAACGACCCAAATAGAAAGCGTAGGCTTCAAAAAACCAAGCACTGCAATTGAAACAACTAACGCTAGCTGGGTTACAAGCATCCAACCACGTCTTCTACCCAGAAAAGGCAAGGTATACCGGTCAATGACGGGAGACCAAAGAAACTTCCAAGTATAAGGAAAGCCTACCAAGGCAAAAAAGCCAATCTCGGCCAAGCCTACCCCTTCGACACGTAACCAGGCAGGCACCAACTGTATCAGTACGTAAAGCGGTAACCCTGAAGTAAAGCCAGTAAAGACGCAGATCAACATGCGTCGATTAAAGATTTCCTCACGCAAACTCGAAGCAACCATTCCGCGCGCTAGTCGCGAAAATTACTAAACTGCAGCGGCAAATCCAAATTGGCTTCTCTTAGCATAGCGATAACTTCTTGCAGATCATCACGTTTCTTGCCGGTTACCCGAACTTGATCGCCCTGGATCGCGGCCTGCACTTTCATTTTTTTATCCTTAATCAATTTTACGATTTTCTTCGCTAGCGGTGCATCGACCCCTTGGCGCAGTGTAATTTCCATCCGCGCTTGCATACCGGTCTGTACTACCTCGCCACATTCCATGCAGGCAATATCAATCCCACGCTTTACCAATTTCCCGCGCAACATGTCCAACATCTGTTGTACCTGGAAATCGACCTCGGCAATCAATGTTACCTGCAATCCATTCTGCTCACACTTAGCGTTGACGCCCTTAAAATCAAAGCGGGTGCCTATTTCCCGGTTCGCCTGATCAACGGCGTTGGTAACTTCATGCTGGTCTACTTCCGATACCACATCAAAAGACGGCATATAGGTTTTCTCCTCTAGCAACTCAGAATACAATAACGGGACATTCTACCAATTTAACCCCTCTTATAAATGCCTATCAATGATTTCTTCTAACACCATCAATGCGAAAGGTTGGCATATACTGGGCGCAGGCGCGATCGGTTGCTTGTGGGCAAGCCATTTGTCTCGCGTTGGGCAGAAAGTAACACTTTTATTGCGTTCCCAGTCTCGATTAAAAAAAGTACTGCCGCTGAAGCTTGAAGAAGATGGCGTAATTTCTTCTATTGACGTATTTGCAGAAAGCGGTGCAGAGAATAAAAGTCCTATTGGCAACCTCATCGTTTGTACAAAAAGTTTCGACGCGCTTTTAGCCATTCGCACTATTCAACATCGGTTAACCTCAGACTCGTTGATAGTTCTATTATTTAATGGTATGGGTGTCCAGCAAGAGTGCGCCAAACGATATCCAGACACACCGATTATTTGTGGTTCCAGCAGCGATGGCGCGTACCGCCGCGCTAGATTCCATGTAGTACAGGCGGGGAAAGGGCAAACCTTTTTCGGCCTCATGAACCCAACCAGCAACGCAAAGCTGGATAACATTAGCGCAAACTTTATGACCGCTATAAAAGCAGTCAAATTAAGCGTTAGCTGGTCAAACGACATATTAGAGTGCCTATGGCGCAAACTAGCCGTCAATTGTGCAATAAACCCTTTAACTGCCATCCATCGCTGCCGTAACGGCGATCTGCTAAAAGACCCTAGCTCAGCATCCCACATGCGAGCTGTCTGCGATGAAATAGAAACCATTCTAAGCGCATTAAAGCTACCCTATGCAGAGCCATCTCTACACAGGCTGGCGATCCAAGTAGCTGAATGTACCGCCCAAAATTATTCATCCATGTATCAGGATGTGATCAATAATAGGCCGACAGAGATTGATCAGATTAATGGCTTTATTTGTCAGCTAGCAAAGCAACTTGACGTTCCCGTACCAACCAACGAAATGCTCTATCAACAGATTAAAACGATTCAGCAAATGAATAGCAGTACTAGCTTACTGTTGCCTTGACCCGTACAGCGAATACAGCAACAAACCTTACTACAAAACCAATTTACGAATATCCGCCAAAACCTGTGTCAAAAACGTCATAAACTGGCCCGCATCCACGCCGTTGATGGCCCGGTGATCATAGGATAAGGTCAACGGCAACATTTGACGTGGCAGGAACTCCGAATTAATAAAAACCGGCTTTACTTGTGTTTTGGACACCCCTAATATCGCTACTTCTGGCGTATTAACAATTGGCGTAAAACCAGTACCACCAATGGAACCGAGACTGGAAATGGTAAAACACCCTCCTTGCAAATCTTCTTTGCTGAGCTTACCGGCCTGCCCTTTGGCCCCCAATTCCGTCGTTTCTTCCGCCAGTTCCCAAACGCCCTTTTTATCGGCATTTCGAATCACTGGCACCATCAGCCCTGCAGGCGTATCCATTGCGATACCAATATTGAAATAGAACTTTTGGATGATTTCCTCCCCCGAGGGTGCGAGCGAAACATTAAATTGCGGGTATTTTTTTAACGCTGCGGCACAGGCCTTAATCAAAAATGGCAGCGGTGTTAACTTCAACCCTCTCTCCGCTGCCTGGCTTTTTTTGCTAGCCCTAAACTCTTCGAGATCCGAAATATCGGCTTCATCAAAATGAGTGACGTGGGGGACATTAAGCCAACTTCGATGCATGGCTGCTGCAGTCAATTTTTTTACCCGCGACATAGGAACTATTTTGATTTCGCCAAACTGGCTAAAATCGATCGCTGGCACTGCGGGAATACCTGAGCCAGCAGGTGCCGCTTTAGACTTCTCACTCAACGCTTGCTTAACGAAATTCTGCACATCTTCCTTAACAATTCGTCCCCGCGGTCCGCTGGCTTTAACCTGGGTTAAATCAACACCTAATTCGCGCGCCAACATTCGCACTGCTGGCCCCGCGTATACTAGCTTCCCTGACTTGGCTGGTAGCACTTGTTGCGATACCGCAACAGGTTCTGTGCCAGAATTTAGCTTTGCCTGGGAATTTAATCGACTTAGCGACTCGTTCTTGGCCGGACTTTCTGCAGGGGCAGCTGAACTTAACGATTGAGCTAACACCACTATCGGCGCCCCCTGCTTAACTTTCTGCCCCACTTCCAATAAAACCGCCTCGACAATACCTGCATGGGTGGCTGGAATTTCCATGGAGGCCTTATCGGACTCCAACACAATAAGTGTATCGTCGACGGCAACCGAATCCCCGACGGCGACGGCAATTTCGATTACTTCCACTTCACTGGCATCACCTATATCCGGCACTTTTATGGTAAGCGACTCTTCCATTTTCGATGGATTGGCGACCGGAGCCGCCTTAGGTGTTTTCGCTGTTTCCTGTTTTTTCGTCGCTACGGAAGCAGCCTGACTAGCCGCCTCCAACACCAAAATTAAACTTCCTTCAGAGACCTTATCCCCAGCACCCACATTAATGGCTTTCACTACGCCTGCTTGCGGAGCAGGGATTTCCATTGATGCCTTATCCGATTCCAAAACAATCAGCGTGGCATCTTTTTCGACGTTATCTCCTTCCTTGACCGCTACTTCAATGACCTCCACATCTTTTACATCCCCGATATCCGGCACAAGTACCTCAATATTTGCGCCTAAAGCTGAGCTGGCTTCTTCCTGGACCGCTTCGGTAGACGACTCGTCTTGCTGAACTGCCTCAGCTGCTTGTGTAGTTGGTTTTTCTTCCACGACTGATGCTTGATCGGTGGCGGTATTTAATACGAGAATATCGTCGCCCTGCGACACTTTACTTCCTACTTGGACAAAAATAGAAGCCACTGAACCAGACACTGGGCTCGGAATTTCCATAGACGCCTTGTCAGACTCCAAAACAATCAGGGTGGTGTCTTTTTCGACATGCTGCCCCGGAGCGACACACAATTCTATAACTTCTACCCCAGTCGCATCGCCAATATCCGGTACTTTTACAATCTCTTCACTCACAATAAAATCCTTTCTGACTGATTTCTTTAACAATCACACCGTAACCGGATTAGATTTATTCGGATCAATTCCAAACTTTGTCAGCGCTGAACTCACCACCTCGGCGTCGACTTTGCCTTCCTTCAACAGCGATTGCAGCGCTGCAATAGTAATAAAATACCGATCCACTTCAAAGAAGTGACGCAGCTTCTGGCGAGAATCGCTGCGTCCGAAGCCGTCAGTGCCTAACACTCGATAAGTTTTCGGTACATAAGCGCGTATTTGATCCGCATAGTTTTTCATGTAATCCGTGGCGGCAATGACCGGCCCTTCTCGATCGGCAAAACACTGCGTGACATAGCTAATCCTCGCTGTTTCCTGTGGGTGCAGCATATTCCAGCGTTCAACGCTTTGGCCTTCGCGTGCCAATTCATTAAAACTGGTCGCTGCCCAGATATCTGCATCAACCTTAAACTCTTCCCTTAGCAATTCCGCCGCCGCGATAACTTCTCGCATAATCGAACCGCTGCCTATTAACTGCACTCTGAGTCGGCTCTTTCCAGGTGTCTCCTGAAACAGATACAACCCCTTAACAATACCTGCTTCCGCTCCCTTCGGCATATCCGGATGCGAATAGTTTTCATTGAGTAACGTCAGATAATAATAGACCGCTTCTTTTTCTTGATACATGCGCCGCATGCCATCTTGAACAATAACCGCCACCTCATAAGAGAAGGTTGCATCATAGGAGATACAATTGGGCACCGTGCTTGCCAGGATATGGCTGTGACCGTCCTGATGCTGTAATCCTTCGCCATTGAGGGTGGTGCGTCCTGAAGTGCCGCCGATTAGAAAACCACGCGCCTGCATATCACCAGCTGCCCAGCACAGATCACCAACCCGCTGGAAACCAAACATCGAATAAAACACATAGAAAGGGATCATTGCGCAATTATAATTGCTGTAGGCGGTCGCCAAGGTTAACCAAGCGGAGAGAGCACCGGCCTCATTGATTCCCTCTTCCAGCATCTGCCCCTTCTTGTCTTCCTTATAATACATAACCTGTGCGGAATCGACCGGTTCATAGAGCTGCCCGGAGGAAGAGTAAATACCCAACTGTCTGAACATGCCTTCCATACCAAAGGTACGTGCTTCGTCTGGTACGATAGGTACAACTTTAGGGCCAATTTTTTTATCTTTCACCAATACGGATAACAATCTAACAAACGCCATCGTGGTCGATATTTCCCGCTCTCCAGTACCCTTGAGCTGGTTTTCAAACGCTTCCAAACCTGGCACTTCCAGTGCGTCGAAATCATTACGGCGTTGTGGTAGGTAACCACCCAAACTGTCCCGGCGCTTCTTCATGTACTGCATTTCTGGTCTATCTGCTGGCGGGCGGTAGTAAGGAATAGCATCCAGCTCATCGTCGCTGAGCGGAATTTCATAGCGATCTCTAAATTGCATCAGCATCTTCTTATCCAGCTTTTTCAGCGAGTGAGTCCCCATCTGAGCTTCACCTTTATCGCCAACGCCATAACCTTTCACGGTATGCGCCAGAATAACCGTCGGTTGCCCTTTATGGTTAACCGCTTCGTGATAAGCAGCATAAACCTTATAAGGATCATGCCCGCCACGATTCAACTTATAAATCTGAGCATCCGTTAAGTCTTCGACCATAGCCAAGGTCTCGGGATACTTACCAAAAAAATGTTCGCGTGTGTAAGCGCCACCATTGGCTTTGCAGTTCTGATACTCACCATCGACCGTTTCATCCATGCATCGCTGTAAAACACCTTCTTTATCTTTCGCTAACAGAGGATCCCAGAGCCGCCCCCAGACGACCTTGATGACATTCCAACCAGCACCCCGAAAAACGCCCTCCAATTCTTGAATAATTTTACTATTGCCGCGCACCGGTCCGTCCAAACGCTGCAGATTACAGTTCACGACAAAAATAAGGTTTTCGAGTTGCTCACGCCCGGCCAACGAGATTGCACCTAGCGATTCCGGCTCATCGATCTCACCATCACCAAGGAAAGCCCAGACCTTGCGCTCCTCCCGCGGTGCCAATCCGCGGGCGGACATATACCTCATGATATGCGCCTGATAAATTGCCTGTAGCGGCCCTAACCCCATCGACACAGTGGGGAACTGCCAATAATCCGGCATTAACCAAGGGTGGGGGTAGGAGGAAAGACCACCACCATCCACTTCCCTTCGAAAACGGTCCATCTGTGCTTCATCAAATCGCCCCTCGATGTAGGAGCGGGCGTAAATCCCCGGCGAGGAATGCCCCTGAAAATAAATCAAATCACCCATATGATCTTCACTGGGCGCATGCCAGAAATAATTAAAGCCAACATCATAAAGTGTGGCGCTGGACTGAAAGGTGGAGATATGGCCACCCAACTCGTCATCGTTCATGTTTGCGCGCATAACGGTAATCAGCGCATTCCAGCGAACCAGCGATCGTATCCGCCGCTCCATAAACAAGTCACCGGGCATTGGCGCTTCTTCAGTCACTGGAATTGTATTGCGGTAAGGTGTCGTTAACGCGTAAGGGATTTGGGTGCCAGTACGTGTAGCATGGTCGGAAAGCTGCTTAAGTATATAATGCGCGCGCTCCATTCCTTCCTTTTGAATAATAACTTCTAGAGCATCAACCCATTCCTCGGTTTCCGTTGGATCAGGATCATTGGTACTGTGCTTATGCATTAACATTCAAAAAACCCTCTATGACTCTTTATTAAGTAAATACTTTGCTTGGCAAATTGGATAACGTCGATAGCGGAAAAGTGATTTGTACGTAAAACCTAACGATTCTGATCGACCACTATAACTGTAATATTAACTATTGGAATGAAGTATTTTGCCCATAGGTAGATGGGCGAATTAACAGCACAAACCCTTCCATCACGGCTGTGAATGGCCCGCATTTTTACCATGAATAGGGCCAAATTCCCAGTAATTTCTATGTAATAGCTGACGACTTACGCTCTTCCTCTTAACCCTACCTATTTTGTCTATTTTACTCACCATAACCACGCCGCTCCTCTGACACCACTACTATCACCATACTTCGGTGGACTCAAAAGAGTTTCACAGGAGTCGGAGAATACATACTTACACCAGCGTTTGGGTATTTCAACATACAGGCTAGCAATATTTGACAAACCACCACCGAGTACAATTACATGAGGATCAAGCAGATTGATAACGCTGCCCAACGCACTGGCTAAACACTCCTGGTAAAGATCTAAATACGCACACGCGCGCTCTTCCCCCACCTCCGCTTTCGTGACAATTTGATCGACGCTGAGCGTTTTGCCCGTTGCGGCGGCATAACCGTCTTCAAATCCAGGGCCAGACAAATACGTCTCTACACAACCGCGGCGGCCGCAATAGCAGTTTCTAGCCGCCAGTTGCGATCCTTCAAACGCTCCTTGTAGTGGCGGCAGCGCATTGTGTCCCCACTCTCCGGTAATACCATTGGGCCCCGTCACTAGCTGCCCATTTCGACAAATGCCAGCACCCACCCCAGTACCAAGTATGACACCAAATACCGTTGCAAAACCCTGGCCAGCGCCATCAGTCGCCTCAGATAATGCGAAGCAATCCGCATCGTTGGCCAAGCACACTTCCCGCCCCAGGCGCTGCTCCATATCTGTTAAAAGAGGGCGGCCATTTAGACAGGTGGAATTGCAGTTTTTCATTCTCCCGCTGACCCGAGAAAGGCTGCCCGGAGTGGCCACGCCAACGCTTGCGCGAGTTGAGCAGGAGTGTTCTAATTCTTCAACTAACTGAGCTATTTGATCTAAAATGGCGGCATAATTTCCTGCGGATGTTTTGACCCGCCGACGGTTAACGATACCACCATCATCAGCCATTAATACCGCTTCTATTTTAGTACCGCCTAAATCTATACCAATCCGCATGAGTACCTGCTTACGATGCCGTTAGCCCTTCTTGACTGGGGTTAGAAAATAACAATAAGGGCGACTATCACCACCCAAACAATCAAACTCCTAACAAGCAAATCTTGGATAGCTTGGATTTCCTGGGTATATTCATCCGACACATCGGCAATTCTTTCGACCGGTCGAGTCATGTCTTCCGATGTTTCCACACACGCACCCAAGGCCGCCATTCCCGTGTTGTATAACACTTTTTCGGTAGGTGTATGCCAGCTCAAGACTGCATCTATCCACGACCGAAAACAAAGTACAAAATTTCCAGCAAGAGTGAAGGTTAGGCCCACACAGCGTGCCGGTAGCCACTCGAGTGCGTGCAGAATTTGCAGGGGCATGGCCGCAGCTGCAGTATCATCCGATACTTTTAACCACTGATCGTAAAGACAGATGAAGCGGATAAAGAGCGCAGCTAGTGGCCCAGCTAATAAATACCAAAACAACACCAGGAATACCTGCTCAAACCATTGATAAAGCAGCCCGGTGCGAACTTCACGCTGTAATGACGCCAAGTCATTGACATCAATATCTTCCTGGGTTTTCAGATACTCTGAAGCAAAATGATAGGCCGCTTGGGTATCACCAGCCCGCCAGCGTCTTAAATATCCCTCGGTACATTGCAAGAGATTATCGCGGCCCATCGAATAAAACAGTAATAAGACCTGCAAAGCGACCCCGATAAACCCAAATAGAGAATTTTCTAACAGGTTGAGCAATAATCCCGCCAACAAGACAGGCAGTAATAGTGTTGACAGTGTCGCGACCTGCGGATGTTTCTGAAACGTAGACCCTAGGCTATCTGATAGCAGGAAAAACCATTCATCGAAACGTCGATCTACGCGCCAGCCAAGAAACTTATAACAACCTAAGGTGATGAGTAACACTAAAAACGCCATTGTGGCCTCGGTAGATTCTTTATGAATAACGGATTAAATTAATCCCCAGATTTCAACAATTGCCTATAGCGACGCCAATCGAAAGCAGGACCTGGATCGGTTTTACGCCCAGGTGCAATTTCCGAATGGCCCGTTATTCGGCCCTCCTGGATACCAGGATAAGATCGCATCAACGCACGGGTGACATCAGCTAAACGCAGATATTGGCTTTCCTCGTAAGCCTGATCGTCCGTTCCTTCAAGCTCAATGCCAATGGAAAAATCATTACAGTTGGTTTCTTGCTGATAACAAGAGCTACCAGCATGCCACGCCCGTTTATCAAAAGGTACAAACTGAATTACAGCACCGTTGCGGCGAATCAAAAGATGGGAGGAAACCTGAAGTGTCGCTATTTCCTGGAAATAAGGATGCTCTCGCGCTACCAACTGATTAGTAAAAAGCTGGCTTATATAGGGACCACCAAACTGCCCAGGCGGTAGGCTAATATTATGTACAACCAGAAGATCAATACGCGCCTCCGGCCTGTCGTCGAAGTTAGGCGATATTATACGCTCAGCCTCGACCAACCAATGATTATGTATAGCGCTAAGCAAGCTAATTCCTGAGCATCAAGTAAGCGATGCCCATACATTAGCTCATGCGCCAGAGGGCTTCAACTCGGATTAGGCCTTGGATGAGAAAAACTTTTCGCGCCGAAGGATGCCTAGAGAACCATCCGATTAATTCCTAATCCTTCATTTCACGCAAATGGCCGATCACAGACTCCAGGGCACGATCAAATAGAAGGGTATCATCGAGAATATTAAGTAGGCCTTCGCGCAACTCCTGAGCAAGCACGGTGCGGGTTTTCTCCGCTACTTTCATACCGACACGGTTGACAAAAATATATTTTCCGGTCGATCGGATGACTGCAACCAGCTTAGCTCGTTGCTTTTTGTCCTCCTTGATCAATTCGACCCAGGTCCCAGAGGTCAGTCCGTCAACACGGTTAAGATACTCATCACCCTCAGTTGCCGAGATAGCTTGCTCAATAACTGGCAATTCAGCGTTAGTAATAATAACCGGAGATTCAATGGTGCTTTTGCTGATTACCTGTGCCGATTTTTGGGTATCACCCGGAGCGTTAGCTAAACTTTTTGGCTCCGGTTCTGTCCTTGTAAGGGTTGTAAACTCCTGCGCCACAGCAGCATCATCAGTTTCCGGCTTTACTGCAGGTTTAAGTGACGAGCTTTTCAAGCAATTTAAATGAATGGACTCTAACTCTTTGAAGAGGTTGCGCATTTTCACTTTGCTAAAGGAAATGCTGGTCAAGCCTTTGCGCAAACGCTGCAACAATGAAGGAATCAATTTTAGTAACTGACTGGTATAGGACTTATCCGCCGCTGGTTGTACGCTCCATATCAGGTCATCAACTGTCGCCAGCGCGTCTTCCCAAGCTTGGCTCTCAACACCTTCTTTCACATGAACCAAAAACAGATAGCTGCTCCAACCGTCGCGCAACAACTCGATCACAACCGGAGGCAAATTAGTACCCTGCGCCTTTTGGTTAAGCACATCGCCAACCACCGACCGCGCATACTGGGTTTTGCCTAAACCTTCCTCTGCATCCCTCGTACGCTGTTCAATTAACTCTGCACGACGTCGTTCAATACCAATAAAGTCGGTAAAATCCTCCAACAAATTTTGAAAAATCGAAACATCATCGACAAAATCGTCGAGCACTGAATCAACGATAGCTTTAACCTTGACATAGAGCGTATCGCGTTTGAGATCAACTGTCTCACTCCAGCCCATTGCCGCCGTAGCCAACTCATTGAGCAGCTTTCTGGCCGGGTGGCCTCCCCGGCTAAAGAAAGTTTTATCCAGCACGGCGACTTTAAGTAAGGGTATTTGCAGACGCGCTAACAAGGCTTTCATCGGTGACGATAAATTATGATCGTCGAGAATAAACTCGAACAGCATGGAAACTAGGTTAATAACATCATTATCAACTTTGCCAATCGCTCTATTCTGCAATGCCGAACCGGACTGCTCCAACAAGTTATATAATGCCTGCCGGACATCAATTTGCTCCGCGCGGAAATTAACAAGGTTTCCTGTCTCATATTTTTGTTGCTGAATCGATGACAAAAGCTCTACCAAATCACCATGCGCCAACGCTGGCCCTTGGTCAGCCACAGGTAGCGTAGGACCGGTATTTTTTGATTGAAACTGGCTGTCAGTCAACAGGCCCCGTAAAAAATCAAATATCTCACTATCTTCCTGGCTATTTGCAGTAGAGGGAGGGGTCGGCTGCCGCGCCCCGCTAACTCTTTTAGTCGCGCTTCTTTGCTTTGCGTTTGAACTGATGCTGGGCAGTACACCCCGCTCTATTAATAAACCGTTGGCTTCATTATAAAGTTTACCGATAACACCCAGCACATACTTTTCAAAAAGCTTGTAGACCACCAACTTGGCTCGAATATCCAGCTCAAGTAACCCAGCCGCTTCGCGAAATGCTTCACATAATCGGTGTGGGCCAAGGGGGTTACTCAGATCAGTGATTGTTTTCGCTCGGACTAAATAATTAATGCGCTGGGTCAACTCACTTAAGGAAACATCACATTGACTGACCACCTTGGAAACCATACCTCTGATCGCCACCGACTCTTCAAGATCGTCGTCACACACCAGAGCCAAAGTTTCCATGCCATCTGCATACTTCTCTGGATCAGCGGTTTCATTATCGACAGAGAGAAATAACTGACGAAAACCATCTTGAACTTTTTGCATAAAAACAGATTCCATGCCTTGCCGTTGAATACGCACTTGGCGCATCGAGTCAAAATACATGGTCTGATCAATGTTACTGGTGGCTTTGTCGGCAAGTTCAAACAACGCATCATCGGCGCTGTCAAACATATTGGCAAAGATGGCTGCGAGCTGACTTTTCGCCAACTCTCGCACCCGTTTTAAGGGCTCTGGTAGAATGTCGATTGAGGTTACATTCACAGGGGGAACTGCGCTAGATTCATTGACCACGTTCTAAAACACTCCGGGTTGCCATTCGCCTTTCATCCCTAGGCGTACATCTACCAAAATAGTATAGTTCAGATTCCATTATTTGCCCGTTGTCGGTACAAAAAAAATGAATTATCGTGAAGCACCGCCTCCCGGTAGAAGATTAGGTAAACTTATGGCTATCGCCGCCTGGCTATTGGGGCTGGCTATGCTCACCCTCCTGTTTGGCAATTTAGAGCGAAGCTGGCTCAACCCTAACCAGCAGCCAGTGTCCGCAGTCACTACCAAGGGGGTACAAGAGGTTACTCTCAAGGCCAATCGACAAGGGCATTATCTAGTTTCTGGAAGCATTAACGATATAGCTGTTGATTTCCTACTAGATACAGGCGCCACCGACGTCGCAATTTCTGAAAATATGGCGCAGCATTTGGGATTACAAAAGGGTTTGCGCGGCACGGCATCTACCGCAAATGGCAATGTTACTGTCTACGCAACCCGCATCCAGCGCTTACAAATAGGTAGTATTATCCTGTATGATGTGCCCGCCAGTATTAACCCCAGCATGGGCGAGTTTATCTTGTTGGGTATGAGCGCATTGCGTCAAGTCGAGTTTACTCAACGCGATAACCTTTTAACATTACGAAATTACCCCAACTCCTAGCTTGTTAGCATTAATCTAAATATCACCATGAACTACACTAAAACGCTCGCTCAGATCATTCAAGCCAATGTTACAACTGCCCTAGACGAAGACATCGGCAGCGGTGACCTAACTGCCCAGCTCATTCCCGCAGAGAATTTTGCCAAGGCCACTGTCATTACGCGGGAGTCGGCGACCATCTGCGGCGCGGATTGGGTTAATCAGGTCTTTCACCAGGTGGACCCCGATGTTGACATTGAATGGCTCGTCCAGGACGGCCAACAGGTTGAGTCGAACCAACCGTTGTTTAAGCTATCTGGCGCGGCCCGCTCATTACTCACGGGCGAACGCTGCGCGCTGAATTTCTTACAAACTCTTTCCGGTACAGCCACCATTTGTCGTCAGTACGCCAACCTAGTCGCGGACACTCAGGTGAAACTGTTAGATACCCGCAAGACTATTCCGGGTTTGCGCATTGCGCAAAAGTACGCCGTCACCTGCGGCGGCTGTTTTAACCATCGGATCGGTTTGTACGATGCTTTTCTGATCAAGGAAAACCATATTGCTGCCTGTGGCTCTATTGAAAAAGCCATCAGCGAAGCGCGTTATCTCGCTCCGGGTAAACCCGTCGAAGTAGAAGTGGAGAGTTTGTCAGAACTCAATCAAGCGCTGAACTCAGGTGCGGACACCATCATGCTAGACAACTTCAGCCTTGCGGATATGCGCATTGCCGTAGCAATCACTTCGGGTAAAGCAAAACTTGAAGCTTCAGGCAATGTAACTGAGCTCACCATACGACCCATAGCAGAAACCGGTGTCGATTATATTTCCATTGGAGCGCTGACCAAAGACTGTCGTGCTATCGATTTATCCATGCGTTTTGATTAGCGCCTTGCCAGAGCCTTATGAGACTGCTCAAGCTTTGGTGGAACGCCGCCCGCCCTAAGACCTTACTACTCTCTATAGGCCCGGTTCTAGTGGGTAACGGACTTGCCACGCAACAGCAATTTAGCCTGACTGTTCTAACCCTAAGCCTCACCACCGCCGTGCTACTTCAATTATTAACCAATATTGCCAATGATTATGGTGACACCAAAAGTGGCGTTGATGCTAATCGCCCGGGCGCTCCCAGGCAACTGCAATCCGGCGCAATCTCTTTACAGCAGGCGCGCCGTGCGCTCTATCTGTTAATAGCTCTTTGCTTGGTCAGCGGTTCACTGCTGATACTGCTGAGCAGTCTGTTCTGGCACTCTAAATTGCTATTTTTTATTCTGGGCAGCATTTCCGTTATTGCCGCAACTTGCTACACCTTGGGTTCCAGACCCTATGGTTATAGAGGTCTGGGAGATATTTCCGTGTTTCTTTTTTTCGGACTCGCCGCCGTAGCCGGCTCCTATTACCTGCAATCACAACAACTACCTTTCTGGATATGGCTACCCGCAGCAGCGGTAGGGTTACTGAGCGTCGGTGTCCTGAACATCAACAACATCCGTGATATGCAACTCGATCTGGCAGCTGGCAAAAGGACCGTTGCTCTTTATTTAGGGAAAACAGTCGCGTTAACTTACTTTAGTTCAAGCTGGGTAATCGCTATGGCCCTGACTGCCAGCTTTGCGTTACTAACACCCTACTGTTGGGTGCTGATTTGCCTTATCCTTATTCCCTTTTTTCTGAAATTGGATCGACGGCTTAGGCTCACTAGCGAATTTACAAATTACAATCAATGTTTAGTGGACATGGTAAAACTGACTTTCACCTATGAGCTGCTTTTTTTTACCGGATCAGTTTTAAGCTAAGATACGAGCAACAGGCTTATTTCGCCAAGAGCTTCGCCAAGATTGCTTGATTAGCGGCAGGGAATTGAAAGTGGCGGATATCTTTCAGGCTTACCCAAGTCACCTCCTGACCTTCTCGACCATAGGCACTACCGGCAAACTCAGTCACTTGCCAGACATTTAAATGGATGTGCTTGTCCTGATAATCATAATTAACCCTTAGTAACGGTTCGCAGACAATCACACTTATACCGAGTTCTTCATTCAGCTCCCGCTTCAGAGCAGCCTGTGGTGTTTCCCCGGCTTCTTGCTTGCCCCCGGGGAACTCCCATAAACCACCCTGATGCTTGTGTGCCGGACGTTTAGCGATACATATTTGGCCCTGTTCGTTATGAATAACGGCGGCAACAACCTGTGTTCTCTGGTTCGCTGAACCTGACATGAAGAAAATTAAGAACGGTAATCCGCGTTAATGGAGACGTAGTCATGCGACAGATCACAGGTCCAGACTTTCTCTCTGGCCTGGCCGCGACCAAGTTTGACTCGAATCGTAATTTCCTGCTGGTTCATCACCGCCTGACCTTGCGCTTCCGTATAACTGACAGCACGACCACCCTGCTCAGCAATGCAAATATCGTCCAGATAAATATCCACTTTCGAGACATCCAAGTTTTCCAACCCAGCCCTACCTACTACAGCCAGAATACGCCCCCAGTTAGGGTCGCTCGCAAATAATGCGGTTTTCACAAGAGGGGAATGGGCAATCGCATAGGCCACTAGCAGACACTCTTCTTCTGTTTTGCCGTCATCAACCTCAATACGAATAAACTTAGTCGCGCCTTCTCCATCTTTGATAATGGCTTGCGCTAACTCAACACAAACCTGAGTCACTGCACTCAATAATTTTTCATATAACGCACTCTCGGTACGCGCCAATACCTCGTCACCGCTGGTGCCTGTTGCAATCAAAACGCAGGCATCGTTGGTTGAGGTATCACCATCCACGGTGATGCGATTAAAAGATTCTTTATTAGCACTTTCAAGAAGCCTTTGTAAAACCGGTTGCAGAGCTGGCACATCGGTCGCGATAAAGGCAAGCATGGTCGCCATATCAGGCCGAATCATGCCCGAACCTTTAGCAATGCCCGTCACATGGAAGGCCTTGCCTTCATGCTCAAAACGCACACTGGCTCCCTTAGGACGGGTATCCGTCGTTAAAATACCCTGCGCGGCCTCGGCCCAGCCATCAGCACTAAATTGCTGCAGCGCCATCGGCAATGCATTGACTAAGCGTTGCACCGGCAGTGGCTCGCCAATAACGCCGGTAGAGAAAGGTAGAATACTTTGCGCGTCGCATTGCGCTAGCTGAGCCAACTGCTCGCAACAGTTTTTGGCCGCTTGCAGGCCCTGCTCTCCAGTGCCTGCATTAGCATTTCCTGTATTAATGAGAAGGTATTTTGGTGCTGCCACTTGCAGATGCTGTTTGGCAAGCACGACGGGGGCAGCGCAGAAACTATTCTTCGTGAAAACTGCCGCAATCTGGCTTCCCTCTGCGCACTCGATAAGCACCAAATCCTTACGCCCTGGCTTTTTAATACCTGCACTGACTGTACTTAATCTAACGCCCACTACGGGATACATATCGGGAAAACTATCAGGGCCTACAGCCATGGTTCAATCCTCTACTACTGACTCAAATTTCCTGTAAAACGCTATTTGCTGGCTCTTTTAGAATCAGCTCTGGCTATTGACGGAAACTTCCCTAGTTGGCATTCGACAAAGCGCCATGACAACGCTTATATTTTTTCCCTGAGCCACAGGGACAAGGGTCATTGCGCCCTATTTTCTCACCTTCGCGCACAAAGGGTTGCGCGGGCTCTTCTCCTTCAGAACCATCGGCTTCAGCAGAGCCTGACATGGCCGATGCTTCCGCGTGCTGGTATTCCATTTTTTGCTGCAGCTCTTCCTGCCGTTTACGCTCCAGTGCCTCCAGATCAGACTCTTGATAGAACTGTAAATGGCTGAGTATGCGCACCACATCATGCTTGATGCTATTTAATAGTTCCTGGAATAAATTGAAGGCTTCCCGCTTGTATTCCTGCTTCGGATTTTTCGCCGCGTAGCCACGCAAATGGATACCCATTCGTAAATGATCCATCGTTGCTAAATGTTCTTTCCATCGCGTATCCAGGGTTTCCAGCATGACTTGCTTTTCCACCCTGCGCATGATTTCAGAACCCACAGCCGCTTCTTTTTCACTATAAGCTGCAGCCATTTGCTCTAGAATTTTTTCCCGCAAGCCCTGCTCGTTCAAGGCATGATCTTGATCCAACCACTCCTGCACCGGCACGTCCAAATTCATTTCCGAACTAAGCTGTTGTTCCAGACCGGGGATATCCCATTGTTCCTCCAGACTTTGCGGCGGTATATAGGCTCTGACCACCTCATCGAGTACTGCAGCGCGCACCGCCACAATGGTCTGTGAAATATCTTCAGACTCCATGATCTCATCACGCTGCTGGTAGATCACACTACGCTGATCATTGGCAACATCATCGTATTCCAGCAATTGCTTACGAATATCAAAGTTATGCCCTTCCACCTTGCGCTGCGCTTTTTCAATGGCGTTGCTCACCATCCGATGCTCTATCGCCTCGCCCTTCTCCATACCTAAGGCTTGCATCAAATTCTTCACACGCTCAGATGCAAAAATACGCATAAGGTTGTCTTCTAATGATAAAAAGAAGCGCGATGAACCGGGGTCGCCTTGCCGACCGGAACGGCCGCGCAACTGATTATCAATACGACGTGACTCATGTCGCTCAGTACCGATAATATGTAAGCCACCCGCCTCAATAACTATTTTGTGCTGCTCTTGCCATTTAGCTTTTATCGCATCAATTTCCGCTTGTGATGGATTATCGAGCTTGGCAACTTCCGCCTCCCAATTACCACCCAGCATTATATCGGTACCACGACCCGCCATATTAGTAGCGATAGTAACAGCGCCAGGCTGTCCAGCCTGGGCGATAACTTCAGCTTCTTTAGCGTGCTGCTTCGCATTCAAGACCGCATGCTTTATTTTTGCTTTGTCTAATAACTTCGCCACATCTTCAGAGGACTCAATTGAGGCAGTACCCACCAAAACCGGTTGCTGCTTCTCGATGCAGGCCTTTATCTCTTCAATAATCGCATCGAATTTTTCTGCCATGCTAAGGTAAACCAAATCATTGGCGTCCTTTCGAATCATCGGTTGATTGGTAGGAATGACCACCACATCCAACCCATAAATTTGCCTGAACTCAAAGGCTTCGGTATCCGCAGTACCCGTCATTCCTGACAGCTTTTCGTAGAGTCGGAAATAATTTTGGAAGGTCGTGGAGGCTAGCGTTTGGCTTTCATTTTGAATAGCAACGCCTTCTTTTGCTTCAATCGCCTGGTGAGTTCCCTCAGACCAACGTCGACCAGCCATGGTTCGACCAGTGTGTTCGTCAACGATAACTATCTCATCATCCTGTACGATATAGTCAACATCACGTTGAAAGATGGCATGAGCCTTTAGGCCAGCATGCACATGATGTAACAGCCCTAAATTCTGCGGAGCATAGAGGCTTTCTCCTTCGGGTAGTAAGCCAGCTTCCGACAATAGTTCCTCAACCTGCTGGTGCCCTTCCTCAGTTAGCTCTACTGATCGGCTTTTTTCATTAATGGTAAAATCCCCATCAATCTCTGCCACTTCTTCGGTCGCTTCATAGCCACGTTTGAGCTTAGGAATAATTTTATTAATCTCAGTATAGAGTTTTGAGCTATCTCCTACAGCACCGGAAATAATGAGCGGTGTTCTCGCTTCATCAATAAGAATGGAGTCCACTTCATCCACGATGGCATAGAAGAGTGGCCGCTGCACTTTTTGCTCGATACTAAAGGCCATGTTGTCGCGCAGATAATCAAAGCCGAATTCATTATTCGTTCCATAGGTTATATCCGCCGCATAAGCCTGACGCTTAGTTTCATAATCCTGACCAGAACCAATAACACCGACCGTCAGGCCAAGAAATTCATGCACGGGCCCCATCCAACGGGCATCCCGGCTGGCGAGATAATCATTGACAGTGACGATGTGAACGCCCTTGGCGGGAATCGCGTTGAGATAGGATGGCAGGGTCGCCATCAGAGTTTTACCTTCACCCGTGCGCATTTCGGAAATTCTTCCCTCATGCAGGGTGATACCACCGATCATCTGTACGTCAAAATGACGCATTCCCAAAACTCTTTGGCTGGCTTCGCGAACCACCGCAAAAGCTTCAGGTAATAATTGATTCAACGTTTCACCGTCGTTAAAGCGTTGACGGAACTCTAGCGTTTTGCCTTGTAACTCCTGATCGGATAGCGCCTTTATCGATTCTTCCAGGGCATTGATCTGCTTCACCAGCTTACCCATGCGCTTTAATTCGCGGTCGTTCTTACTGCCAAATATTTTTCTAGTTACGTTTCCAATCATTTTTTTATCGCATCTTTAAAGGTTAGTTCGCCCGACCATTTTCAGCCCCGTGCCGGACGCGGTATTGTAAACTGATTAGGCCAAAGCCTAAACCAATGTTTCAGCCTATCTGGCCATTAAACTTCTAAATATTGAGTCGCGATGGGAATTAAACAAGTAGGCGGCGGGAAAAAGCGCTGGTATCAAAGGTTTTTGCGTTTGATATAGTTGATTGGATTAACAGGGGTCCCATTTTTTAGAATTTCATAATGCACATGAGGTCCAGTAGATCGCCCACTACTCCCCATCAAAGCGATGGTTTGCCCCTTTTCCACAACATCTCCAACCTTGACTAGTAACTTGTTGGCATGCGCATAGCGAGTAATCAAACCCCCACCGTGATTGACTTCCAACAGTTTTCCATAACCATTACGGAGCCCAGACCAAGTAACAACTCCGGCGGCAACGGCAATGATTTCTGAATTCTCTTTGCCTGCAAAGTCAACTCCCTCATGCCAGGCAATTCGACCCGAGAATGGGTCATTGCGACGACCAAAACCAGATGACATCCAGCCCCACTTCACAGGCCGTCCGGCGATGTAACGGTCACTCTCAAACTCCTGATTTCCTAGTAATTTATTAAGCACTTCCAACTCCTGCTCGCGTAACTCTATGTCGAGAGACAATTGGTTAATCGCGTCAATAAAGTTCGGCGGCGTATAGGAAACACCATCTTCTTCGGAGCTTGGCCCACCAAGTGCCGGCGTCCGTGAAAAATCGAATTCACCCTCTTCCAGTTTCGCCGTTTTAGTTAAATGCTCGCCCAGTGCATCGAGTCGAATTAATCTGGCGTGAAGCTCCGCCATTCTTATCGTCAAGGATTCCAGCTGCTCTTCAGATTCTTGCTTAAGTTGCTCTACTTTTCTGTCTTTGTTTTTTAGATCCTGAATCCAGGTACTTATATAATTCTCGCTACGCAATACATCCTGAGCATCGATTGCCGACCGATAACCAACACTAAAAACACCTACCAGGAGCACAGCAAAGAATAGGCCAATACAACAAAGCCAAATATTTCCCAAGGCTAAGGTTCGCGCTCTTCCATGTTTTCGGCTAACGAAAATTATATTCATACTGATTTTTTCGAGTTAGAGTCAGTTGACCATTCGGTTACTTGAGACATACCATGCTTAAGCAGAGGTCACTTAACTTATGAGCAGAGATAATTATAGCGCAGAGACAGAAATAAGCCGACTTATAAATGCTCGCGATTCAGCACTTGCTCGATTAATTGATCGAGCGCAAAAAATACTGTCTCTGCAAAGTAAGGTTAGTGCCCGGATACCAAAAGATTGTCAAGCGTTTTGCCATTTTCTCAGCTATCGCGATGGCCTCTTGAAGCTCCAGGCTGACTCAGCGACCTGGGCAACTCGTTTAAGGTTCCAGCAGCCGCAGATTATGGCACAGCTAAAACAACTCGCAGAGTTTCATGACATCGAACAAATAAGGATTCTCGTGCGACCGCAATATGTCAAACCAAACCCGAAGATCACAGCAAAACCTATTTCTCCAGCCGCGGCTGATCATCTCAGAACAATAGCCGACACCCTTGATCAACCTGAGCTAAGCGCCGCTTTACGCCATATCATCGAACCAAAATAATTAAGCCTGTCATAAAGTAGCAAAAAAATACCCCGACATGCCGGGGTATTTTGCTCACTATTAACCAATGCTCTTTGAGCTCTTAGCCTAATTACTATTAAATCGATAGCACCGGTCGCGAATAGGAGATCGGCGCATTTTCAATAGCGTCGAATGTTGCCACTTCCCAAGCATCTTCCTGGGCGATAAGCTTGCGTAATAAAATATTGTTTAGTCCGTGACCGGACTTAAAACCTTTAAATTCACCAATTAGGGTGTTGCCTAACAGATAGAGATCGCCAATCGCGTCCAGTACTTTATGTTTGACGAACTCATCGTCGTAGCGTAACCCATCTTCATTAAGAATACGGTAATCGTCCACCACGATGGCATTATCCATGCTACCACCCAGCGCCAAATTATGTGATCTCAAATATTCGATATCGCGCATAAAACCAAAGGTGCGCGCACGGCTAACCTCCTTCACAAAGGAAGTCGAAGAAAAATCAACTGACGCTTGTTGCAAGCGCCCCTTGAAAACAGGATGATCAAAATCGATGGTAAAAGTAACTTTGAAGCCGTCAAAGGGCTCAAAACTAGCCCATTTATCTCCGTCGGTGACCTTTACTTTGCGCTTGATGCGGATAAATTTTTTCGCAACAGGTTGCTCTTGAATACCGGCCGATTGAATCAAAAACACAAATGGCCCAGCACTGCCATCCATAATTGGCACTTCAGCCGCACTCAGCTCAACATAAGCATTATCAATACCCAACCCCGCCATAGCGGAAAGTAAATGCTCAACGGTATCGACACGAGCACCACCTTTCATTAAGGTCGTGGATAAAGTGGTCTCACCAACATTTTCCGCTAAAGCCGGAATTTCAACTACAGGGTCTAAATCGGTACGGCAAAATACAATACCGGTATCCGCAGGCGCAGGCTTGAGAGTCAGATAAACCTTCTCTCCTGAATGCAATCCAACTCCTGTGGCTCTAATGGTATTCTTTAGGGTACGTTGTCCAATCATAAATCAGGGACTCAAATGGCGTAAAAATTATAAGCAAATTCCAAAGGTTAGCCGCGAATACTAACAAATTTACTGACCCCTGTTAACAAACACTTCAATATTAATCGGAAAACTTTCGGCACTGCGGTGATGGCCATCGAGCCACAGTGCCGACATATCTAACGATTAATCGGCCTGACGGCGTAAAAATGCAGGAATATCCAGGTAATCCATGTCTCTGGCCGCCGCCGAGGAATGGTCAATCGCCACGTTACCCAGAGCTTGTTTGCGCATGACCGTTGGACGGTCAAGTTTTCCATAATCCACGCGTCCATCAACGCTAGGTTTTTGTTCTACGATTTCCATCTTTGGTTTCGGCTGAGCACCACCCAACCCGGTCGCCACCACTGTAACACGCAATTCATCGCCCATTTCTGGATCAATCACGGTTCCCACCACAACTGTCGCGTTGTCTGAGGCAAAATCCTCAACCGTTTCACCAACTTCAGAGAATTCACCCAACGACAGGTTCGGACCTGCTGTAATATTCACCAAAATACCACGCGCACCTTGTAAATTAACATCCTCCAACAAAGGACTTCGCACTGCTGCTTCTGCAGCTTCTTTGGCACGATTTTCTCCAGAGGCACTGCCGCTCCCCATCATTGCCATACCCATTTCAGACATAACGGTACGCACATCGGCAAAGTCCACGTTTATCATACCGGGGCGGATAATCAGATCAGCAATACCCTGTACGGCACCAAGTAACACATCATTCGCTGCACCGAAGGCTTTTAGAAGACTGGTGCTTTCACCCAGTACCGAGAGCAATTTCTCATTGGGAATAGTTATCAACGAATCGACATGTTCGGCTAAAGCCGCAATACCCGCTTCTGCGATTTGCGCGCGCTTGCGACCTTCAAAAGCAAAGGGTTTGGTGACAACAGCAACGGTCAAAATACCTAATTCTCTAGCAATTTGCGCAAATACTGGGGCAGCGCCAGTGCCGGTGCCACCACCCATGCCAGCCGTAATAAAAACCATGTCAGCGCCTTGCAGCACTTCAATGATGCGCTCACGGTCTTCCATTGCCGCCTGGCGACCAATTTCCGGGTTAGCGCCTGCGCCAAGCCCCTTTGTTACCTGTCCGCCAAGTTGCAATACCGTCTTAGCCGATATCGCCTTAAGCGCCTGCGCATCAGTGTTGGCACAAATGAACTCAACGCCTTCAACATTATTTGCCAGCATATGATTCAGCGCGTTACCGCCGCCGCCGCCAACTCCTACAACTTTTATTTCTGCACTTTGTGGAACGCTATCAATCAATTCAAACATGGCCATCTCCTCTTAGGATTTTACAAATAATTCATAATTTTAATGCTCATCATGAGCCGATCTAAAAGTTGTCCTTAAACCAACTTTTAATCTTGTCAAAAAAACCGCTAATAGTGCTTTTTTGTCGACTTTCCGAAAGCCCTTCCAGTTGCTGACGCATACCGTAGATCAACAAACCCACGCCCGTCGCATAGATAGGATTTCTTACTATGTCCGCTAACCCTTCCACACCCTGAGGCATGGCTAGGCGTACTGGCATATGAAATATCTCCTCTGCTAACTCAACAACGCCTTCCATTTTCGATGTCCCACCAGTGAGAACAATGCCAGCTGCCACTAAATCTTCAAATCCACTTCGTCGCAATTCCGACTGGATCAGCGTAAAGAGTTCTTCATAACGTGGCTCCACCACTTCCGCCAAGGACTGACGCGACAAATCCCGTGGCGCTCTATCGCCTACACTGGGCACTTTAATGGTCTCATCTGGGCCGGCAAGCTGAGTCAAGGCACAGGCGTACTTAATTTTAATTTCTTCAGCATTCTGGGTCGGCGTTCGCAATGCCATAGCGATATCATTAGTCACCTGATCGCCAGCTATCGGTATCACCGCGGTATGCCTAATAGAGCCATCGACAAATACCGCGATATCCGTGGTGCCGCCACCAATATCCACCATACACACGCCCAGTTCTTTTTCGTCATCAGTCAAGACTGCATAACTAGACGCCAATTGCTCCAAAATAATATCGTCCACATTCAAGCCGCAGCGACGCACACATTTTTCGATATTTTGCGCAGCATTGGCGGCGCAGGTGACCAGATGCACCTTCGCTTCCAACCTCACGCCGGACATCCCCAGCGGCTCCTTTACACCTTCCTGGTCATCAATGATGTATTCCTGCGGCAGAATATGAAGCACCTTTTGGTCTGCCGGAATCGCTACCGCCTGGGCGGCATCAATCACTCTATCCATATCCCCACGCGTCACCTCACGATCACGTATCGCAACGATGCCATGTGAATTCATACTCTTGATGTGACTGCCGGCAATTCCCGCATAAACCGAATGAATTTGGCAGCCCGCCATTAACTCAGCTTCTTCCACCGCACGCTGTATTGATTGCACCGTGGACTCAATATTAATCACGACGCCTTTTTTCATACCGCGCATCGGATGACTACCAATACCGACCACTTCGAGGAAACCATCAGGCGTAATTTCACCGACGATAGCCACTACCTTGGAGGTGCCGATATCTAACCCCACAATCATGTTGTTAACCGTCGCTCCGGTCATAGCGTTATTCTCTTGTTATGCCGTTGAACTACCATTAAATGTCCTAGCTATTTCGCCAATTACCGATACTTTTATGCTTGCTGTTTGCTTTATTCCCTCGCCCTTAGCACTAGCCTTCCAATGCACCGCAGCCCCATGGGTATAACGCAAATCAATTTTTTCTATCTCGTCAATTCGTTCACTTAAAGCATTTTTATAGAGCCCTCTAAATCGCTTTACCTTTTCCTCAAAATCACCGTTACCCAATTCAATATGAATACCCTGGGTCGTTAATATTTGCCAGGCGCCTCGCTGCTCCTTGCGCAATTCACTAATAACTAACCCCTCATCCTTAAACTGCGTCATCAACCAGCCAAGCTGTTGCAATATTTCCTTGCGACTATCGTAGGTACCAGTCAATCGAGGTAATTGATAGCGTTCTAAATCTGCCTTTGGCTTAAACACTTCGGCCTTAGCCGTCATTAATGCATCTTCGTTCCAGCGCACCACAGGTGACCTTTCCACCATATCGATCAGTAATAAATTCGGCCATTTACGACGCACCGACACCCGTTCAACCCAAGGCTGTTTTATTAGCAACTTTTGAATTTCAGTAAGATCCAGCGCTACTATTCCCGCATCAACCCGTTCCTGTACTAGCACCGCTATGGCTTGCGCATCCAAATGTTCAAACTGCCCGCGGATCTCGACTTTTTTAAGGGGTTGATCTACCAAACTTAACAACTGTATCCCCCCCCAATAAAGTCCGAAGACACTACCTAAGCCCAAGGTCAGAACGCAAAGCCTGCGGACTCTATGAGCGAGCCAATCAAGGTTATCTTGGTAGGCACTTTTGGTAGCTTTTACGCTAGCCCCACGCAACTCCTCTTTCTTGTTCGCTAACTTTTTCATCCTTTATAATTTACCCTGCGTTGTTCACGCTTTGCCGTACTCAGAATCTGCAAAACCAGCTGACTAAAATCCATTCCCAACGCTCTTGCCGCCATCGGCACCAAACTGTGACTAGTCATCCCAGGCACGGTGTTCACTTCCAAAAGATGAAAAGCATCCTGTGCATCCACCATCAAGTCGACACGCCCCCAGCCTTCACAATCCAGGCTTTCAAAAGCCTGCAAAGCAATCATCTGCATTTCTTTTTCCCGTGCTGGGGATAGGCCGCAAGGAATTAGGTACTGTGTATCGTCATCAATATATTTCGCCTGATAATCATAAAACTCGCGTTGTGTGACCAAGCGAATCACGGGGAGTGCCTGTCCTTTCAAAATAGCAACGGTATACTCGCCGTTACTCAGCCATTTTTCTGCCATCACCAAGTCATCATATTTGGCCGCCAAAGCATAGGCAGCTGGTAACTGAGAAGGTTGCTCAACCTTGGTTACTCCTACGCTTGAGCCTTCGTTCGCCGGTTTCACCATCAGCGGCAAACCCAGTTGTGCAGCCACCTCTTGCCAATTGGTATCTGCGCGCAACATGATAAAGTCCGCCGTCGGCAAGCCCATGCCTTGCCAAATTAATTTGCAACGCATCTTATCCATGGCCAGCGCCGATGCCAGCATCGAGCTACCGGTATAGGGCACCCCTAAAAATTCCAGCAGACAGGGAAGGCTGCCATTTTCACCCACACCGCCGTGCAGCATATTAAATAGCGTATCGATGGGTTGTCGCTGCATTAGCTCGATCATGCTCTCTTCGTCGGCACTAGCTTCCAGCGCAAAAGCATCTACTCCTGCTTTGAGCAAACCCTCCAATACTGCCTGACCACCGTTCAAAGAGACTTCTCGCTCCGAACTACGGCCACCCATTAATACGGCAACACGCCCGTAATCTTTTGGGTCTACCCGCGCAAAGTCTGAATTTTTATCATTGAAACTCATGCGCTTTTCTCTTTTTCTGGCTGTAGCCGTAATTTCGTTTCTGCTAAATTCGCTGACAGGGCACCAATATTGCCCGCCCCTTGCGTTAGCAGCACATCGCCATCTTTCAAAACATCCGCAAGTATTGAGGCCACATCTTCAGCGTGCTCAACAAAGATAGGATCGACTAAACCCCGTTGCCGCAAACTACGGCACAGGCTGCGTCCATCCGCACCGGCAATCAGCTCTTCATCCGCCGGATACACTTCCATTAACAGCAACAAGTCCACTTCCGAAAGTACCTGCACGAAATCATCATAGAGGTCGCGCGTACGGGTATAACGATGCGGCTGATAAATCATCACTAAGCGGCGCTCTGGCCAGCTGGCTCTGGCGGTATCGATGGTTGCTTTTACTTCTCGCGGATGATGACCATAGTCATCGACCATTAATACCTTACCGTCACCCACATCAAATTCCCCGGCAACCTGAAAGCGCCGACCAACACCACCAAACTTAAGCAACGCAGTGCAAATCGCTTGATCCGATACTCCCTCATCCGTGGCAACCGCAATCGCCGCAAGTGCATTTAGCACATTGTGTTGGCCGGGAATATTGAGAATTACCTGAAGGTCGGCCAATTCTCCGGGGCGCTTGGCGGTAAAACTCATAGAAAGGTTGTTGTGGCGGATATCAACCGCGCGATAATCCGCTGTTTCGTTGACGCCATAAGTGACGATGGGGCGACCAATCGCAGGCATAATTTCCCGCACATTTGGATCATCGCTACAGACTACCGCCAGACCGTAGAAGGGCAGGTTATGCAAGAACTGTATGAAAGTATCTTTGAGTTTGCCAAAGTCACCTCCGTAGGTGCTCATGTGATCCATATCAATATTGGTGACTACTGACAGCATGGGCTGCAAATGCAAGAAGGAAGCATCACTCTCGTCGGCCTCAGCTACCAAATAACGACTGCCGCCTAGCTTGGCGTTGGTACCGGCACTGTTAAGCAGCCCACCGATAACAAAGGTTGGATCCAGTCCCTCCTCCGCCAACAGCGAGGCGATGAGACTGGTCGTCGTAGTCTTACCATGGGTTCCGGCAACGGCAATACTATGGCGATAACGCATCAACTCGGCCAGCATTTCAGCACGGGGCACAATTGGGATACGATTTTCCTTGGCGTAGAGAATTTCTGGATTGCTTTGATCAATCGCACTGGAAACAACGATTACATCAGCGACCTTCACATTGGCTTCTGCATGACCGATATAAACAGTCATTCCCAACGCGCGCAAACGCTCCACAACCGCGCTGCTACGCAAATCCGAACCACTAATTTGGTAACCTTGGTTATGTAATACCTCAGCGATGCCACTCATACCGGCACCACCGATACCAATAAAATGAATCTGGCGAATACGGCGCATTTCTGGGGCAACAAACTGAGCGGCAACTGACTTTGTCGGCTTAGGCATGGCATAACTCCAGGCAGTAGTTGGCAACTCGATCCGTTGCATCCAGCCTTGCTAGCTGTCGTGCGTTTTCCGCCATTTGCAAGAGCTGGCTGCGCACGCTAAATTGTTCTATTAACACTTCTGCTAAATGCTGCGCGGTTAATTGCGGCTCTGGAATAATCAGAGCCGCACCAGCACTCTCTAGAAAACCTGCGTTGGCTGTCTGATGATCATCCACTGCGTGCGGGTAAGGCACCAAGATAGATGCCAGCCCAACGCAAGCAATTTCTGATACCGTCAAAGCTCCCGCACGACAAACAATCAAATCAGCCCAGGCGTATGCCTCATCCATATTTTGGATAAAATCATCTACTCTTGCGGCCACATTCAGCTGCTGGTATTCCGCCAAAACCACTCCGCTATTATTCTTGCCGGTCTGATGCCAAATTTCCAAGCGTTGTTGCGGCTCCATAAGCGCCATGGCTTGCGGCAACCTTTGATTAAGCACCTGCGCACCCAGGCTGCCACCCAGAATTAGCATACGCAATTGACCTTCACGACCTTGCATTCGCTCGGCCGGCGGCGGCAACTCAGTAATTGCCTGGCGCAGTGGATTACCAACACAGTATTCCTGTACTGAACTTTTCGTACCAAATGCGCCAGGAAAGGCCGTCAATACGCGCCGGGCGAATCGGGATAAAATCCGGTTCGTCATACCCGCAATGGCATTTTGCTCATGTATCACCAAAGGTTTACCCAAGCACCAAGCCGCAAGCCCGCCGGGGCCAGAGGCAAAACCACCCATACCTAACACGCAAGCGGGCTTTATTTTGCTGACCACAGACAGTGATTGCAGCAACGCGCGAACCAATTGGAAGGGCGCAATAAATCGACGTATCAGCCCTTTACCTCTCAAACCAGCGACACGGATGTAGTTAAGTGAAATATTGGCCTGCTTCACCACTTGCGCCTCAATACCCTGCTCAGTACCCAGCCATTCAATATTCCAGCCTAGCTGCCGTAATCGATGCGCAACCGCCAAGGCCGGAAAAACATGGCCACCCGTACCTCCCGCCATCACTAAAATGGTTTTACCGGCGGGTTTAATTTGTTCTGTCATGCCTGTCATGCCCGATACTTCTCCTGAGTCGCTGGCACCTGTTGGCTTTCATAATCAACCCGCAACACCATCGCAATGGAAACTGCACAAACAATCAAGCTGCTGCCGCCATAGCTTAGCAAGGGTAAGGTTAAGCCCTTGGTAGGCAACAACCCCGTATTAACTCCGATATTAATCATCGTTTGTGCGGCCAGTAAAAAACCAATGCCGTAACAAAGATAAGCCGCAAAAAACCGACCGGTATGCTCTGCTCTATGTCCGATCGATAAGCAGCGATAGACCAGCATCAGGAATAACCCGATCACCAATATCGAACCCAGCAATCCCATTTCTTCTGCCCAAATGGCAAATACAAAATCAGTATGCGCTTCCGGTAAATAGAAAAGCTTTTGCACACTGTTGCCTAGCCCGACACCAAACCATTCACCACGACCAAAGGCGATCAGTGCTTGCGTCAATTGGTAGCCGCTTGCAAACACATTTTCTTCCGCCCAGGGATCCATAAAGGTAATAAGACGTTGCATACGATAAGGTTGCGCGATCGCCACCAAGGCCATCGCTACGCCACTTACGCTGATCAACACGACAAACTGCACCAGCCTTACGCCGCCCAGGAACATCATGCCCAGTGAAGCCGTCATCAGCACCACGACAGCACCAAAATCTGGCTCCAGTAGCAAGAGCACTATGGCAAGTAACATGACCAACATCGGTTTGATAAAACCTGACCATTGACTGCGCACTTCCTGGAGACGACGCACCAAATACCCGGCGAGATAAATCAGCATAAATAATTTGGCGACTTCCGACGCCTGCATGCTAATAGGCCCAATTTTTAACCAACGCATACTGCCATTTACTTCACGGCCAATGCCCGGCACGAGCACCAGCGCGAGCAGGACTAACGAGAGAACTAATAATACCCACCCCAGCTTTTCCCATAGATTGATGGGTACTAAAAAAGTCAATCCAGCCAAGCCCAGTGCCACACCCAAATACACTAGGTGGCGGATCAGGTGATAAAAAGGACTGCCATAATTTGCCTGCGCCACTTCGGTGGAGGCAGAACCGACCACCACAATGCCAATTGCCATCAGCAAGCCAGCCGTCATGACTAAGGGACGATCCAAGCGGGGCAATAAATGTCCACGTGGCGGTAGTATTTGGCTGACTAAAGAAGTCATCATAACGCCCTCACCGCATCGATAAAGGCATCACCCCTCGCCTCAAAATTATTGAACATGTCAAAACTAGCGCAAGCGGGCGACAGTAACACCATGTCTCCCGGCAAAGCTGCCGCCGCCGCTTTTTCGACGGCTTGCGACATTGAGGCAGCGCGCAATAAAGGGAATTCCTCAGCACAAACAGGAGATAATGCCTGTGCTATTTTTTCAGCATCGCGTCCGATTAATACCAATGCACGGCAATAATGACGCACGGATTCATTCAATTCGCTAAAATCAGCTCCCTTGCCTTCACCACCGGCAATTAACACGATCTTGCCGGATTCCGCTGCGCCCAACCCGTTAATAGCTGCTAAGGTAGCGCCAACGTTCGTACCTTTTGAGTCGTTGTAATAATCGACTTGTTGCCGTTGACGCACCCATTGGCAACGGTGCGGCAAGCCAGCAAACTCACGCAACGCGGTCAACATGGCATCCATCGGCAATCCTGCCGCATGCCCTAACGCAAGCGCCGCCAATGCATTACTGAGGTTATGCGCACCTTTTATTTTCAACGCCATAACTGGCATCAGTTTTTTCTCGCCGTAGGCTAGGTAAGCTTGCGATATCTCATGAATAACGCCAAATTCCCCTGCTTTTGGCTCCCCCAAACCAAAACGAGTAACGCGCACAGTTGTGGGTAACAAGCTATGGGTTTGAGGGTCATCTAGGTTTAACACTATCTGCGAACAACCGCGGAAAATACGCTGTTTGGCACGGCGATAGGCCTCGTAGCTGGCGTATCGATCCATGTGGTCTGGGCTGAGGTTAAGTATGGTCGCCACTTGGGCATGTAATTTCTCAGTAATCTCCAACTGGAAACTGGACAGTTCTAGCACATAGAGATCTTGTTGATTGTCGCCAGACTCCATGGCCTGTTCCGCCAATTCCAGTACTGGGGTGCCCAGGTTGCCGCCAACTCCCACTGTTTTCCCTGCACGCTCTGCCATCAAGCCAACCAGTGTGGTCACTGTGCTTTTCGCATTGGAGCCGGTAATTGCCACTATTGGCGCGCTGACGACGCCACAAAACAAATCGATATCACTACGAACTTGCACGCCCACAGCGATGGCTGCGGCAATGGCTGGATTATTTAGCGCAATACCTGGACTCAGGATCAGTTGATCGGCCTGTTTTAACAACGTTTCATCAAGCGGCCCTAAACACACAACCCGCTCTGGCTGCTCCATTTGCAGCTGATGTAAATAGGGTGGCTGTTCGCGTGTATCGACAAGCATAAAATCGACACCCCGAGCCGCTAAAAAGCGCGCACAGGAATATCCGGTTTTACCCAAACCAACGACTATTGTTGCCGGATATTTAGCCTTCATTGCTAGCACTGTGTTCCCATTCACCCATTCAATCTGCTTGTCGACTAACGTAATTTCAGAGTGGACAATCCCACCAACACCAAGAACAGTGTGATAATCCAGAACCGGACAATCACTCTCGGTTCCGGCCAACCTTTTAGCTCAAAATGGTGGTGGATAGGTGCCATTCGGAAAATTCTTTTTCCGGTTAGCTTGAAAGACGCCACCTGTAAAATAACGGATACAGTTTCCATGACAAAAATGCCACCCATAATAAAAAGTACGATTTCCTGGCGCACAATGACCGCTACAATTCCGAGCGCCGCACCCAGAGCCAGCGCGCCAACGTCGCCCATGAACACCTGCGCCGGATAGGTGTTAAACCAGAGAAAACCCAAACCTGCACCAACAATGGAAGCGCAGAACACAACCAACTCACCCGCTCCCGGTAAATAAGGAATATGGAGGTAATCGGAAAACTGTGCGTTACCACTTAGGTAGGCAAAGATACCCAGAGCTGCGCCAACCATGACGGTTGGCATAATTGCTAAGCCATCAAGACCGTCGGTAAGATTGACTGCATTGCTAGTGCCCACGATAACGAAATAGCTCAGCACGATATAAAACATCCCCAGCTGAAGCGCGACATCCTTAAAGAACGGAACAATAAGCACCGTCTCCTGTGGACTGCCAGCCGTGGAATAAAGATAAAAAGCTGCACTCAGACCACCAACCGATTGCCAAAAATATTTCCAGCGCGCAGGCAACCCACGAGAGTTTTTCTCTACTACTTTACGATAGTCATCAATCCAACCGACAGCACCAAAGATCAGAGTAACCCCAAGCACTGTCCATACGTAGCGACTATTTAAGTCACTCCAAAGGAGTGTGCTAATCAGAATTGCCACTAGAATCAAGGCCCCGCCCATGGTGGGAGTACCTACCTTGCTTAAATGCGTTTGCGGCCCATCATCACGCACGGCTTGGCCGATTTGATAATGACTCAATCGTCTGATCATAACCGGCCCAACCATCAACGAGATCAAAAGAGCTGTCATAACCCCCAGAATCCCTCGCAACGTAAGGTACTGGAATACAGCAAAAAAACGTTCATATTGCGCCAGATACTCTGCCAAACTTAAGAGCATTCTTGTTCTCCTTCAGTAATGGCCGCCACAACATCTTCCATCTGTGCACTTCGTGATCCTTTAACCAAGACGGTTGTATTTTTAGTCATAATCCTGCTGAGGGCTGCCACCAACTGCTCCTTGCTGCTGTATGCTGCGCCACGATCACCAAATACAGACGCAGCCTGCGCGCTCAAATTGCCTATTGATAACAGTTGATCTATCCCTTGCGCCAGAGCATAGCGACCCGACTCAATATGTGCGTTGTGCGCCTGCTCGCCTAATTCAGCCATATCGCCCAACACGAGCACCTTACGACCGGTACAGCGGCTCAGCACGTCCACTGCCGCGCGTAACGATTCAGGGTTTGCGTTATAGGTATCATCAATCACCGTTGCCCCATGCAATCCATCCAAACGGGTTAGTCGTCCGGCCACCGGATAGGCAGCTTCCAAACCAGCCTTGATCTGTTGTAAATCCGCACCTAACGTCATTGCTGCTGCGCTGGCCGCCAAGGCGTTCGCAATACTGTGTTTACCCAAGTGATTCAGTTGAATACTGACCTCCCCCTGAGGAGAAACCAGATCAAACGCGAAGCAACCCTTGTCGTCCTCAATGACGTTACGCGCATAAAAATCAGCACCCGCAGTGTCATCAATACTGAAAGTGAGATGCTTGCGTTTACCTGCACGCTGAATCCATTTGTAGGCGTTAAGATCATCGCTATTGATAATCGCTGTGCCCTCAGCAGGTAAGCCATCAATAATTTCACCTTTAGCCTGGACGATATTACTAAGGCTGCCAAACCCCTCAATATGCGCTTCTGCCGCATTGGTGATGACGGCAACATCCGGTTTGACCAGCGCAACCGTATAGGCAATTTCACCCACCGAACTGGCGCCGAGCTCCATTACCGCAAACTGATGCTCAGCTGATAGCTGCAGAAGGGTTAAAGGTACACCGATATCGTTATTAAAATTTCCTTTAGTCGCCAGCACCGACCCACATTGGCGTAAGATCGAAGCAGTCATTTCTTTTACCGTTGTTTTTCCCGTGCTACCAGTGACCGCAAAGATCTTGCCAGCAAAAACCTCACGATTCATGGCTGCGATTTGGCCAAGCGCCTCTCGCGTATCCGCTACCCGCAACTGAGGGAGCTGACTTTCCACTGACTCGCTCACCAGTAGGGCTACCGCACCTTTTTCCGCCGCCAGACTTACAAATTGATGGCCGTTAAAATTAGGCCCCTTAATAGCAATGAACAAATCACCGGCATTTAAGGTGCGGGTATCGATACTCAGACTGGAAAAGCTGGCATCCGCTTGACCTGGCACTGCGCCCAATCGACTACTCAGTTGCCTAAGTGTTAAGTTACGAATCATTTGCCGCGCGAAGCCTCTTCCATAGAGCGTTTTATGTTAAGCGCCTGCTTGACCTGTTCGGCATCGCTAAAAGCAATACGCGCACCCTTTACTTCCTGCCAATGCTCATGTCCTTTGCCGGCTACCAAGATCAAATCACGGCTATGCGCACTATGAATGGCCATCTGAATGGCGAGTGCACGGTCCAGTTCAAGTATGGTTTGTGCAGGTTTACGCAGGCCTGATTGGATATCCGCAATAATCTGCTGCGGAGCCTCGGTGCGCGGATTATCGTTCGTCAGTACCAGTTGATCCGCCAAGCGCTCAGCCACTTCTCCCATCATTGCTCGCTTACCCCGATCACGCTCTCCGCCGCAACCAAAAACACACCAAAGCTCTCCGCTACAAAGTTCTCGCAAACTCACCAACACCCTTTCTAAGGCATCCGGTGTATGTGCATAGTCGACGATCACCGTCGGTAGTCCGCCACCACCAAATCGCTCCATTCGTCCAGGCACGGTGCTTAAGTGCTTCACCGCTTCCAATACCCGTGGTAGCGAAATTCCTTGCGCACAAAGCACACCGATTACCGCCAGCAAATTCGACAGGTTAAAACGGCCTAATAACGAGCTGGTTAATATGCCTTCTCCCCAAGGGCTGTATAGGGTCGCGTAAATGCCTCGGGCGGAAAACTCCAGGTTGGATACTGTAATATCAGCATCCTGGCTTTCAACGCCATAGCGAAACAGCGCTATACGATCCGGCATTTTGTCGGCCAATTGGCGACCAAATTCATCATCAACATTCACAATGGCGTGTTTGATGCCAGGTAGCAAAAAGAACTGCCGTTTACACTCGGCGTAGACGGCCATGCTACCGTGGTAATCCAAATGATCGCGACTCAGGTTAGTAAAGACAGCCGAATCAAAGTGAATACCATTTACTCGACCCTGTTCCATCCCATGCGACGACACTTCCAAAGCAACCGCTTTTAATTTCTGATCAACCATATCCGCTAAAATACGCTGCATTGCTATAGCATCGGGCGTCGTGTTTTCAGTCTTATTGAGCGCCCCAACTAAACCGTACCCTAGGGTGCCAATTAAGCCACAGTCAATGCCGAGATAGGTCAGCGCTTTCGCAATAAATTGGCAGCAGGAGGTTTTACCATTGGTACCGGTAACGCCGATTACTTCTAGCTGCTTTGACGGCTCGCTAAAAAACCGACCGGCAATCTTGCTAACATTTGCCTTTAATTCTTTCACACCAACCAGTGGAACTTTGCAATCGCCAATATCAACAAGCGTTTCAGCCTCAACCAGTACGGCGGACGCACCACGTTCGACAGCGCTTTCTATGTATTGCACGCCGTCATCCCGATACCCTTTTAACGCCACAAACAGGTCTCCCTTAACCACCTTACGGCTGTCGAGCTTTAGGTCAGACACACGACTTCCACGAGGCACTGGTGCGGCATCAATTCCCGATAATAAATTTGCGAGAGTGGCTCTACGTGCGGGTTGCTGTGAGAGGTTGCTCATAACATTCAACTTTTTTGCCACCCGGATTCAAAATCTGGCACATCCAGCCTAGGTTGCAATTGCCGGTGCGATTGCACAAAGGATTGATTATTGGAGGGCATTTGATCTGGCGACACATTAAGCAGACGCAATGCTCCGGCAACCACCCGTGC
Source organism: Pseudomonadales bacterium (assembly GCA_024234615.1). Lineage (NCBI taxonomy): Bacteria > Pseudomonadati > Pseudomonadota > Gammaproteobacteria > Pseudomonadales > Pseudomonadales bacterium. The sequence continues at coordinate 348,386 of JACKNY010000002.1, forward strand.
AAATACGGGCGCGGCCACTTCACCGCCGTAGTATTCGCTGCCACGAGGCTCGTCAATGAGAACTACCACCACAATTCTGGGATCAGAGACTGGCGCAACACCTGCAAAAACCCCTAGATATTTATCCTGCTGATAACCACCCTCGCTAAGTTTATGCACTGTTCCGGTTTTTCCTGCCACTCTATAAAAGGGCACTTGAGCACGCGTTCCGGTACCACCTTTCTCAACCACCTTCTCCAACATGGCAACGACAGTCGCTGCCGTTCCTTGGTTCATCACGGGCTCGCCAGGCTCTGCTTCGGTGCGCTTTAATAACGAGATAGATTTTAACTTCCCTTGATTCGCAAACACCGTATAGGCCTGAGCCAACTGCAAGGGTGTTACCGAGAGCCCATAACCGTATGATAAAGTCGCCAATTCGATATCGCGCCATTTGTCGTGGGAGGGCAGCAACCCGGAACGCTCGCCGGGGAACCCGCTACCGGTATCCTGACCAAAACGTAATTTGCTGAACATGGATAAAACAATATCGGAATCCATTGATAGCGCAATTTTGCTAGCACCAACATTACTAGACTTGCTCAGTAGTGTACTTAGATCAATCACGCCGTAGTTGCGGTGATCACGAATGGTATTTCTGCCAACACGCAAATAACCCGGTGACGTGTCGATTTTGGAAAAGATGTCATAGCTACCCGATTCCACTGCTGCCGCGACGGTCATCGGTTTTACGGTAGAACCCGGCTCAAACACATCGGTCAGCGCACGATTACGCAAATTAGTGTGATTGATAGTACTGCGATTATTTGGGTTATAGGAAGGCTGATTAACCATGGCCAGCACTTCACCTGTTAATGCGTCTAACAACACCAGGGAGCCGGATTTAGCATTATGTTCGGTAACAGCGGCTTTGAGCTCCCGGTAGGCCAAATACTGTAAGCGCAAATCTATGCTCAAATGAATATTTTGCCCGGGCTTTTCCTCTTGCAAGGGTTGTAAGTCCTTAATCACGCGACCATAGCGATCTTTCATCACTAACTTTTTACCGGCCACGCCCTTTAACCAATGATCATAGGCTAACTCAATGCCTTCCTGACCCATATCATCGATATCAGTGAAACCAACCAAATGCGCTGCCACTTCTCCGGCGGGGTAGTAACGTCGATACTCCTTTTCCGCTTTAACACCAGCCACTTCAAGTGCTAAAATTTTTTCCGCCGCCGCTGGTGGCAGATGTCTTTTTAGATAAACAAATCCTCGCTCCTCATTGCTTTCCAGGCGCTGTTTTAATTGTCGTTCAGTAAGCTCTAGCGGTTTCGCCAAACGTTTGACAGTCTGATCAATATCTTCTATTTCTTTAGGGTTAACCCAAATTGAAACCACTGGCGTACTTACCGCTAGCGGTTGATCATTACGATCCAAAATCATACCGCGATAAGCAATAATTTTTTCGGTGCGTACCGACCGAGCTTCGCCCTGAGTATTCAGAAACACATGGCTGAGCACCTGCAAATCCACTACCCGCCAGACCATCAAGCCGAATACAGAGGACAGCAATCCGAGCGCAAACTTAAAGCGCCAAGGATATGCTTTAAGTTCCTGTTCTGGTCGTTTAATTGGCTTCACTGTTGCACCATTATTATATCGGCAGTTTTAGGCGTTCGCATGCCCAAACCTTTGGTCGCAATACTTTCAATTCTGGCATAGGATGCTAAGGCACTTTCCTCTAGCAAAAGCTGACCCCACTCCGTTTCAAGATCATCCCGCATGCTCATTAATAATTGATAATCACCAAATGTCCGGCGATTAATATGACTAACATAGATCACCGCCATCGCTGATATCAACACCAGCAACAGCAATACAAACTGCCATAATATGCGTCGCCAGACATTTGTTTTATTCTCCGTTTTCAGACGACCCATCGCCACCATTTAGGCCACCTTTTCTGCGATGCGCATAATAGCGCTACGCGCTCTCACATTGGCTTGCACCTCAGCATCGCTGGCGCGCACCGCTTTCCCAATGTGTCGTAATCTTTGCTTAATCTGGTCAGCCCGAATCGGTAAATACCTAGGTAAAGTAGGACCCTTTTCTTGATCTCTAATAAAGTGTTTTACCAAGCGATCCTCAAGTGAATGAAAACTAATAACTACCAGCCTGCCACCAACACTTAACAGTTCCAGCGCCTGCTCTAATACGTCTGTCAGATCTGCCAGTTCACGATTAATGTAAATTCGAATTGCCTGAAAGGCTCTGGTCGCCGGGTGTTTATGCTTTTCCCAAGCGGGATTGGCTGCCGTAACGATATCGGCTAAATGCTTAGTTGTTACAATGGGCTTACGCTGACGCTCTTCCACAATCGCCCGCGCCATTCTCTTTGCAAAACGCTCTTCACCAAAATCTTTTAGAATACAGGCAATCTCTTGTTCACTAGCAACAGCGATCCAATCTGCCGCACTCATTCCCGCACTTGAATCCATTCGCATATCTAGTGGCCCATCCTGCGTAAAACTGAAGCCTCGCGCCGGATCATCCAATTGTGGAGATGACACCCCTAAATCAAGCAACACGCCCGTTACAACACCTCCCAACTGGCGCTTTTCTGCCAACGCGCTCATCTCAGCAAAGGAACCATGCTCTATCATGACACGCTTATCCTGCCCAATATGCTGTTTAGCATGTGCAATTGCCTTCGGATCTTTATCGATGACCAGTAAGCATCCAGAGGAAGCTAAGCGCTTCAAAATAGCCATCGCATGCCCTCCCCGCCCATAGGTGCCATCCACATAACAACCCTTGGGATCAGTCACCAAAGCCTCTACCGCTTCATTCAATAAAACTGTCTCGTGCTGAACGACACCCATTAAATCCAGTATTTCCTTAACTTAGAAACGCTACAAAGAAAGCGCTTGAAATTCAGCTGGCAACTGCCCTAACCCGTTCGTTTTATCATGATAAATTTCGTTACACTTGTTCCAACACTCCTCACTCCATAACTCGAACTTATTGCCCTGCCCAATCAAGACTGCCTTTTTCTCAAGATTGGCATATTCGCGCAGTGGCGGTGTGAGCAGTAAACGGCCGCTACTATCAAGATCAATGTCCGTAGCGTGCCCTATGAGTAAACGCTGAATTCTTCGTGCTGCTGGATTAAAGCTTGGCAAAGCCTCTATTTTTCTTTGAATGTCTTCCCATTCAGGTAGCGGGTAAATCAACAAACAACGCTCTTCCGTATCAATAGTCACCACCATGCGCCCGCCACAACTCTCATCCAAACGCCCACGATAGCGCGTCGGCACCGCTATACGGCCCTTGCTATCTAGGTTGATGCTAGTTACGCCACGCAACACAGAGACCCCTCCAAATTGTTATAGGAAACTCCATAAATTTCCACTTTTTTCCACTTTTACCCACTAAATGACACTATAGAAATCGACACCCCCCTTTGTCAACCAGGATCGCACCGCAAAAAAGAATGATTTGCCCTTAAAACACAATAGGTTACGTGATAGTTATGGCTAACTGTGAGAGCACAAGGAGAGGAAGGATCAGTAAAACAGGATGGTAAATATAGAACTTAATGTAAATTCTACTTCATTAGACTTTTTTTGAATAAAAATAATCTCTTTATTCGATAACTTATAAAAGAGTCAGCCTATAAGCCGGGTTCTGTCGTGGACAGTCATTCATCTAGGGTATGCGTCACCACATACCTCAAGCAACCTACCCGAATCCGGCGCGGACCACGCCAATGGATTCCTATTTGGTCTTGCTCCGAGTGGGGTTTACCTTGCCACGGAATGTTGCCACCCGCGCGGTGCGCTCTTACCGCACCATTTCACCCTTACCCACCAAAGGGGGCAGACTTGATTGATTTAGAGGTTGCAGCTAATCAATCAAGTCTGCCCCCTTTGAAAGGCGGTATATTTTCTGCTGCACTTTCCGTAGGCTCACGCCTCCCAGGGATTACCTGGCACTCTGTCCTGTGGAGCCCGGACTTTCCTCCTGACTATGAATAGCCAGGCGACTGTCCAGCCAACTCTCCCGTGTAGAATATACACAATTGTTTCGCTCTACAACAACGGCAACGCTATTCCTCCTTTAACGCCAGGGCGCGGGAGTAAATATCGTTTTTATGGCGTCCTGTAATTTTTGCCGTCAATAAGGCGGCTTGTTTTAGGGGCAGCTCATCTAATAGCAATCTCAGGATGCGTTCCATTTCCACCTCATCCTGATCTGTAATTTGGTTATCCGCCGCTTTAATGAGGATGACCATTTCCCCTTTTTGCTGGTTCATATCTGCCCGCAACCAAAGCAACAGCTTATCCAAGCTACTTTCATAAATAGTTTCGTACGTTTTGGTAAGTTCACGTGCCAGTACGACAATCCGCTCACCCCCCAACTGCTCAATCATATCCGTAACGCTTGCTAATATCCGATGCGGTGACTCATAGAGAATGACCGTCCTATATTCGCTCTTCAGTTGTAACAAGCGGTTCTGTCTGGCTTTACTTTTAGCAGGCAAAAACCCCTCAAAAACAAACCGGTCAGAAGGAAGTCCGGATGCGCATAACGCTGTGATTAAGGCGCTTGGCCCAGGTATTGGTATGACAGTTATGCCCTGCTCGCGAACTGCTTTCACTAATTGATAACCAGGGTCCGATATGAGCGGTGTTCCGGCATCTGATATAAGGGCTATCCTTTTACCCTGCTTAAGTTGATCCAATAACCACGGCAGCTGACTATTCTCATTATGTTCGTGATAAGCCTGTAAGGCTGTGCTTATGCCAAAGTGCTGCAACAACCTGCCACTGTGGCGAGTATCTTCAGCAGCAATGATGTCGACCATTTTAAGCGTTTCGAGCGCCCTCGCACTCATATCACCCAAATTACCAATGGGTGTCGCCACCACATACAGCTCGCTCATGTAGTAAACCCCTCATTCATTTTTAGCCTGCTCTATTATTGGCGTTACCGGGTTTCTCTAGGTTAAACTACCGCCTTTCAAGAAGCTCTCACGGTCGACAAACAACTCTTACCTATGCGCCATTGCAAATACACTTTACTGATTATTCTGTTGGCATTCTACCAACTGTCTCTCATCGGCTGTAGCGTCGAACCCGTAAAACCAACAATTCCTGATATCGCCACCCCAGAGCAGGAAATAGACCGTCTTTATCAACTTGCCAGACAAGCCAGATCACCTAGTTCAGAGGCATATCGGTTAGCCGCAGTGGAATTATTGATCCAGCTAAACCGACAACAGGAAGCAAGTGAAATATTTTCTGCCATCCCTGAGAAAAAATTACCGGACTCAATCTTGGCCCAATATGCCATCGTCGGCGCCAAGTTAGCACTGAGTCAATTTAATGCGCCTGCAGCCCTTCATATTCTCTCTCAACATGAAGCACTTATTGCAAATACCAGCACTGAGAAAAAAATTCAAGCAGCACGCTTCAAGGCACAGGCTTACGACCTGGAAGGCTGGCCAATTGAGGGTGCAATGCAGTTAATTCAGATAGCACCGCATTTGACTGGCTCCGGTGCGATCGAAAATAAAGAAACGCTTTGGCAGATGTTAATGAAAGCATCCCCCAGCGAGCTCACAAATAGATTGGAACAAACTAAAGATAATCATATTATTGGCTGGCTTCAATTGGCTTTACTCACCAGAACCAATCAAGAAGACTTAGATCTCCAGCTGAGTGCACTAAATGAATGGCTGGATCGTTGGCAAACTCACCCTGGTGCAGCCAACCTTCCGGATGAGCTTAAAATACTCAGCACTATCATTACCGAAAGGCCACAGCACATCACCTTGATGCTACCTCTTGAAGGGCCTAATGCGGCAGCCGGAAAAGCCGTCCGTGACGGTTTCTTTACTGCCTACTACAGCGCCCATACGCAAAATAGCCAAACCCCAACTATCACTGTTATGGACACCTCTAATACTGGCAATATCCTGGAACTCTACGACAGTGCTGTTGCTCAAGGCAGTGAACTTATTATTGGACCACTACAGAAAAATCACGTGCAAGCTCTGCAGCAACAACCGGATTTGATGGTACCAACACTCGCATTAAATTACAGCACGCTGCAGAAATGGACACCTGGTCTCTATCAATTCGGGCTTTCTGCAGAGGATGAGGCGCGACAGGTAGCGCACAAAGCTTGGCAGGATGGACGTAGGCGCAGCCTCATTTTGGCACCGGATTCAGAGTGGGGGAAACGCATTGTCGATGCTTTTGAGATTGAGTGGCGAACACTTTCCGGCACCGTGTTGGAGATACAATATTTTAATGAGGATAAAAGTTATTCGACCGCTATCCAGGAACTGCTTAACATCGATGAGAGTGAGCGCCGCGCCCAGCGCTTGCAGTCGCTGACTAGTTCAAAAATCGAATTTACACCACGTCGTAGAGCCGATATAGACTTCATTTTTATCGCTGCCTCACCCAAACAAGCACGGCAAATTAAACCAACTTTGGCTTTCCACTTTGCCGGTGCTGTGCCAGTTTACTCTACCTCTCACATTTTCTCTGGCTTAAGAGCGCCGTTACTCGACAGAGATCTCGATGAGATTATCTTTTGCGAAACTCCGTGGATGCTTGAGCAGCCGGACAACACACTTAAAATTCAAATCAAACAAACTTGGCCTGCAACTGCAAACCATTTAGGGCGTCTTTATGCGCTAGGCGTGGATGCCTATCGGTTATTCCCACGCATTAAGCAGTTGGCAAGAATTCAAAATAGTAAATTGGATGGTCTGACTGGATCACTAAACCTGGATCAACAAGGCCGTGTTATGCGCACCTTAAAATGGGCTCGGTTTGAAAACGGAGAAATCCAGCCACTTAACTAAACACCGTATTTAATCCAAAGCGAAGGATCGCAAATGGAAAAGTCACACTTTCAACATCAGCTCTCGCCGCAGGTGCAGATCTAATGCGCCTGTTTAGACCGCGTGCAGACACCCGCCTTATCGGTCAAATTGCCGAAGATAAAGCGCTACTGTTCTTAGAGCGGAAAGGGCTCAAACTGGTGTGCCGCAACCACCATTGTCGTGCTGGTGAGCTGGACCTCATCATGCTCGATCAAGACACTCTGGTTTTTATCGAGGTTCGATTTCGTCGCCAAACCCATTTCGGTTCCGGCGCAGACACAGTCGACTACCGCAAACAGCAAAAAATTATTCGTGCCGCCCAGCACTTTTTACAAAACCAAGGATATTCACAATTGCCAGCCTGCCGCTTTGATGTTCTGGCAGCAACGCTAACAAAGAAGAATGAAACTTCTTTACAATTTGACTGGATCAAAAATGCATTTGATTTACAATGAGCCATCTCAAAATGTGGGTGCTGACTATTTACCATGGATTTATCTCGACGAGTTTACGACCATTTCGAAGCCAGTATAAAAACAAAAACTGAAGCAGCCGAATTACTACCACCAGTGATTAATTCTGCGGCCGACGCCTTGGTGCACTGTCTTTTAAATAACGGCAAAATATTGAGTTGCGGCAATGGCGGCTCGGCGGGTGACGCGCAACATTTTTCCTCTGAATTACTCAACCGATTTGAACGCGAACGTCCCAGCTTACCGGCCATAGCACTCACTACCGACTCGTCAACACTGACATCTATTGCTAACGACTACAGCTATAACGAGGTATTTTCAAAGCAGGTTCGCGCGCTCGGACAAAGAGAAGATATTCTGCTGGCAATTTCCACCAGCGGTAACTCAGGCAACGTAGTTGAGGCGATACATGCTGCCCATGATCGCGAAATGCGCGTCATCTCTCTAACCGGAAGAGACGGCGGCGAGATGGTTCACATCCAGCAAGCAGGTGATATTGAAATTAGGGTTCCTTCCGATGTCACCGCACGTATCCAGGAAGTGCATCTGCTCATCATTCATTGTCTATGTGATCTAATAGATCATCAGTTATTTGGAGAAGCATAAATGTTAATTCGTCTAAGCGCACCTGTTGTTTTGTCACTCTGCCTACTCGTAACGGGATGCGGTACGATTGTAAGCAAAACAACTGGCACAAACCCTGTCGGGACCAACGCTAGCGAACGTAGTTTTGGTCGTCTGATCGATGACCAACTGATAGAAACCTATGTCTCGGCCAACATTTTAAAAGCTAACGAAGACTTTAAAGATGCTAATGTAAGCGTCACCAGCTATAACGGTATCGTTTTGCTAACCGGCCAGGTACAGTCGGAACAGCTCAAACAACTGGCCAGCCAGACTGCAAAAAACGTACGTAATGTGCGACGGGTTCACAACGAGATCAGCGTCGCTGGCCCCATCTCAATTCCTGCCCGCACTAACGATTCCTGGCTCAAAACAAAAATAAAATCCAGAATGCTGGCCGACAAAGACACCAATCCACTCAGGGTTAAAGTGGTGGTGGAAAACGGGGTTGTTTATCTGATGGGTATGGTGCATAAAACAGAAGCTGATAGCGCGGTTGAAATCGCCCACAAAACCTATGGCGTGCAAAAAATTGTTAAGGTATTTGAATATACTGAATAAGACACAGAACTGCCAAAACCAACTATTTGATAACCTTCAATTGCGGTTTGTTGGATTTTTTAGGCGTTGAACTAGCACCTACTGGCGACTCTGGTGCCGTTTCTGGGTCGCTTGGCTCAATCTCCCCAAACACCATACCTGCACCATTCTCTTTGGCATAGATCGCGGTTACCGCTTCAATCGGCACGAATACAGTCTGTGGCTGGCCACCAAATCTCGCCTCGAAGCTCACCGATTCATTAGTCAACGCAAGATGACGCACTGCGGCCGGATTGATATTCAAAACAATCTGACCGTCCTTCACGTAGGCTTCAGGCACTTGCACTGAAGCGATAGTTGTATTGACAACCACATAGGGCGTACATTGATTGTCAAGAATCCATTCATTCAGGGCACGCAACAAATAGGCTCGGCTCGGTGTCATATACTGGATCAATCGCAATTAAATCAAATCAGTTTTCAACTAATTTCGCATTTCCCGTTCTGATTCCGATAAGCTTTCCTGAAATGAATCACGCTCAAATAGCGAATCCATATAGGCCAGCATTGGCTTAACCTTCTTCTCTGGCAGTTCAATTTCAAGTTGCGGTAAACGCCAAAGAATGGGCGCCACACAACAATCTACGATAGAGAAAGTATCACTCATAAAAAAGGGCTTTTCGGCAAAAATTGGAGCAATGCTGATAAGGCTTTCCTGTAATTCCTTACGCGGCTTATCATGATTACCTCGGCCGTGTAGTATCTTATCAACCAGGGCGCTCCAGTCCTTTTCAATACGATGTATCAGCAGTCGACTTTGTGCTCTAGCCACCGGGTAGACAGGCAATAATGGTGGATGCGGAAAACGCTCATCCAGATACTCCATCATGACATTGGGTTCATACAGCACCAGCTCACGATCCACCAAGGTGGGTAAACTGTTGTAAGGATTCAAATCAGCAAGTTCGGCTGGTCGATCGCCCTGCTCTACATCGACAACCTCAACCGCAACTCCTTTTTCAGAGAGCACAATACGCACACGATGACTGTAGTGGTCCATCGCATCGGAATAGAATGTCATTGAAGATCGCTTAGCGACAACGCCCATGAAGAACTCCCAGGATTAGTACTAAAATTAGATAACTTTTAATTCGCCTCTCGCCACTAAATTACAGGCTAAAATTGAGGTCGAGTATTGTACCAAAAATAACGCGGCCTAGGGCCGCGTTTTTTAAACTATAAAGATCAAATATTGCCAATTCTTAATGTATATCTTTCCAATATTCCTTGTTAAGAAAATAAGCACAGACAGAAAGCAGCAATATAAATAACAATACATAAACACCAATACGCTTACGCTGTTCAGCCACTGGCTCACCCATATAGGCCAAAAAGTTCACTAGGTCGTAGGTCGTTTTATTATACTGTTCAGGCGTCATGCTGCCCTGCTGTGTAATTTCAAAACTACCACAGGGGTCTTCATGAATATTTTGACCCGTCAGGGGATCATGCTTTGCACCATCGTGAGCAGGACCGGAAGCGCAGTCTTGCATACCTTGCAACTCAAGCAATGCATGCGGCATACCGACGTTCGGGAAAGTTTTATTATTAACACCGAAGGGACGGGTGTCATCCCGATAGAAACTGCGCAAATACGTATATAACCAGTCTGGAGAACGCACCCGGGAAACCAAGGTCAGATCGGGTGGCGCAGCACCGAACCAATTAGCTCCCTGTTTTTCGCTCATCGCGTTATCCATCAGGTCACCAATCTTCTCCACTTTTTCGTCACGGAACATCATGTATTTCAGCATCAGTTCGTGAGGAATACCAAGATCATCAGCAACTCTCTCATAACGTGAATATTTTGCGGAATGACAACCCATGCAATAGTTGATAAAGGTTTGTGCACCGGATTGCAATGAAGCTTTATCGGACAGATTAACCTCAATATGATCGAGCTTAACTGCAGTGGAGGCGGCAACTACTTTTAATGGCACTGCCGTCATGATAAATACTGCCGCCACTAAAAGCAGGAATTTCACAGTTCCAATACCTTTCATAACCACTCGCTCGGGCACAGGCTTAGTCCCTTCCACCTTAGTCCAGAATGGCATTGCTAAGAAATAAAGGAAATAAATAACGGTGCAGAGTACAGCCAAAGCTGTACGCGGTCCGCTAGGCGCCCAGGTACCCAATACCCCCAAAATCAAGAAAGACACAATAAAGAGTATTAGCATCACTTTACTGGTAGTACCTTTGTAACGAATCGACTTCACCGGACTACGGTCTAGCCATGGCAAGAAGAACAGAATAACTATGGCTGCCGCCATCACTATGAAGCCCCAGAAAGGATCCGGCACTGCGCGCAACATTGAATAAAACGGTGTGAAGTACCATACCGGCGCAATATGATCCGGTGTTTTCAGGAAGTTCGCATGTTCAAAGTTAGGCGCTTCGAGGAAATAACCCCACATTTCTGGTGCAAAGAATAGAATCGCGCAGAACACAAACAGGAAGCCGCAGATACCAACGATATCATGCACTGAGTAATAAGGGTGGAAGGGGATACCGTCTTTCGGAATACCATTTTCATCCTTATTTTTCTTAATTTCGATTCCGTCTGGGTTGTTAGAGCCCACTTCATGTAGCGCCACGATATGGATAAACACCAGCATTACCAGCACTAATGGTACGGCAATTACGTGCAACGAGAAGAAACGCGTCAGGGTCGCGCCAGCAATCACGAAATCGCCTTGGATCCAGACCTGCAAGTCTTCGCCGATAACAGGAATCGTGCCAAACAGGGATACGATAACCTTTGCACCCCACAATGACATTTGCCCCCATGGCAGAACATAGCCCATGAAGGCCTCTGCCATCAAGGCGACATAGATCACCATACCAATCAGCCAAAGCAACTCCCGCGGTTTACGGTAAGACCCATACATCATACCCCGCAGCATATGCAGGTAGACGACCGCAAAAAAAGCGGAAGCACCGGTGGAGTGCATGTAGCGGATCAGCCAGCCGAAATCTACATCGCGCATGATGTATTCAACTGAGGCAAACGCCCCTGCTTCTGTCGGCTCGTAAAACATCGTAAGCCAAACACCAGTCATCAACTGATTCACCAACACCAACATGGCCAAGGAGCCAAAAAAATACCACGTATTAAAGTTTTTCGGTGCATAATACTTGCTCAGGTGTTTTTCCCAAGTAGCAACAACCGGTATACGCGTATTAACCCAATCTAGCATTGACATCATCCAGTTCATGATGCGGCCTCCTGATCTTCGCCAATAATTAAGGCATCACCTTCAAAACGGTGTGGCGGCACAGGAAGGTTAGCTCCGGCAGGAGCCCCACTGTATACGCGGCCAGCTAAATCGAACTTCGAACCATGGCAGGGGCAAAAGAAACCGCCAACCCAATCATCACCTAAGCCTTCGGATTTTAATTCGGGTCGATATTTAGGAGCGCACCCCAAGTGCGTGCAAACACCTTTGATAACGAGAAACTCTGGGTTACTGGCTCGCGTTTCATTCCTAGCGTATTCTGGCTGTTGTGCTAAATTCTCTGATTCCGGATCCTTTAAATCACCTTTAGGTATTTTTTTTAGTAACGCTAAAGATTCTTCGGTACGTCGTACGATAAAAATCGGTTGACGTCGCCATTCAACGGTTACCATAGCGCCCAGTTCAAGCTTCTTAATATTGTATTTAACCGGCGCTCCCGCTGCCCTGGCTTTGGCACTGGGTTTCCAGGCTGCCAAAAAAGGCACCGCAACACCAACGGCACCTGCTGCTCCCACCGCAGAGGTGGCGCCAATTAAAAATCGACGGCGGCCGTTATTAAGGTTGTCGGTCGTCATAATTAAAACACTCCCCAACTGATATCAAATCGTAGTATTAAAATTAAAATATTGTTCTACATCTGCGCAAAATGCTTCGCTAATAACTTAGCCACGAAGCAACCTCGAATCACATCAAAAAACAGCCCACGATGATAATGAAATTACCCTACTGATACAAGGTAACACATACAAAAAACGCCCGGAATCTCACGAATCCAGGCGTTTCATTAAAACTATCAGCGTAAATATTAACGCTTGGAAAACTGCGTTTTCTTTCGAGCTTTTCGCAAACCAACCTTCTTACGCTCTACTTCTCTCGCATCCCGCGTCACAAAACCAGCTTGACGCAGCGAAGGCCGTAGCTCTTCATCATATTTCATCAAGGCTCGCGTAATGCCATGACGGATAGCGCCAGCTTGACCAAAACCACCGCCACCTTTGACCGTGACTCGGACATCGAACTTGCCGCTATTTTCGGTAAGAGCCAGAGGTTGACGTACAATCATACGGGCTGTCTCTCGCCCAAAGTACTCATCAAGCGTTCGGTTATTAACCGTAATATTCCCAGTGCCTGGCACTAAAAACACACGTGCGGTTGAAGTCTTACGACGACCGGTTCCATAATACTGCGTAGCTGACATAGTTTAGTTAGCCTACCTTTAATTAGAGTTCGAGTGGCATAGGTTGTTGCGCAGCATGAGGATGCTCCGTACCTGCATACACTTTTAGTTTTCTGTACATTTCACGACCAAGTGGATTCCTTGGCAGCATGCCTTTAACAGCTGTCTCAATCGCTCGCTCTGGCGCACGATCAATTAACTGCTTAAATGATATGGATTTAATGCCGCCAGGATAACCGCTATGACGATAATACATTTTATCCGATGCTTTATTACCGGTAACACGAACTTTCTCTGCGTTTACCACCACAATATAATCCCCGGTATCAACATGCGGGGTATATTCTGGCTTGTGCTTACCACGCAAGCGTCGTGCAATTTCAGTGGAAAGACGTCCCAAGGTTTTCCCTTCGGCATCAACCACATACCAATCCTGTACTACTGTTTCAGGTTTTGCGCTAAATGTTTTCATTAGTTTCTATTCTGGGCAATCCTACAAAAGAGGCGCGCATTCTACCCAAATGGCCTCGCGCTGACAAGCAAGAATTCAGATAATTTTATGTGTTATTTCGCGCTAAAAATGGCGCTTACATAAAGCGCCTAGCATTTAGATCCCAGCCAATCCCCATGTTTTGCTCACTCTCGGCCTCGTATTAATATGGGATGGGCGATAAGCGTCTGCTACAACAACCCACTAAGGCCGATGCGCACGCGCCAAATAGTCTTGCGACTGCATTTCCAACAAACGACTCTTCGTGCGCTCAAACTCAAAACTAAGCCGTCCACCAGAATAAAGTCTGTCTATCTCCGTAGCTGCGGACAGAATCAGTTTAACATTACGGTCATAAAATTCATCGACCAAATTGATAAAGCGCCGCGCTCGGTCATCTGAATCCCCCCCCATCACAGGGACATTACTCACCAATACGGCGTGGTACATTCTGGCGATTTCTATATAGTCGTTCTGACTCCGCGGCCCATTGCAGAGCGCTGCAAAATCAAACCAAACCACATCATCATCGCAGCGAATAGTATCGATTTTTCGTCCTTCGATTTCAATCGCTTCGTTTTGGGTGATAGTTTCCATGTCAGGCGCCAATTGTATGAAGCAACTTTTGAGGCTATCAAAGGCGGACTCGTCCAGCGGGCAATGATAAATCTCCGCACGTTCCAGTACACGCAAGCGGTAATCCACACCACCGTCTACGTTAATCACCTCCGTATGCTGTTTCACTAACTCAATGGCGGGAAGAAAACGCTGTCTTTGTAGCCCGTCCTTGTAGAGGTTATCGGGAATAATATTTGATGTCGCAACCAGGCTAACGCCACGAGCAAAAAGCTGCTCCATTAAACCACCTAAAATCATGGCGTCGGTGATATCGGAAACAAAAAATTCATCGAAGCAAATTACACAGGTCTGTTGACTGAGATCCTGAGCAATATGGTGCAATGGGTTTTTTTGACCATTCAATCGCTTCAGCTTCTGATGCACCATTTGCATAAAGCGGTGAAAATGGGAACGCATTTTATTTTCAAAGGGCAGGCTATCATAAAAAGCGTCCATCAGGTAAGTTTTGCCGCGTCCGACGCCACCCCAAAAATACAGCCCTTTTTGTGGTATTGGAACTTCTTTTTTTACTAGCGACAAACCTATTTGTAACAACGAACGATTGGTTTTCTTGGCCTGTACCGCCAACAGATCATCGTACAGCCGCTGCAGATGCTGTACAGCCGTTCGCTGCGCCTCATCGGGCAGCAATAAATTGTTATCGAGATCCTTTTGGTAGCGCTGTAACGGCGTCATGACTATTTTTGCTTCGAAAAAATACCAGCGGCACTTTAGCCCCATCCCTTAAATTTTTCAATTATGTTCAGTTTGAGTTCAGTTGAACTTCCCTATTATTACTGCGAATTCTGAAAAAACAGTAAGGGGAATACAATGAAAACCACTATTGCGACCTTGACCGTAGGCATTTTGCTGAGCACTGGTGCCTTGGCAGAGCATAATAAGGCCTATGATTACGCCAAGGTGATCGAAGCCGAACCAATCACCAAGCATGTTCGTGTCAGCACTCCGCGTCGGGAATGCTGGGAGGAAGAGGTGACGCACTATGATAATTCAGGTTATCGATCAGCCACCCCAACACTTCTAGGCAGTGTTATCGGCGGCGCCATAGGCAACGAACTGGGACATAATAAAGATGCCAAGCGCGGCGGTATTTTGGTGGGAGCCCTGCTCGGTGGTTCGATTGGTCGGGATCTCGGTCGCCATCATGCTAATAGCCAGGGTGGTAAATACTATAGCACCGAACAAGTATGCAAAACCTATCAGGATTACCATGACGAGGAGCGTATCGTTGGCTATCATGTGCTCTACAAATACCGAGGAAATACCTACAGCACAGAAACTGAAAACCACCCGGGCGACCGCATTAAAGTTCGCGTATCAGTCACTCCGGCAGAGGAGTTCGGCTCGTCACAACGCTATCGTTATTAACGAATGTCGACGCAGGGAATCTTTGTGAGATACCATTACTTAGTCAACCTTAAACGAACTTGACTAAAGTTGTCCTCGCATGACACAAGTTTCTTCTATATGGACGGGCGTCAATTCCAGTGATAGCGCAATTAAACATCTTACTGCTGATAACGAGCCTAACGTTTGCCGCGACGGGTTTTGCGGCGCAACAGCCGGTGCAGAGACTTTGGCCTAACAGGACAATTTTGGCGGAGCAGGATCTGATCAGCAGGGATCAGGCCATTGCTATAGCCAAAAGTCGTTACAAAGGTAAAGTGCTGTCTGCCGATTTAGAGCAAAACAACGGCAATCATGCTTATCGGATTAAACTGCTCACCGACAAAGGCCGTGTGAAGACTGTGCGTATTAATGCTCGCGAAAAATCACGCGGCAAGAACTAGGTCGAAACCCCTGAATATGCGCGCACTTATAGTTGAAGATGAACCACAACTACGGCGGCAACTCGCTGAATCACTCGTACAGGCCGGTTACAGTGTAGACTGCGCGGAGGATGGTGAAGAAGGCCTATTTAACGGCGTTGAATATAACTATGATGTCGCCGTGATTGATATTGGCTTACCAAAATTAAATGGTATTGACTTGATTCAGGCCCTGCGCAAGCAACAGCGCAGCTACCCTATCTTGATTCTTACTGCGCGCGGGCATTGGCAAGATAAGGTGGAAGGACTGGAAGCAGGAGCGGATGACTATCTCGTCAAGCCCTTCCACACTGAGGAACTATTGGCTAGGCTAAACGCCCTGGTGCGCCGCTCTGCGGGGCTGGCCTCTCCAACCTTACGTATTGGTCCCGTTGAACTTAACACGGCCACCCACAAGGTGCATTGCGAATCAACAGAGTTAGGTTTAACCACCTATGAATACAAGGTCTTGGAGTACCTGATGCTGCACCCTGACAAGGTGGTTTCCAAAACCGAACTGACCGAACACATATACGACCAGGACTTTGATCTCGACAGCAATGTGATTGAAGTATTTGTTGGGCGCTTGCGTAAAAAGCTGGATCCTGAGGGCCACCTCAAACCCATCCAAACCTTGCGCGGTCGGGGTTATCGATTTAACAGCGACCTCGGCGCTTAACAGGCTCGCTACCAATGCGCTCACTTAGAACCCGGCTGGCATTAACCGCACTCCTAGTACTGCTGTTTTTTCTTGGCCTAACAGGCTATACATTGGATCGCGCCTTTCAACACAGCGTTGAAAACGCTTTAATGGAAAGACTCAAGTCTCATATCTACGCACTACTGACAGCTGCGGAAGATGAGAATGGCAAGCTGGTTATGCCCGCACTGTTGCAAGACCCAGAATTCAACCGCATAGACTCAGGGCGCTACGGTATGATTATCGGGCAAGACGGCAATGAAGTTTGGCGCTCACCATCAGCGATTAGTTTGCGCTTACCCGCACAAACACCCACCTCACCAGGCAACTACCGTCTCACAGAAATCAAAATAGACGACGCAAGCTTCTACCGGATTAGTTATGGCGTTATTTGGGAAAATCAGAATGGCTCCGAAAGCCGTTATAGCTTTCACGTACTGCAAAACAGCGCCCCCATTGATGTTGAAATCAGCGGTTTTCGACAAACCCTTTGGCGCTGGCTGGGTGGGCTCGGCCTACTATTGCTAGCTATTCAAGGAATGATTTTACGCTGGGGACTTGCCCCCTTGCCGCGACTGGCCGAAGACCTACACCGTATAGAACTGGGTGAGCAGGATCAGCTATCCGGAAATTACCCAACTGAGTTAGAACCTGTCGCGACCAACCTAAATCTACTGATTGCAAATGAACGCAGGCAACGGCAGCGATATCGTAACACTTTGGCGGACCTTGCCCACAGCTTAAAAACCCCTTTGGCGGTATTGCGTGGCATTACCGCCACCAAACCTACCCCCATAGATAGTGAATCACTCAGCACTATCAACGAACAGATTAATCGGATGGATCAGCTCGTCAGCTACCAATTACAACGTGCGGTATCGCCTGAAACCTCATTGATCTCCAGACCCATCGACCTGGAGCCCCTGGCATTGAAGTTAATACGCTCGCTGGAAAAGGTTTACCTGGATAAAAAAGTCACTGCGCAACTGGAAATTGGTGCCCCTTGCCGCTTTGTGGGTGATGAAAGAGATCTTATGGAGGTATTAGGAAACTTACTGGA
Source organism: Pseudomonadales bacterium (assembly GCA_024234615.1). Classification (NCBI taxonomy): domain Bacteria; kingdom Pseudomonadati; phylum Pseudomonadota; class Gammaproteobacteria; order Pseudomonadales; species Pseudomonadales bacterium. The sequence goes on from JACKNY010000002.1 coordinate 366,082, forward strand.
TAACGCGTTCAAGTTCTGCAGAAGCACAGTGAGGTTAAAGGCAACCCAGGTTGTTTCAACCACAGAAAATAGTCAGTTATCGATCTGTGTCGAGAACGATGGCGCGCCTATTCCGGCAACCGAACAAGCTCGCATATTGCACCGAGGCGCACGTGCGGATACCAGCCAGCCAGGCCAAGGCATCGGGTTGACGGTTGCGCTGGAAATCATCACCAGCTATCAAGGCAAATTGAGCATCGACCAATCGGATTTAGGCGGTGCGCTGTTTCATATTGAATTTCCCAATCAGCCTTTTTCCTCAAGCCCCTTGAGATAACAGCCATTCATCTATACATTATCAACTCACCCAAACAGGCTTGAGGAGACAAGGTGACTATTGGTAACTGGGATCCCAACCAGGATCAGAAAAATACTAACGCCACAATCGATCAACAGATACTGAGACGCTTTATTGCTCTTAGCGAAGCCGACCAATTGGCGCAGCTGAACCAGCAATTATCGCAACAGGAAATCGATGGCCATCGCCCTCTTATGAAAACGCATAAAGATGTCTGGGCGCAGGCAGCCGAAAACCTCAGCAATGAAGAACTCATCCATCTAACGCGTTTTTTTACCCTCGCCGAAGAACAATTACCGGGCTGGGAAGCAGGCAGCTTATCGCCAGTAGTCTGGTTATGTCGCGCCCTGAAAAGCCGTGGCGCATTCCCGGATCAAGAACTAATTCAATGGATCAAACAGAATTCCAGTAATAAATTTCTGCCTTACGGGAATATATTAGATTTTTAGCTAACGGAATCCTGCCTAGTTGGAGACGTCCATCAAAGGAAATGCTACTGACAAACCGGACAGTTCAGATTTTTATTTAAACGCAAACGTTGAAAATTCATACTTTTTGCATCAAACAGTAATAAATGCCCCACCAGCGTTTCGCCAAAACCGATAATAAGTTTGATCGTCTGCAACGCTTGCATGGTTCCGATAATACCGGTTAGCGGCGCAATCACGCCATTTTCGGAACAACTTAGTTGCTGTTCGCTACCTTCAGGATAAAGACATTGGTAACAAGGGCTTTGCACATCACGTGCATCGAATACCGCCAGCTGTCCTTCCAAGCGAATCGCCGCGCCCGACACCAATGGCTTTTGCTGGCGCACACAGGCCGCATTGATAGCGTAACGGGTACTGAAATTATCAGTACAATCAAGAACCAAATCACAATCGGCGATTTGTGCTTCGAGCTGTTCGCCCTCAAGCTTCTTGGCAATGCTAACCACATTAATACTCGGATTAATCGCCAGTAGCGTTTGTTTGGCGGAATGAACTTTTGCCCTTCCGACATCCTTCAAGGTATGAGCGATTTGCCGCTGCAAATTAGTCAGGTCAACCTCGTCGTAATCCACCAAAGTCAGATGCCCAACTCCTGCCGCCGCAAGATACATGGCGACAGGACAGCCCAAGCCACCCAACCCGATGACTAACACTTTGGCGGCTAATAGTTTATCCTGCCCTTCGATATCAACCTCCGGCAGCATTATTTGGCGACTGTACTGCAATAATTGTTCGTCATTCATCATAAAGCTTCTTCTCCCCGCCACTGACATTGAGTGGCGCGATCCAATCCGGCTAAATCCTGAAAAGTCTTCATGTTACTATAACCGACAGCAGACAATATTTCCCGCACCGCTTGCGCTTGCTGACAGCCGTGCTCCAGCAATAAAAATCCTTGCAACTTGAGATGGTCTTTGGCCTGTGTCGCAATACATTTAATATCGTGCAAACCATCTTCCTCGGATACTAATGCCGTTTTCGGCTCAAACCGTACATCGCCGCAGAGCAAATGCGGATCATCGGCGGCGATATAGGGCGGATTACCCAGAATCAAATCAAAGGCTTGCTTCGGCAATGCCGAACACCAATCACTTACCACAAAACGCAGGTTCATTAACTGAAATGCTACGCGATTTTGCTCAGCCAAGGCCACTATCTGCGGACTTATGTCAGCCCCCAAAACTTGCCATCTAGACCTTTCATGTGCCAGCGCAAGTGCAATAGCACCCGTTCCAGTGCCCAGATCGGCAATAGTTCGCGGAGAATCGGAGGCAAATAATTCTAACCCAAGCTGCACCAGTAATTCCGTATCCGGCCGTGGAATCAACGTATCCGAACTGACCTTAATCGGTAACGACCAAAATTCTTTCTCGCCTACCAGGTAGGCAATCGGAACACCTTTTTGCCGCTGCACCAAAAGGGACTCAAAAACCTGCTGTTGTGCCGCCGTTAACTCCCGATCAGGCCAAGTATAAAGATAGGTTTTATCGCGCTCTAACGCATGTGCTAATAAAACTGCGACATCCAACCGGGCGGTATCACTCAGTCCATCGAGCCTACCCGCCAGCGCCAGTGTCTGCTTTATCGTTGCCATTATTCTTCGGAAGAAAGCGCCGAGAGCTGATCCGCCTGATGTTCGTTGATCAGCGCTTCAATCACCGTATCTAAATCGCCTTCCATAATTTCCGGCAACTTATAAAGAGTAAGGTTAATCCGGTGATCCGTCACTCGTCCCTGCGGGTAATTGTAAGTGCGAATGCGTTCCGAACGATCACCGGAACCTACCAGACTGCGGCGCTCATCCGCCTGCTCCGCCTGTTGTTGCGATTGCGCCGAGCTTAACAGTTTCGCCTGCAACACTGACATTGCCTTGGCACGGTTCTTATGTTGCGAGCGCTCGTCCTGGCATTCCACCACTATCCCCGTGGGGATGTGGGTTATACGAATAGCAGAATCGGTTTTGTTGACATGCTGGCCACCTGCACCGGAAGCCCGAAAAGTATCGACACGTATATCATTCTTGTTGATCTCCATTTCATCTACCGCATCCGCTTCCGGCATGACCGCGACGGTGCAGGCAGAGGTATGAATACGCCCCTGCGACTCAGTTTCCGGCACGCGTTGCACACGGTGCGCACCCGACTCAAACTTAAGGTTGGCGTAGACATCCTTACCGACAACGCGGCTAATAATTTCCTTATAGCCGCCGTGCTCGCCTAAACTTTCACTGATAATTTCTATCTTCCAGCCACAATTTTCCGCATAACGCGAATACATACGGAACAAATCACCAGCGAATATGGCGGCCTCATCGCCACCGGTTCCAGCGCGAATTTCAAGATAAGTATTGCGGGTGTCATTCGGATCCTTGGGTAGCAGCAGTTTTTGTAGCTCTATCGTCAAATCATCAGTTTGCTGCTTCGCCGTCATGACCTCCTCTTCCGCCATTTCACGCATTTCCGCATCGCCATCCTTAAGCAGCTCATTCGCTTCCTCAAAATTTTTCACCGCTTTCTGATACTGTCCGAAACAGACTACTACCGGCTCGATTTCCGCATATTCCTTCGAATAGGCGCGAAATTTATCCTGCTTCGCGATAGTCTCTGGATCACCTAACAGCGCGGCCAGTTCCTCGTAACGATCTTTCAGGTGCTCCAATTTATTGATAATTGATGCTTTCATTCTTGGTGACTTGTCTCAAATAGGTAAATAAAGTGTTGCTAGTGTATGCCGAGCATGAGGGTGTGGACTAATTATTTTTATTGATATCCTGATCGGAGAGCTCAAACAACTCCTGCGCCCAGGCCATCATTTCGGTGCGACCTTCAGCAGAGGCTTTTTTCAGCTGAATACTGGGCGAGTGAATCAACTTATTGGTCAAGGCCTTGGCAAAATATTGAATGACTTGTTCCGGTGTTTGCCCATTGGCCAACTGTTTAAGGGCACGCTCCAATTCGAAATCCTTAATGCGCTCCGCCTTTTCGCGATAGGCTTTAAGTGTGCCCACGGCATCCAGGGCACGCAAACTACGCATCATATTGATTGCGCCTAGCTCCACCAGTTGTTCAGCTTCCTCAGCGGCGCTCTGACGCGAACGCATATTCTCGTCAATCACCTGTTCTAGATCATCCACTGAGTAGAGATAAACATCCGATAGGTTGCCTACTTCGGGCTCAATATCACGGGGCACCGCAATATCCACCATATAGATCGGACGATGCTTACGTTTCTTCAATGCCCGCTCCACCGCGCCTTTACCCAAAATGGGTAATTGGCTCGCGGTTGAAGTGATCACAATATCCGCATAAACCAACTGTTCGGGAATATCCGACAACAGCACCGCTTTGGCACCGAAATTGTTCGCCACTTCCAGGGCACGCTCCAAAGTACGGTTTGCCACCACCATATTTTTGACGCCATTGCGTTGTAAGTGTCGCGCTACCAGATCAATGGTTTTACCCGCACCCACGAGTAAAGCCTGGGTTTTACTTAAATCGGCGAAAATATGCTGCGCCAAGCTAACAGCGGCGTAAGCAACAGAAACCGGATTTTGTCCGATGGAGGTTTCTGTTCTTACCTGTTTGGCCACAGCGAAGGTTTCTTGAAATAAGCGGGTCAGGTAGCTTCCGACCGTATTCGCTTCATTAGCCACTGCATAGGCAGACTTAATCTGACCCAGAATTTGCGGCTCACCCAACACCATCGAATCCAAGCCACTGGCTACGCGCATCACATGTTTGATGGCCTCTTCATCCCAGTGCGCATAGCTGCAACGCTCCAATTCATCGTGAGATAACCCCTGATGATCGCCGAGCCATTCCAGGAGAGCGCGACTACCCTCCAGTTCAGAAACACAATAAAGTTCGGTGCGATTACAGGTAGAAACGATGACCACTTCATCTAAAGACAAGTCATGCACGACTTTGCGTAACGCCTGCCACATATGCTCCGGTGCGAAAGCAACACGCTCGCGCACCTCAACGGGAGCGGTTTTGTGATTAATGCCCAGCGCTAACAAACCCATTGAACGTAAACTTAGCCTTAGAAATGAAACGAGGGGCAAATTATATAGAAATGCAACGGCTACAGGCTATGACTATAAAAATATTTAGGGAATTTATGACCAACAACCTATACTAACTAACCAATTGTTCCGTAATAACATCCAGATTGTTCAGTCTTTTTACTAAAAAACAGTGTATAAAACGATACCTCAAACTCTCACCGATTGGTTCAAACGCAGCGTAAGTTTAACCACCGCAATGGCGTTAACCGCCGTGCTTAGTGGTTGCAGCCTGATGGTCAGCTCCGCCACTGAAAATCTGGCGCAGAGCTTATCCAGTGCTGTTCTGAACAGCGACGATATTGATACGGTAGAACAAGGCTTACCCGCTTATCTCCTCCTGCTCGATGGCTTGATCGAAAGCGACCCAAACAATCCTGGTTTATTACTCGCGGCGGCAAAACTTAACAGTGCTTATGCTGGTGTCTTTACCAGCAATCCAAAGCAGGCAAAGCTGTTATCACTAAAAGCCTTAAACTATGCCGCCAATGCCGTCTGCCAAAAGAAAAAACAAGCCTGTCAGATAACCAGTCAGCCCTTTGATAGCTTCGAACAAGTGGTTGAAAGCTTCCAAATCGATGATTTGGATACACTCTATGCGCTTGGCTCCAGCTGGGCAGGTTGGATTGAAGCCAACAGTGATGACTGGAATGCGATTGCCAATATCGCCAGAATACAAACCATTATGGAACGGGTGATCTTGCTCGATGAAAGCTACGATCTCGGATCGGCACACATTTATCTTGGCGTGATGGCAACCCTTTTACCACCAGCTTTGGGTGGAAAGCCCGATGTTGGCCAACAGCATTTTCAGCGCGCCATTACATTATCGGACGGCAAAAACCTCATGGCTAAAGTTACCTATGCGCGTCGCTACGCAAGATTGTTATTTGAGCGTGAACTGCATGATCGGCTGTTAAACGAAGTGGTCGCAGCCGACGCCAAGGTTACCGGGTTAACCCTGATCAATACACTAGCCAAGAAACAGGCGCAGGAATTGTTGAGCAGCGCTGATGCGTATTTTTAGCCCGCCGATCAAAATAGAATCACACGACAAAAGAGCCGGGAAAAAATAGTGAGACTAATCCAATACATCATCCTAAGTTTTTTGCTGTTCACCAGTGCGACAAACGCGCAAGTACTCAAAATAGCCACCCTTGCCCCGGACGGCTCCGATTGGATGAATCGCATGAAAGCAGGGGCTAAGGAGATCTCCGAACGCACCGATAACCGCGTCAGTTTTAAGTTTTATCCCGGCGGTGTTATGGGTGACGACAAAGCCGTACTACGGAAAATAAAAGTGGGGCAATTACATGGTGCGGCGATGCCTTCCGGCAGTCTTGCACCCTATTACCCTGACAGCCAAGTATATAGCCTGCCGCTACGGTTTAGATCCTTTGATGAGATCGATTATGTGCGTTCGAAGATGGATGCCGTTTTAATAGAGGGTTTCAAACAGAGTGGTTTCATCACCTTCGGTCTAAGCGAGGGTGGCTTGGCTTACACCCTGTCCAAATCGCCCGTCAGCTCGGTCGCGGATTTGCAAAAACTAAAGGTTTGGGTGCCTGACACCGACGCCATGGGTATTAGCGCGATGCAAACCTATGGTATCAACCCTATTCCTCTTTCCATCGGTGATGTGCTCACCAGTTTGCAAACTGGGCTCGTCAATACCGTTGCCGCTTCCCCTATCGCAGCAATAGCTTTGCAGTGGCATAACCAAGTGAGCTACCTGACCGACCTACCACTGCTCTACGTCTATGCTGTGTTCGCACTCAATGAGAAAACCTACCGTAAAATCGCCCCCGCCGATCAGACTATCGTAAAGGAAGTCATGACCCGTACTTTTCTGGGTATTGATCAACAAAATAGAAAAGATAACATTGCCGCATTTACAGCCCTTCAACAGCAGGGGATTAAGCTTGTGCAGCCCGATCCAGACACCCTGAACGAATGGCATGAGCGTGCAGAAGCGTCAGTCCGTCAGATGGTCGAGCAAAAAATTATCTCTCCGGAAATACTCAATCAGCTTAATCAACTGCTCAAAGAGTACCGAACGGAAATTGCGCACAAATGATAAAAGTCAGCGCCACATCGATGATTCGTTGGCTGCGGGCGCTAGAGGATACCATCCTGGTCACCCTACTCATGTCGATGCTGCTGCTAGCCATCACCCAGATTGGACTACGCAATTTTTATGACAGCGGCATTATTTGGGGTGATGCGTTACTGCGCGTGCTGGTGCTTTGGGTTGGGCTAATCGGCGCGATGGTCGCCAGCCGTCAGGGCGACCACATCAATATTGACCTCATCACTCGCTTTGTCCAACCCCGCTTGAATGCGGTAATCAGTTTTATCAGCTCATTAGCAACAACTATTATTGCCGCCCTGCTCGCTTACCA